>NZ_BCYU01000007.1 GCF_001598355.1 Sphingomonas asaccharolytica NBRC 15499
GTTGGCGTCGGCGCGATCGGCTCGGGCCGCCACGCGGCGAGCGCCGCTTCGTCGGGCCGTTGCGCGCTGCGATGGCCCGCGTCGTCGAGCGCACGGCGCAGGCCGCTGACGATCAGCCCGCGGATCATTTGCGGCTCGCGGAATCGGACCTCGGTTTTGGCTGGGTGGACGTTGACGTCGACCATGTCGGCGGGAAGGTCGAGGAAGAGTGCCACTACCGGATGCCGGTCACGCGCCAGCATCTCGGCATAAGCTCCGCGCACCGCCCCCGCGAGCAATCGGTCCTTCACCGGGCGCCCATTGACGAACAGATATTGGTGATCGGCGACGCCGCGGTTGAAGGTTGGCAGCCCCGCCACGCCGCCCAGCCGCACGCCCTCGCGCGCGAGGTCGATAGCAACGCTGTTCTCGATCAACGCGCGGTCGGTCAGCGCCGCGACGCGGCCGGGGCGATCCTCGGGCGCGTTGGTCGAGAGTGCGCGCCGCCCGTCATGCTCGACCGAGAAGGCGATATCGGGTCGTGCCATCGCCAGGCGGCGTACCACGTCGAGGCTCGCGCCATATTCCGCGCGCGGCGAGCGCAGGAACTTGCGCCGCGCAGGGACTCTGTCGAACAGTGCCTCGACGCGAACGCGCGTCCCAGGCGGAAGGGCCGCAGGCCCTTCCTCCACCACCGCGCCGTTGTCGACCACGCGCCGCCAGCCATCGGCACCGCGCACGCGGCTTTCGAGCGTCAGCCGGGCGACGCTGGCGATCGACGGCAACGCCTCGCCGCGAAAGCCCAAGGTGACGACATTTTCGATTGCCTCATCTGGCAGTTTCGAGGTGGCGTGGCGCTCGAGCGCGAGCGCCATATCGGCCGCGGTCATGCCGCATCCGTCGTCGATGACTTCGATCAAATCCACGCCGCCAGAGGCCAGCTTGACGGCAATTCGGGTCGCCCCCGCATCGACCGCGTTTTCGACCAATTCCTTCAACGCACTGGCGGGTCTTTCTACCACTTCACCCGCGGCGATACGGTTGACGAGATGCTCTGGAAGGCGGCGTATTGACATGGGTTTGACTCTAGACCAAGCGACGCCATCCCGCGACCGCAAATGCCAATAAACCGGAGCCCGGATTTGGCTTTGGCGGACGGGATGAAACAACCCGGCGCATGCTGTCACATCGGCCTCGAATTCGGACGGTCAAAAACGAAATGGTCTTCTCGCGTTTCTTCAAATTCATGTCGCATGACATGGCGATCGATCTGGGGACGGCCAATACCGTCGTCTATCTGCGTGGCCGCGGCGTCGTCCTCAACGAACCGTCGGTCGTGGCGGTCGAGACGATCAACGGGGTCAAGAAGGTCAAGGCCGTCGGCGACGACGCCAAGCTAATGATGGGCAAGACGCCGGACAGCATCCAGGCGATCCGTCCCTTACGCGACGGCGTCATCGCCGACATCGACGTCGCCGAACAGATGATCAAGCACTTCATCCACAAGGTGCATGGCGGGCAACGCCGCTTCATGCGCTGGCCGCAGATCGTGATCTGCGTGCCGTCGGGATCGACCTCGGTCGAGCGCCGCGCGATCCGCGATGCGGCGTCGAACGCCGGTGCCAGCCAGGTTTGGCTGATCGAGGAACCGATGGCCGCCGCGATCGGTGCCGACATGCCGGTAACCGAGCCGATCGGATCGATGGTCGTCGATATCGGCGGCGGCACTACCGAGGTCGCGGTGCTGTCGCTGCGTGGCCTTGCCTATACCACGTCGGTCCGCGTCGGCGGCGACAAGATGGACGAAGCGATCGTCTCCTATGTCCGCCGCAACCATAATCTGCTGATCGGCGAAGCGACTGCCGAGCGGATCAAGCAGGAAGTCGGCACGGCGAAGCCGCCCGCCGACGGCATCGGCCAGACGATCCACATCAAGGGTCGCGACCTGGTCAACGGCGTGCCCAAGGAAATCCAGATCAACCAGGGCCAGATCGCCGAGGCGCTGTCCGAGCCGGTGGGGACGATCGTTGAAGGGGTGCGCATCGCGCTCGAGAATACGGCGCCCGAACTCGCCGCCGACATCGTCGACCAGGGCATCGTGCTCACCGGCGGCGGTGCGCTGCTGGCGGGGATCGACGAAGTGCTGCGCGACGAAACCGGCCTGCCGGTGACGATCGCCGAGGACCCGCTGACTTGCGTCGCACTGGGCACCGGCCGCGCGCTGGAAGATCCGATGTTCCGTGGCGTTCTGCATAACGCTTGATTGAGTCTCGGGCCTGATCCAAGCCTGAGAGCGAAAGAATCCCGGGACTTCGGGGTGCGAGGGAAGTGAATGGCGTCGCCACGCAACCGGCGCCCGGGTTATTCGCGGCGGGCGCAATATAGTCTGTTCATCGGCTACGTGATCGCGATCGCGGGCGTGCTCGTGGGCGCGATCCTGTTGCTGATCTCGAAGCTCGACCCGCCCGCTTTTTCGGCGTTGCGCGCCGGGACGGCGGAAGTCACCGCGCCGGTCAGCTGGGGCGTAGGCTCTGTCGTGCGAGGGATCGGGTCGATTCCCGGCTGGATCGGCAGCTATTTCGGCGTGCATGGCGAGAATGCGCGACTGAAGGAGCAGGTCCAGCGCCAGGAGCAAGTGCTGCTGAAGGCGCGCGCGATCGCCTATGAGAATATCCGCCTCAAGAAGCTGCTCAACATGCGCGAGCCGGCGATTGAGGACATCATCAATGCGCGGCTGGTGAGCTCGTCGGCATCGAGCACGCGGCGCTATGCCCTGGTCTATGCCGGCATCGCCCAAGGCGTGCATGCCGGCATGCCGGTGCGCGGCCCCGATGGGCTGGTCGGCCGGGTGATCGAGGCGGGTCCGGACACCGCCCGCGTGCTGATGATCATCGACCCGGAAAGCGTGATACCGGTGCGGCGCCTGAAGGACGGCGCGCCGGGCTTCGCCGCCGGGCGCGGCGACGGCCTGCTCGAAGTGCGCCCGATTGCCATGACGACGGGCCAGTTCGCCCCTGGCGACATCCTGGTGACCTCGGGGACCGGCGGCATCTTCCCGCCCAACGTGCCGGTCGCCAAGGTCACCGAGCGCGGCCGCGACAGCGCGCTCGCCATGCCGCTGGCGCGCCCCGACGCACTCGATTTCGCCACGGTGATGAAGACCTATTTGCCGCCACCGCCGCCACCCGCCCCGGACACGCGTCCGTGAGTAGGCCACCAAGCGCCTTCGCTCCCCAGACCTCGCCCACTGGCCAATGGCTCATCCCCGTCGGTTCGGTGATGGCGGGGTCGCTGGTCACCGTAATACCGTTCATCGCAACCTTCCCCGTGCTGCCGCCGTTCGGCCTGATGATCCTGCTCGGCTGGCGGTTGATGCGCCCCGAAGCCTTGCGGGTCTGGGCGCCGATTCCGTTCGGGCTGTTCGACGACCTGGTCAGTGGCCAGCCATTGGGCAGCGCGGTGATGTTGTGGAGCATGGCGTTTCTAGCGATCGATATGCTCGACCAGCGGCTGGTGGCGCGCGATTTCTGGCAGGATTGGGTGCTGGCGACCGGCGCGATCGCCTTTGCGTTGATCGGAGGGCGCTTGATCGCGACCGGGATAGAGGCGCATGTCGATACCCTGTTGTTGTTCCAGGTGATCGTCGCGGTGCTGCTCTATCCCTTCATTGCGCGATTGATTGCCTGGCTCGATCTCAAAAGGAGCCGTGCGTGAACCGCCCGACGCGCCTGGTCAACGAGGTCCAGCAATCCTACAGCTTTTCGCGCCGCGCGATCGTGCTGGGCGCGGCGCAAGGCGCGGTCGCGGTGGCGCTGGCCAGCCGCATGACCTGGCTCGCGGTCATCGAGAACCAGCGCTACCAGCTGCTGGCGGAAAGCAATCGCGTCAACCTGACGATGATCCCACCACGCCGCGGCTGGATCATCGACCGCTACGGTCATCCGATCGCCAACAACCGCACCGATTTCCGCGTCGACATCATCCCCGACCGCCTGCCCAAGGAGCAGACCGATCAGGTGTTGAAACTGCTTCAGCACCTTTTGTCGCTACCCCCCGAACAGATCGCGCGGATCCAGACCGACCTCAAGCGCGCCGCCGGCTTCCAGCCGGTTCAGGTCGCGGAAAATCTCGATTGGGACCGGTTCGCCGCGATCCAGGTGCGGCTTCCCGAACTGCCCGGCGTGGCGCCGACGCGCGGCTATTCGCGCAGCTACCCGGCCGGCCCTGCAGTTGCGCATCTGACCGGCTATGTCGGCGCGGCCTCGGCCGAACAGTACAAGCAGACGAAGAACCCGCTGTTCATCACCCCGGGCTTCAAGATCGGTAAGGACGGCCTTGAAAAGGCGCTGGAAGAGAAATTACGCGGCTCGCCCGGTGCCAAGCGCGTGGAAGTCACGGCGCATGGCAAATTGGTGCGCGAACTGGCAACGCGGCAGGACGTGCCGGGACACAATCAACGGCTGACCATCGACGCGGGATTGCAGGAATATGCCGCGCGCCGGCTCGGGACCAATTCGGGTTCGGCGGTGGTCATCGACATCACCAGCGGCGACTTGCTCGCCTTCGTGTCGATGCCGGCTTACGACCCCAACAGCTTTTCCGACGGTATCAGCCATCTCGAATGGAAGATGCTGTCGGACAACGACCACGTGCCGTTGATGAACAAGATCCTCCAGGGGCTTTACCCACCGGGATCGACGGTCAAGCCGATGAACGGGCTGGCGCTGCTGCGTGCGGGGGTCAGTCCCGATGACCGCATCAGCTGCGGCGGCGCACTCCGGGTCGGCAACGGCATTTTCCACTGCCACAAGAAGTCGGGGCACGGCCCGCTCAACCTCAAGCAAGCGATCATGGCCAGCTGCGACATCTATTTCTACGAGATGGTCCGGCGGCTCGGCTACGACCAGGTGGCGCCGGTCGCGCGGACGCTGGGGCTCGGGCAGAAGTTCGACCTTCCCTTCTCGACTCAGCGCTATGGCACGGTCCCCGACAGCGCGTGGAAGCTCAGGAAGTACAAGGCCGACTGGACCGTCGCCGATTCGCTCAACGCGTCAATCGGTCAGGGCTATGTGCTGGCCAATCCGATCCAGCTCGCAGTGATGGCCTCGCGCATCGCCTCGGGCCGGTCGTTGCAGCCGCGCATCGTGATGAACGGCAACGCGCCGATCGCCAACCCACTGCCGCTCAACCCGGAACACCTCGCCTATATCCGCGACGCCATGTACGGCGTGGTCAATCAGGGCGGCACCGGCGGCCGTGCCCGGCTTAACATTCCCGGCGCCTCACTAGGCGCCAAGACGGGCACCGCCCAGGTTCGGCGTATCACCATGGCCGAGCGCGCGGGCGGCGTCCGCTCGAACGCCTCACTGCCTTTCAAGATGCGCGACCATGCCCTGTTCATCTGCTTCGCGCCGGTCGAAAATCCAAAATATGCCGCCGCCGTCGTGCTCGAACATGGCGGCCATACGGTGACCAACCTCGACACGCCGGGGATCGGGCGCGACATCATCACCTATCTGCTTGACCGCGACCGCGCGCTGAAGTCGCTGGCCGAGGTCGAGCCGACCTGGGGCGGCGATATCGCCACGCGCATGGCCGCCGAGACCGCCGCCTATAAGAGCCAGATCTCGCTGGTACAGGGCGCGCAGACCGAAACCAACGCCACCGCGGCACCGACCGACGCCCCGGCAGTCGAGGCGGCGACCGATGCCGCCAATTCGTCGGCGGCGGCGATCGCCAACACCGCGCAGCCGGCCGAAGAAGGATCGCGCGAGGTCGATCAATGAGACTTGGCAATGACTAAAGGTTCCTCCGCCAATCTCGGCTTCGTGCCCGAGCCGCTCGCGCAATTGCCGTGGAAGGTCATCCTGCTGGTCCTGGCGATCGGCTGTTTCGACCTGCTGGTGCTCTATTCGGCGGCGGGCGGACATATCCGCCCCTGGGCGCTGTCGCAGGGTGTCCGCTTCTTCGTCCTGCTCGGCGGCGCGATGGCCCTGTCGCGCGTGCGCGAAAGCACCTGGAGTTCGATCAGCCTGCCGGTCTACGGCGTCATCATCCTGATGTTGCTGGGCGTCGAGATCCTCGGCAAGGTTGCCGGCGGTGGCCAGCGCTGGCTCGAACTCGGCATCATCCGGCTGCAGCCATCCGAATTGATGAAGCCCTTCATCGTGCTCGCCTGCGCGCGCTTCTACGAGATGCTGCCCCCGGCCGAGATCCGCAAGTTCGGCGCGATCTGGCCGCCCTTGGTACTGATCGGCATCCCCGCCGCGCTGGTCATGCTCCAGCCTGATCTCGGTACCGCGCTCATGATCACCGCGGGCGGGATCACAGTGATGTTCCTCGCCGGCGTCCCGCTGCGCCTGTTCATCGGCGGCGGACTGGCCGGTGCGATCCTGGCGCCGATCGCGTTCAACTTCGTGCTCCACGATTACCAGCGCAACCGCATCCTGATCTTCATGGATCCCGAAAGCGATCCGCTCGGCACCGGCTATCACATCAGCCAGTCGAAGATCGCGATCGGATCGGGCGGGATTTTCGGCAAGGGATTCCTCAACGGAACGCAGAGCCATCTCGATTATCTGCCCGAGGGTCATACAGACTTCGCCTTGGCGACGATGATGGAGGAATGGGGGCTAGTCGGCGGCGTGCTGCTGGTCATCGCGTGGTTCACGATCATCTGGTGGGCTGTCAATGTCGCGTTACGCTCGCAGGGCCGCTTCGCGCGCCTCACAGCCGCCGGCCTTGCTACCACCCTGTTCTTCTACGTCTCGATCAACATGGCGATGGTGATGGGCATGGCGCCGGTGGTCGGCGTGCCGTTGCCGCTGATCAGTTTCGGCGGATCGTCGCAGCTGACGGTGCTGTTGTGCATCGGCATCCTGATGTCGCTCGACCGCCAGAACCGACAACAGACTCGCTGGTAACGCCCAGGCGGACGCCAATTGCGGCGGCGCAAAAAAGGGGTTGCAAAGCGCGCGTGCGATGGTAATTGCCCCCCTCCCCGTCCGGGGGGCCGCTCTTAACAGCGGCAGCCGCAAGCCGGCATGGACGCATAGCTCAGTTGGTAGAGCAGCTGACTCTTAATCAGCGGGTCCTAGGTTCGAGCCCTAGTGCGTCCACCATTTTTTCAATGACTTAACGGGCGTGAAATGGGCCAGCCAACGGGCGGCTTGACGGCGGATGCACGAGGTTGGCAACCGCCGCTACCATATCTCGTTCCGCAATTGATGTTCGTACAGCTGACGCGCTTCGTTGGGGCGAAGACACCGCCTATCGTCATCCCGGCAGCGCGCCGGCTACCGGCATCACCAGCACCGGCTTGACCACCGATCCGTCGCTGGAGGCGGCGAATGCGCGTTCGATCTCGGCAAAGGGATAGGTCCGGACAAGCTTTTCTAGCGGTAATTGGCCGGCGCGATAATGATCTATGAGCCTGGGAATGAAGCGCCGGGGGTCGATGCCGCCCTCTACCACGCCAACGACACGTCGGCCGACAGCCATGATGGCGGAGGGATCGACGGAGATCGCTCCGCCGGGCGGATAGGCGCCGACCAGCGCCAGCGTTCCACGCGGTGCAAGCAGATCGATCGCGCGTTCCACCAATGCCGGAACACCGGTCGTGTCGACGATATAGTCGAACCCGCCCGACAGCCGTTCGATCGCATCGACCGTTTCCGTCGCGCCGAGATCGCGTGCCAGATCGAGGCGGGCGGGATGGAGGTCGAGCACCGCGATCCTGCCCGCACCGAGAATCCGTGCGGCCATCACCGCGGCCAGCCCGACCGCGCCGGCGCCGAATACCGCTATCGATTGGCCGGGTTGCAGGCGCAGCGTTTCCATCACCGTGCCGGCACCGGTCTGGATGCCGCAGCCGAGCGGGGCGAGCAAGGCGAGCGGCAAGGCGGGGTCGATCGACACCACATTGTCGGCATGCGCAAGCGCCGAGGTGGCGAAAGCCGATTGGCCGAAGATGTTGCCCCCGACCGCCGATCCATCGCGCCGGATATCGCCCTCCCCCGGCGTCCGCGCACCGAGAAAATTGCGCGGGACGAATTCGTTGCAATAGCCAGGCTGATGATCGCCGCACGCCGCGCATCGGCCGCAACTGTGGAAGCTGAGCAGCACATGATCGCCCGGCGCGATCCCCTCGACCGCCGAGCCTACCGCCTCGACCACCCCGGCCCCTTCATGGCCCAGCACCACCGGAAAGGGGATTGGCAATCCGCCCTCGCGCATCACCATGTCGGTGTGGCAGACACCGCAGGCGTGAATGGCGACCCGAACCTGCTCGGGTCCGGGCGGGTCGATCGTAACCGGGGCGAGCGTGAACTCGCCGCCCGGCGCCTCGACGATCGCAGCCTGTGCCGTCAGTCGCTCCATCGGATCAGAACCGGAAGCCAAACTTGGCATACCATTCACGCGGCCGGTTATAGGTCCCGAAGAACGCCCCCGCCGAAATGTTCGATCCGCCCGAGGTGAGATAGCGGCCGTCGGTCAGGTTGGTGCCGCCAACCGTTAGCGTCCAATGGTCGCCGGGCTCGCGATAGGACAGGCTGGCATTGACCGTATTGGTGGTCGGCCGGAACAACAGATAGGTGCGCTGCGCGTCGTTCCACGCGCTGGTGGTGTGGCTCCAATCGGCGAGCAATGTCAGCGATCCGCCATTGCCCAGCCTGGTTTCATAGCGCGGGCTGAGGCTGATCTGCCATTTCGGCGTCTTCGGCAGGGCTGCCCCGACCAATGTTCCAGCCTGGAAGACATTGGCCCCGCCCACCGCCGTCGCGGCCGGGGAGACATAGGTGTAATAGGCATCGGTATAGCCGACCGATCCGTTGATCGTCAGGCCGGCCACCGGTGCTGCGACCATCTCCACCTCGAAGCCCTTGATGCGCGCATTGCCGGCATTGGCGATGGTCGGCGAGGTTCCGATCTGGATGTTGAGCTGGATGCCCTGATAGTCGGTGGTGTAAGCTGCGGCGTTGAGCTGCAGCTTGTGATCGAACCAGGTCGACTTGACGCCCGCTTCCCAGGTTGTTGCCTTCTCCTCATCGAAGCCCGGCGCGACATTGCCCTGCGGATTGGTCAGGCGCGTGGTCCAGCCGCCGGTCTTATAGCCCTTCGACCAGCTGCCATAGAACAGGATGTCCTTGGCGGCATGCAGCTGGATGCCGACCTTGGGCGAGAAGTTGGTGAAGGTCTTGCGGTTGACGCCCGGCACATAGACGCGGACCGGATTGTTCGGATCGGGGAAGGACAATCCCTGCTGGCATGTCACTGGCGCAAGCGGGAACGGGCCGTTGGGCGTGATGTTGCCATTGGCGTCGGAACAGCCGAACAATTTGTAGTTGAACCCGTTGAGTTCCTGCTGCCCGCCCTCGAATTGCTTGTTTTCGCGCGTGTAGCGGCCGCCCAGCGTGATGCCGATCAGGTCTATCGGGCGGAAATCCACTTGTCCGAAGGCGGCGTAATTCTCGGTCTTGAGCGTATTGGGACCGTCGACCTGGACCAGCCCCTCGGCGAAGGTGACATAATCGTGCAGGTCGCCGGCTTCCTTGAAATAATAGGCCCCGACCACATAGTTGAGCTTGTTGTCGAACGCCTTGCCGAGCAGCTGCACTTCCTGGCTGAACTGCCACTGGTTCATCTTGAAGCTGAGCTGCAGGAAATTGAGCGGCGAGCCGTCGGCGTCGAGACCGGCATTCCAGTGCAAGGCGCGATACGCGGTGATCGACTTGATCGCGACATTCTTCGCCAGGTCGATATCGACGATGCCGGACACGCCCCAATTCTGGAGATTGGAATAGCTGTTGCCAGTGGCGTAGCTGCGGTCGGGATCGGCAATGACGAAGCGGCTGTCCCAGGGCAGCCGGTCGTTATTGGGATTGCCGTCGACATTGACGCTGGCGACGCTCGGCAGCTTGAATTGCGGGCTGTACTGGGTGCTCGTCACCCCGCACAGCGCCTGCGCGCCACGCGCGGCGATTTGTGCCGACGTGGCGCCGATGCAGAAATTGTACAGCCCGGCGAATAGCGAACCGGTGGTGCCGGTCGGATCGAAGGCGGTGCCCGGCAGGTTGGTCGTGCCGGCAAAATTGCCCGGCACGGTTTCGGCGGTTCCCAGCAGCTTGTTGGCCGATGTTCCCTTGTCGCGGCTGTAATCGCCCGACAGGGTCAGCCGGACCGGGCCGCCATTGTCCCATTTGAGCTTGCCGCGCAGGTTGAAATTGTCGTTGGCGCCTTCGCGCCGCGCGCTCTCACGCCCCGCCGCGTCGAACTGGGTATAGGACGGCGAATTGTTCGCGCGCGCATCGGGATAGGGAATGCGCTTCAGAAAACCGTCGCGCGTCCGCACCCCGAAGGTCAGCGACGAGGACAACCCATCGGCGATCGGAACGTCGACCGTGCCGCGCGCCTGGAGCAGGTTGAAGCTGCCGACGGTCATGTCGCCGCTGACGCGAAAGGTCTTGCCGGGGTCGTGGGTGACGATCGAGATCGCGCCGCCGATCGTGTTGCGCCCGAACAACGTCCCCTGCGGTCCCTTCAGAATCTCGACGCGCTCCACGTCAGGCAGGTCCTGGTTGGCGCCGACCGTCCGTGCCAGATAGACGCCGTCGAGATAGATGCCGACGCCGGGATCGATGTTGAAGGCGAAATCGTCCGACCCGATGCCGCGAATATAGGCGGACAGCACGGCGGTGGAGCCGGAAAAAGGCGTGCCCGCATCGAGATTGACGTTGGGCGCGATCGCCGACAGCTGGGCGATGCTGGTGACCGCGCGCTCCTTCAGCGTATCGGCGGTGAAGGCCGAGATGGCGATCGGCACGTCCTGGACATTTTCGGACCGCTTCTGCGCGGTGACGACGATATCGGGAATGCCGTTATTGGTCTCAACCTGGGACGGATCCACCGGGGGCGGCGCCGCCTGCGCATGCGCGAGCGACGGCAGGATGACGGTGGTCCCCAACAGGATGCCGATGATTGACGTGCGCAAATTGTCCTCCCCTGAACCCGGCCGTTTCGAACGGTCTGAGGAAGCTTGGTAGCGCGCGCCGACCCCGTCGGCTTGGATTGGAGCGAATGGCGGTTATGGACTCACGCGAACCGGGTCCGGCCTGCGGCAGGGAAATCGCGAATGGAGCTCGCGTGGCGAATTGACTCGTTTGCCGCTCTTCATATCCTCTCGGTGCCAAGAATACGCCGCTTGGGATTGAGACGATTCCGCTCCACCCTTTGTCATGCCGGGCTCGTCCCGGCATCCACCGTGGTAGTTGTCCAACGGCCGCTGGGTACGCGGCGCGGTGGATGCCGGCACAAGGCCGGCATGACGGGTGACGCTGATTTCGACGGTTATGGACTCTTCGCAGCGGGCTCAATGCATATGCGATTCCCTGCACCCGCGAGAGCCTGCGGTCAGTCGATGATCTCCGGCCAGTACAGCCGCTCCGGATTGTCGATCAGCAGCTTGCGCTGCAATTCGGCCGTCGGGGCGATACGTGGGATCATATCGACCAGCGCGCCGTCGTCGGGGATCGCATCCTGCATATTGGGGTGTGGCCAATCGGTGCCCCACAAAGCGCGATCGGGATAATCGGCGATCAGCGGCAAGACGGCGGTCGCGAAGTCATCCCAGGGCGGGCCGGCGGGATCGAGCCGGTCGGGACAGGTCGCCTTGAACCAGATGTCGTCGCGGCTGTCGAGCAACCGCCGGAGCGCGCGCATGTCGGCGCCGTCGGGCCCCTGGCTGACATCGGGGCGGCCCATGTGGTCAATTACCAGCGGGACCGGGATCGCGTCGAGGAACGGCCGCAATTCCTCCAGGATATCCGCCTCGAAATAGACCACGACGTGCCAGCCCGATGGCAACCGCCCCGCCACATCGAGGAACTTGTCCTTGGGCGCGTCGTCGACCAACCGCTTGAGGAAGTTGAAGCGGATGCCGCGGATGCCGCCGTCGTGCAGCGCTTGCAACTCGGCTTCGCCGATGGCGGGGTCGACCACAGCGACTCCCCTGGCCTTGCCGTTCGATCGCGCGATCGCGTCCAGCGTCGCGGCGTTATCGGTACCGTGGCAGCTCGCCTGGACGATGACGTTGCGGTCGAACCCCAGCCGCTCGCGCAGCGCGAATAGCATGTCGGGGCCGGCGTCCTGCGGCGAATATTTGGCTTTCGCGCTGAACGGGAATTGCGCGGCGGGCCCGAAGACGTGGCAATGCGCGTCGATCGCACCGGGTGGCGGCACGAAATGCGGGCTCGAAGGCGATTCGGTCCAGCTGCGGATACGCCCGTTCGCGTCGATACTCATCCGAACACCTCGCCATCCATCAGTTTGCGAGCGGTGCGGAGCAAGGCGGCGGTCGCGACCTGACCATCGTCGTCCAACGTCAGCACACAGCTCATCTCGCCGGTCGGATGCTCGACCGACAGCGTCTTGACCGGCCCGTCCGGAATGGCCGCGACCGCAGCCGCGGGTGAGCCGGGAACCAGGCAGGCAGTAGCCACGCTGACCGCGCCGAGCACGCCGATCGTTGCGTGCGCGCGATGCGGGATGAAGCTCCTCACCGTCACTGCCCCGCCCTGCCGCGGCGGCGCCACCAGCATCATCTTGGGCACCGATTTCTCGGTCACGTCGCCCAGGTTCATCAGCGGCCCGGCCTTGAGCCGGATCGCCTCGATCCGCGCCTTGAGCGCCATGTCGTTGTCGAGCGTCTCGCGATCCTCATAGCCGGTCGCGCTCACCTCGGCCGCGCTGAACACGACGCACGGCATGCCATTGTCGATCAGCGTGCAGGCCACGCCCTCTATCATGTCGACCGCGTTGCCAGTCGGCAGCAACGCGCCGCACGACGATCCGGCAGTATCGCGGAATTCCAGCGGTACCGGCGCCGCATTGCCCGGCACGCCATCGATCCGCGCCTCGCCATGATAGACTGGTACGCCGTCGCGCGTCCGCACGGTGGCGACCGCGATCTGCCCGGTATTTTCCATGAAGATCGCGACGCGGGTCTCCTCGCCGGTCGCCGCGACCAAGCCGCGCTCGATCGCGAACGGTCCGACTCCCGCGAGCATATTACCGCAATTCTGAGCATCGGTGACGATCGCCTGGTCGACGAACACCTGGAGGAACAGATAATCGACATCGACGCCGGGGCGGTTGGATTTGGCTACGACGGCGACCTTGGAAGTCAAGGGATCGGCGCCGCCCATGCCGTCGATCTGGCGCGGATCGGGCGACCCCATCACGCGAAGCAAGAATGCGTCGCGCTGGGCTTTCTCGCGCGGCAGATCGTCGGCGAGGAAGAAGGCCCCCTTGGACGTGCCGCCACGCATCCACATGCACCGCACGCCGTCACTCATAGACGAGCCCCATCGCCTCGAGCTTGCCGCGCATGTCGTAGATGTCGAGCCCGAGCTCGCCCGCCGCCAGCCGCTTGCGCTTCGATTCCTCCGCGGCCTCGCGCGCCTGCGCCTTTTTGAGCACCGCAGCCGCGTCGGTGCGCCTAACCACACACACCCCGTCATCATCGGCGACGATCACGTCCCCCGGTTCGATCGCCGCCCGGGCGCAGACGATCGGCACGTTGACCGATCCCAATGTCGCCTTGACCGTTCCTTGCGCGAACACCGCCTTCGACCAGACCGGGAAACCCATCTGCGTCAGATCGCGAACGTCGCGCACGCCCGCATCGATCACCAGCCCACGGCATCCCCGCGCCATCGCCGAGGTCGCCAAGAGGTCGCCGAAATAGCCGTCCTCGCATGGACTGGTCGGCGCCAGCACCAGGATATCGCCGTCCCGCAACTGTTCGATCGCGACATGGACCATCCAATTGTCGCCGGGCGGTGCCGAGATCGTGACGGCCGATCCGGCGATCCGCGCGCCGGGATAGATCGGCCGCATCCGGCTGGCGAGCAGTCCGACCCGGCCTTGTGCCTCGTGCACCGTGGCGACGCCGGCACGCGCCAGCCCGTCGATCACCGACGCATCGGCGCGCGCGATGTTGCGAACCACTCGACCAGCCATATCCACCTCGCCTCAAAACATTCCCCGTCAGCGCTAGAGAAGGCGCCGAAGAGGCGGCATTCACAATTATCCCCCAGCGATAAGTTTTTGCTATGATCGCGTATGATTACCAATGCATTCGACCTCAACATCCGGCATTTGCGCGCGATATCGGCGATCGTCCGCCACGGCAGCATGAGCGCTGCGGCCGACGCGGTGAGCCTGTCGCAGCCGGCGCTGACCCAGGGGCTCGCCAAGCTGGAGCGCCAACTGGGTGCGGCGCTGTTCGAACGCCGCCCCGACGGGATGTCGGCGACGCCCGAGGGCCAGTTGGCGAGCGAACGCGTAGATGCCGCACTCAACCATCTGACCACCGCCACCCGCGCCACCGCGCGAGGCGGCGCGCGCAGTTTCGCGCGGCCCGAATTGCTGATGACGGCGACCCAATTGCGCGCGTTCCTCGCGGTGGCGGATGCCGGCAGTTTCGTCGGCGCGGCCGACGCCACAAGCCTGTCGCAGCCCGCTATCCATCGCGCGGTCCGCGACCTCGAACAGCTGTGCGCCACCCCGCTGGTCGAACGGCGCGGACGCGGCGTCGCGCTGTCGCCATCAGGCGTCAAGCTGGCCCGCGGGATCAGGCTCGCGCGAAGCGAACTTGCCGCGCTGATCGCGGAAGTCGCGGCCGAGCCCGAGGGTGGCGGAAGCGTGGTGATCGGCGCGATGCCGCTGTGCCGCGCGTTGATCCTCCCCGCGGCGATCGCGCGGTTCACGCGCGATTTTCCCGGGACGATGATCGACGTGGTCGAGGGGTCGTGGCGCGAGCTGGTCGATCCGTTGCGTGACGGTGTGCTCGACCTGATGATCGGCGCGCTTCGTCCGACCGCCCCGCCCGATTGCGTGCAAGAGCCGCTGATGGTCGACCGGCTCGCAGTGATCGGTCGCGCCGGGCACCCGCTCGCGCAGGTCGAGCGGCCGTCGCTCGATCAACTGGCCGACTATCCCTGGATCGTCGGCCAGCCGGGAACGCCGCTCCGTCTGCAATGGGAAGCCTTGTTCGCTGGCCGTCCCCGCCCGCGCGCGCCGATCGAATGCGGATCGGTGATGGTCATCCGCGGCGTGCTCGCCGATGGCGACTTCCTGACCCTGCTGTCGCCCGACCAGGTGGCGCTAGAGGTCGATGGCGGCCTGCTGACCACGATCGGCCCGCGGCTGGAGCACAGCATTCGAACGATCGGCGTCACGACCCGCGAACATTGGCGCCCCACCCTGCCCCAGGCGCGGTTTCTCGAACTGCTTCGCTCGACCATCATCTGAATCGGACTTCAGGAATTCCGATAGCGATCCCGGCAAACCGATTGGGGCCTCGGCGGACATAGCGGCTAGCGCTGGGTCATGGACGGAGGGATTGCCTTTATCGGATTTGGCGAAGCCGGACAGGCGTTCGCCGACGGGCTCGGCCGGCCCGCCCGTGCCTATGACCGCAAGACTTATGTCGGCCCGACCCGCCGCGCCAAGCTGAACGATTACGACCGGCTCGGTGTGCAGGGCGCGCTGACCAACCAGGCTGCGGTCGAAGGGGCCGGGCTGATCCTGTCGCTGGTGACCGCAGACAAGGCGCTCGCGGCGGCACGCGAGACCGCGCGCGGTATCGAACCGAATGCGCTCTATTGCGACATGAATTCGGTCGCGCCGCAGACGAAACGCGAGGCGGTGGGCGCGATCGAGCAAGCCGGCGCGCATTATATAGACATCGCGGTCATGGCGCCGGTGCATCCCGCCGGGCGCGCCGTGCCGCTGTTGGTCAGCGGCCCCCAGGCCGAGCGGGCCGCGCAGGCGCTGGGCGCGATCGGCTTCGGCAATGTCCGCGTCATCGCCGGCGGGATCGGCACGGCATCGGCGATCAAGATGATCCGATCGGTGATGGTCAAGGGAATCGAGGCGCTGACTGCCGAATGCGTACTGGCGGCTGACGCGGCGGGCGTCCGCGACGAGGTCATCGCCTCGCTCGACGCCAGCTGGCCGGGTGCCGACTGGAGCCGTCGGGCCGATTACAATCTCGACCGGATGATGGTGCATGGCCTGCGTCGCGCGGCCGAGATGGAGGAAGTGGTGCGGACGCTCGACGCGCTCGGCACCGGATCGGCGATGAGCCGCGGAACGGTCGAGCGCCAGCGCGCCATCGGATCGCGCGCTTTGTCCCCCGCCGCCACGCTCGACGCCAAGCTCGCGGCATTACTCGGCCGATCGAAGGAACAGGCTGCATGACGTTGGTGATCGACTGCCACGGCCATTACACCACGGTGCCCGCCGCCCATAGCGAGTGGCGCGAGGCGCAGAAGGCCGCGTTCAAGGAAGGCGGGACCCCGCCCCCCTACCCCGCCATCTCCGACGACGAGATTCGCGAAAGCCTGGAAGCGAACCAGATCCGGCTGATCCGCGAACGCGGCGCGGACATTACGATCTTCAGCCCACGTGCCTCGGCAATGGCGCCGCATGTCGGCGACGAGGCGGTCGCGACCGCCTGGGCGCAGGTCAATAACGACCTGATCAAGCGCTGCGTCGATCTCTATCCGGACGTTTTCGCCGGCGTCTGCATGCTGCCGCAGAATCCGAAGGCGGACCTTGCGGGCTCGATCAAGGAACTTGAGCGCTGCGTCACAGAACTCGGCTTTATCGGTTGCAACCTAAACCCCGATCCCGGTGGCGGCCATTTCACCGCGCCGCCGCTGACCGACCATTTCTGGTATCCATTCTACGAGAAGATGGTCGAGCTGGACGTGCCGGCGATGATCCACGTTTCGGGCAGCTGCAATCCTGGGCTACACGCGACCGGCGCCTATTACATCGCCGCCGACACGATCGCCTTCATGCAGCTGATCGAGGGCGACCTGTTCAGGGACTTTCCGACGCTGCGCTTCATCATCCCGCATGGCGGCGGCGCGGTGCCCTATCATTGGGGCCGCTATCGCGGGCTGGCCGACATGCTCAAGAAACCCGCGCTCGCCGTGCACGTCATGAACAACGTGTATTTCGATACCTGCGTCTATCATCAGCCGGGCATCGACCTGCTTACCAAGGTGATCGACAGCAAGAATATCCTGTTCGGCAGCGAGATGGTCGGCGCGGTGCGCGGCATCGATCCGGAAACCGGCCAATATTTCGACGACACCAAACGCTATGTCGATGCGCTCCCGATCGGCGATGGCGAACGGCACGCGATCTTCGAAGGGAATGCCCGCCGCGTCTTCCCGCGCCTCGATCAGCAATTGAAGGAGAAGGGGCGATGAGCGAGCCCGAGGACATCCATTCGTACCTCGCCGAGTTGGACGACATTCCCGGCACGCGCGTGTTCACCGCGAAACGCGCGCGCCAAGGCTATCATATGAACCAGTTCGCGATGAGCCTGATGAAGGCCGAAAATCGCGAGCGCTTCAAAGCGGACGAGCGCGCCTATCTCGACGAATGGCCGCTGTCCGACGACCAGAAGGACGCCATCCTGGCGCGGGATTACAATCGCTGCCTCGATTTGGGCGGCAATGTCTATTTCCTGGCTAAGCTGTTCTCGACCGACGGACTCAGCTTCGCGCAGGCAGTCTCGACGATGACCGACATGAATTTCGAGGATTACACCAAAATGATGGTCGCCGGCGGGCGCTCGCCCGAGGGCCAGCGCTCGATCAAGGCCAATCGCGATGCCGGCGCCGGCGAAGACAAACGAGGGAGCCGCTGATCATGGCAATCATCACCGCCGGCGTCGCGTCGAGCCATGTGCCGCTGCTCGGCGTCGCATCCGATTTCGGCAAGGATTCGGACGATTATTTCTCGCCGATCTTCGCCGGCTACGACTGGACCCGCGCCTGGGAAAAGGCCGAACGGCCCGATGTCGTGATTCTGGTCTATAACGACCACGCCTCCGCCTTCGACATGAAGATCATCCCGACCTTCGCGATCGGTTGCGGTGAGCGCTACAAGCCGGCCGATGAAGGCTGGGGACCGCGTCAGGTGCCCGAGGTCGAAGGGCATCCCGATCTCGCGTGGCACATCGCGCAGAGCCTGATCCTCGACGAATTCGACATGACGATCATCAACGAGATGGATGTCGACCACGGCCTGACCGTTCCGCTGTCGATGATGTTCGGCAAGCCCGACGCCTGGCCGTGCAAGGTCGTGCCGCTGGCGGTCAACGTCGTCACCTATCCGCCGCCTTCGGGCAATCGCTGCTGGGCGCTCGGCGAGGCGATTGCGCGCGCCGTCGCGAGCTTCCCGGAGGATCTGAACGTCCAGGTGTGGGGCACCGGCGGGATGAGCCACCAGCTTCAGGGTCCGCGCGCCGGGCTGATCAATCCCGAATGGGACAATCGCTTCCTCGACGGACTGGTCGGCGAGAGCGATCATCTACGCCGTATCCCGCATATCGAATATCTCCGCGAGACCGGGTCCGAAGGGATCGAGATGGTGATGTGGCTGATCATGCGCGGCGCCCTGGGCAAGCGCACCCGGGCGTTGCATCGCCATTATCACGTGCCCTGCAGCAATACCGCGATCGGCCATATCGTGCTGCGGCCCGACAATGGCGAAGGCCTGGATATGACCGGCGATTACGACGCGGCGCTCGCCGCCGAATAGCCCGCTCCCCCGCGCAGATTTCGATCAGGAGACATGCATTGACGCTTCGTATCGCCCTCGCCGGCGCCGGCGCTTTCGGCGAGAAACATTTGGACGGCCTCGCCAAGATCGACGGGGTCGAGGTGATCTCGCTGGTCGGCCGGCGGCTGGAGTCGACCCAGGCGATCGCCGCCAAATACGGCATCGGCCATGCCACCACCGAACTGGCCGAGGCGCTCGACCAGCCGGGGCTCGACGCGGTCATTCTCTGCACGCCGACCCAGATGCATGCCAGCCAGGCGCTGCAATGCCTCGACGCGGGCAAGCATGTGCAGGTCGAGATTCCGCTGTGCGACACTCTGACCGACGGCGAAGCGGTCCTGCGCAAGCAACAGGAAACCGGCCTGATCGCGATGGTCGGCCATACGCGGCGGTTCAATCCCTCGCACCAATATATCCACCGCAAGATCGCGGCCGGCGACCTCGCCGTCCAGCAGATGGACGTGCAGACCTATTTCTTCCGCCGTCAGAACATCAATGCCAAGGGCGAGGCGCGGAGTTGGACCGATCATCTATTGTGGCACCATGCCGCGCACACGGTCGACCTGTTCGCCTATCAGGCGGGACCGATCGTCAAGGCGAACGCGGTCGAGGGGCCGATCCATCCCGAGCTCGGCATCGCGATGGACATGTCGATCCAGCTCAAGGCCGAGAGCGGCGCGATCTGCACCTTGTCGCTGAGCTTCAACAATGACGGGCCGCTCGGCACCTTCTTCCGCTATATCTGCGACAACGGCACGTGGATCGCGCGCTACGATGATCTCGTCACCGGCAAAGAAGAGCCGGTCGACGTGAGCAAGGTCGATGTGTCGATGAACGGCATCGAGTTGCAGGACCGCGAATTCGTCGCCGCTATCCGCGAAGGCCGCGAACCCAATGCCAGCGTGGCGCAGGTCATGCCGTGCTACCGCATCCTCGACGCGCTCGAAAAGCAGCTCGCCGGATCGTGACCACGCGGCGAACGCAGGTCGCGATCATCGGTGGGGGACCGGCCGGCCTGTTGCTGGGCCATTTGCTGCGCGCCGAGGGGATCGACTGCCTGATCGTCGAGCGCCAGACCCGCGCGCATGTCGAAGGCCGCATCCGCGCGGGCGTGCTGGAGACGCTGACGACCGAGCTGCTGGAGCGGCTCGGCATCGATGCCGGTCTCAAGGCGCACGGCATGCGCGAAGAAGGCTTCAACTTGGCCGACGGCGAGCACGTCATCCGTATCGACATCGCGCGACTGACCGGCAAGCACGTCGTCGTCTATGGCCAGACCGAACTGACGCGCGACCTGATCGCGGCGGCTCCCGATCGGCAGCTGGAGATCGTGTTCGAGGCAGGCGAGGTCGCGATCCACGATCCCGACAGTGACACCCCTTCGATTAGCTATACGAAGGATGGGATCGTCCATCGTGTGGACTGCGCGATCATCGCCGGTTGCGACGGCTTTCACGGACCGTCGCGCAAGGCGATTCCGGCCGGCCCGGAGCGCGTCTTCGAACGGGAATATCCGTTCGGCTGGCTCGGCATCCTCGCCGATGTCCCGCCGTGCCATCCCGAGTTGATCTACTCGAACAGCGAGCGCGGCTTCGCGCTCGCGTCGATGCGCTCGCCGACGCGCAGCCGCTATTACATCCAGGTGCCGTCAAGCGAACGGCTGGGCGATTGGCCGGAAGACCGGCTGTGGGACGAACTCGAACGGCGCTTCGCCCCGCTTGCCGAGCGTCCGGTGACCCGCGGCCCGGCGCTGGAAATGTCGATCGCGCCGCTCAGATCCTATGTCTTCGAGACGATGCGCTACGGCCGCTTGTTCCTGGCCGGCGACGCCGCGCATATCGTTCCGCCGACCGGGGCCAAGGGGTTGAACCTCGCGGCATCGGATGTCGCCTATCTGTCGGATGCGCTGATCGGCTATTTCAAGCGCGGCGACGAGAGCGGCTTGCGGGACTATGAAACCAGGGCGCTGGCCCGCATCTGGAAAGCGGAGCGATTCAGCTGGTCGCTGACCAAGCTGATGCACCGCTTTCCCGAGGACGGCGCGTTCGAGCGCCGGATGCAACAGGCCGAGCTCGACTATCTCGCCGGATCGCCGGCGATGCAGACCGCGATCGCCGAAAATTACGTGGGATTGCCGCTTTAAGATCACCTTCCGGGGGTAGTGCCGTCGCGTCGGCCACCTCCCCAGAATGTATGCCAAACAAACTATTTGGCCTCGTCCAGCCGCAGCTTGGCCAGCGCCAGCGCGAGCGCCGCTATGAGCGACCCCGCACCCAACGCGATCGCGACACCCGCCAGCGGCAAGCCCGCATTGAACAACAGGCCCGCCACGATCGGCGACAGCGCCGCTCCGCCCCGCCCGATGCCGATCGCGAAGCCGGTGCCGGTCGCACGAACATGGGTCGGGAATGCCCGGGCGAAGATCGTATAAAGCCCCACCACGGCGCTGTTGGTGAATAGTCCGGAGGCGCAGGCAAGCGCGGCGAGACCGGACAGCGAGCGCACACCCGCTGCGCCGAACAGGGCGACCATCACCGACGACACCAGCAGCACGCCGATCGTCATCGGCTTCAACGCGAAGCGCTGCGCGAACAGCCCGAAGATCGCACCGCCGACGGCGCCGCCGACATTCGCCCAGACCAGCACGCCAGCCGCCTGGGCCGGCGCATGGCCGAGATCGACGACGATCTTCGGCGCCCATTTCAGGATGAAGTAGAAGCTGACGATATGCGCGAAATAAGCGAGCGTCAGCAGCAGCGTGATGCTCCGCAGCCCCGGCTTCAGGATATCGGTCAGTGACGCGCGGTCCTCGTCCGGCGAAGGCTCGGGAAGCGACTCCACCGACGCGTGACCCATCCGCGCCAGCGTCTTATTGACCCGATCGAGCGCGCCGGGAGGCCGGCGCGAAATAAGGAACTGGATCGGTTCGGGGACGAAGAACCAGACCAAGGGCACGAAGCAGGCCGTGACGATCGCGCCGAATTCGAACACCGCGCGCCAATCGCTTCCCTTGAGCAATTGGGCGGCGATCGAGCCGCCCAGCACCGCGCCGATCGGATAGCCGATCACCATGATCGCGAGTGAGACATTGCGGCGGCGCCGGTTGGCGAACTCGGCCGCGACCGCGTTGATCGCGGCGAGCATGCCGCCGATGCCGAGCCCGGTGATCACGCGCCATACCGACAAGGTGATGATGTCGTGCGCGGTGGTGACCATGAACATGCCGGTCGCCATCGCCACTAGGCAGCCCAGGATCGTCCGCCGCCGCCCAATCCGGTCGGCGACGCCGCCGAGCAGCATCGATCCCACCGCCATGCCGATCAATTCCATCGACAACACCACGCCGAGCGCGGCGCGATCGATACCCCATTCGGTAGCGATGCCCGGTGCGGCGAAGCTGATCGACAGGACGTCGAAACCGTCGAGCGCGTTCAGCCCGACCGTAATCGCCACCGCCGCGATCTGGAGCGCGCGCATCGGCGCCTCGTCGATCGTGATCCGCGGATCCTGTTGGCCAAATGTCGGCATCATCCCCTCCCAGAATATTTATATGTTACACAAACGAATAATAAGGCCGTTTCGAGCACGTTTCCACAGGCGTCGCGCGGCGGGCCGACATAGCTAGTACCAATAAGCGATCGCGCGCATCTCGATCGACGCTCGCGGCACGGCATCGGCCGGGCATCGCGGATCGTCGAACGCGACGTGCGGCACCGAATGCGCTCGATCGGGATCGCTGTCATTGGTCTTGAAAATGATCGCCTCGTCGCGCGACAGGTCCGCGAACCAATGCCAGCGATGCTCCGGAGAATGCGCGACCACCAGGCCCTCGAACGACCACATGATTTCTCCATCCCGATCGAACATCGCGTCCGCCGGCAACAGGTCGCCGGGCGCGACGCTGCGCGCGTCGCACAAGGCAAGCGGCACATCCTGCGGCGCCGGCGAAATCGCCCGCCAGACATTGTAATGAACGACTCGCCGCGGCTCTCCGGCACCGGCGGGCAGGGATCGCGCGCCGAACGCGACCGCGGTCGTGTCGGAGACGTCGACATGCGCGAACCGCGCCGGCCTGGAATTGTCCAGCGCGCCGGACAATGTCGACCGCTCGGCGAAGCGCAATACACCCGTCCCGGTCACGACGACGTCGTCCGCCCCCGACACGCGCCGGACCAAGTCGGCTATTTCCTCTGGATGGATACGCCCCACTTCCGCCGCGTCGGCGAAATCGGTCACCATGCTGCGATGCCGCACCAGCGCGAACCCTTCGCCGTCGAGCGTCGTCGTCAATTCCCGTGCGTTGCGGATCGCCATCGGCCGTGGATCGAGGGCGACCGTGTCGCGGCTCGAATCATTGGCGAAATAGCACATGCGCTCCCCACTACGGGCGACGTAGTTGATAGCGACCTGCATCAAGTCCTCTCTCCTCAAACGGCCCCACCATCGATCCGCCGGGGTCACGATCTTTTTGCGCAGCATGAAGCGCTTAGCGTGAACGCGATGCAGTGCGTACATCATCCGCCCAAAGGCAAAAGAGTGGCGGTTATAGGGGTAGTTTCACTACTCCTTGTCAAGCGATCAATCGTATGTCCTACTAACAATACGCACCCATGAAGGTGCGCACGGGCGGCACGCTTTCCGGGAGGGAAAGCGAGGCCACACCGTTTCAGGAGAGGACATACGATGCAGAACCCTATTCGTTCGCACGCCTCATTGGCATTGTTGACCAGCGTTTCCGCGGCGGGATTATTGTGCGCCGCACCGGCCCAGGCCCAGGATGCGAATGCCTCGTCGCCGGCCACGGCTCCGGCGCCGCAAACGACGGCGCCGCCGGCGCCCGAGGCGCAGGCCCAGAACGACGCCTCGGGCATGCAGGACATCATCGTCACCGCGCAGTTCCGCAAGGAGCGGTTGCAGGACACGCCGCTTGCGATCACCGCGGTCAATGCCGCCCAGCTCGAGGCGAAGAATCAGACCAACCTCGCCCAGATGGCTGACGCGGCACCCAACGTGTCGCTCAAGCCGCAAGGCGCGTCGTTCGGTCCCTCGATCTCCGCCTCGATCCGCGGCGTCGGTCAGAACGACTTCAACCCGGCCTATGAACCGGGTGTCGGCATCTATATCGACGACGTCTATTATCCGCAGCTGACCGGCGCGGTGTTCGACCTGCTCGACGTCGACCGGGTCGAGATATTGCGCGGCCCGCAAGGCACTTTGTCCGGGCGCAATTCCGAAGGCGGCGCGATCAAGCTCTATTCGAAGATGCCGAATGGCGAGACCAGCGGTTATGTCGAGGCGACCTACGGCTCGCGCAATCGGATCGGCCTGCGCGCCGGCGCCGATTTCAAGCTGACCGACACCCTGTTCGGGCGGATCTCCGGCGTGTTCAAACAACAGGACGGTTTCGTCGACCGGATCGACTATGGCTGTGCCAACCCAGGCAGCGGGGTTCCCGCGACGCAACCGGCCGGCCATTGCAAGATCGATAAGCTCGGCGGCATCGGCTATCAGGCGGTGCGCGGCATCCTTCGCTGGGAACCGAGCAGCAAGCTCGATGTGACGGTGATCGGCGACTATACGCATGACGAACACACGATCGCGGGCGAAGTGCTGCTGGCGGTCCAGACGGTCAACAACGGCAACGTCAACGCGGCGCCCGGAGTGCCGTATGACAGCCGCTTCATCTGCGGGCGCTTCTGCAACTACATCACGGTGGGGCAGCCGGCGGCGACCTGGGCGGGACCGGTGGCGCCCGGCGTCCCCATGGCGGCGACCCAGGGTAACGATCGCAGCCTGTACGACGGCTGGGGCGTTTCGGGCCAGATCAACTACCGGTTGAGCGACGCCATCTCGCTCACGTCTATCACCGGCTATCGCAAGTTCGACACGCGGTTCGATTCGGACGACGACCTGTCGCCGGCGAATATCGGCTTCGGTCGCAATCGGTTGAAGAACTGGAGCTTGAGCGAGGAATTGCGGCTGAGCGCCAAGCTGGCCAAGGGCATCGATCTGACCGTCGGCGGTTACTACTTCAAGCAGAAGTCGGTCTACGATTCACAGCAGGATCTGCGCTACGTCGTGATCCCGCTGCAATTCCTCCAGCCCGACCCGACCGAAGCCGAGGCCAAGGCGTTCTTCGCGCATCTGTCCTGGGAAGCTTTCCACGGCTTCACACTCAGCGGCGGCGTCCGTTACACCGACGAGTCCAAGGACCAGACCTATTACCGCCTAAATTACAATGGCACGGTCAATGCCTTCCTCGATCCGGTCGGCGCGGTTTACGGCGTTGGGTATTCCGGGCCGGACACGCGCGACTATAACGGCAACGGCAATACGAGCGAAATCGTCACCGCGCTGTCGGGACTGACTGCCAAATATAGCGCCAAGCGCTGGGATTATCGGATCGCGGCCGATTACCGCTTCTCGCCCGAGCTGATGGTCTATGCCTCCTTCTCCACCGGCTTCAAGGGCGGCGGCAGCAACCCGCGGCCATTCAACGCGCAGCAGGTGATCTCCTTCCAGCCGGAAGAGCTGCGCGCCTATGAAGTCGGCTTCAAGAGCGACCTGTTCGACCGCAAGCTCCGCTTCAACGTCGCCGGGTTCATCAACGACTATACCAATATCCAGATCCCGGTGCTTACCTGTCCAACCGCGCCCTGTGCCGCGCGGCTCAATGCCGGGGCTGGCAAGATCAAGGGGTTCGAGGCCGAATTGTCGCTGTTCCCGGTCCAGGGTTTGGCGATCGACGCGTCGCTCAGCTATCTCTCGTTCAAATATGACGCGAGCAGCCTGAATCCGGCGGCGGCCTATCCGACCAACCCGGGCGGCGTCCTGTCCAGCGATCCGCCGACCGTGCCGCCGTGGAAGTTCAGCGCGGGCGCCCAGTACAAGATCGAGATGGGCAGCGCCGGCAGCATCACGCCGCGCGTCGACATGACCTATCAGGACAAGCAATTTACCGGGCCGACCGTGATCGGCACGACGCGAATCCTGAACTTCATCCCTTCCTATACCCTGGTCAATGCGCGGCTGACCTGGGCCAATGAGACGGGAGACCTCAGCGTCTCGCTCGAGGCGCAGAACCTGTTCGACAAATATTATCTGCTGACGATCTTCGATCTGCGCGGCGCCGGCGCCGGCTTCCGCAAGGGCAGGCCGGGGTCTCCGCAGGAGTTCGCGGTGACGATCAAGAAGAAGTTCTGAGGCAATCACGAGGCGAACGCGGCGGGGATGGTGCGACCGTCCCTGCCGCGCATCGCGAGGAACGAAGCGAAATGGCGGAAACACCGAGCGTCACTCTCTATCATTGGGAACCCAACGCCAATTCGGGCAAGCCCATGTTGACCCTGTTTGAAAAGGGCGTGGCGTTCGACAGCCATTATCTCGACCTGCTGAACTTCGACCAGCACAAGCCCGATTATCTCGCGATCAACCCGCTCGGCACGATCCCCGCCATGACCCATGGCGACCTGGTGCTGACCGAATCGACCGCGATCATGGAATATGTCGATGAGGCATTCGCCGGGCCGCGGCTGATGCCCGACTCCGCCGTCGATGCCTGGCGCGTGCGCTGGTGGATGAAGTTCATGGACCAATGGCTCGCGCCAAGCTTCTCGATGATCGGCTGGAGCGTGTTCGTCGGACCGTCGGTGCGCAGCCGCGATCCGGCGGAACTCGACGCGGCGATCGAACGCATCCCCCTGCCCGAACGCCGGATCGCCTGGCGCAAGGCGATCAGCGGCGCGTTTTCGGCGGAAGAGATGGCTGAATCGCAACGCCGCGTCGCGGCCGGTATCGGCCTGCTGGAACAAGCGCTCGGGCAGCGCGAATGGCTCGCGTCGGACAGCTATAGCCTTGCCGACATCAATGGCTTCAACCTGGCGTACGCGCTGCCTTTGTCGCAGCCGCATTTGTCCAATGACGAGCTAACGCCCTATATCATGCGCTGGTTGCGGGCGATCTATGCGCGGCCAGCGACCAAATCGTGCTGGGCACTCGGCCGCACCGACATGGCCAGGCGCGTCACGATCCTGGAGGGGGAGCCGGCATGACGATCACCCTGTATCACGGCGAACCCAACGGCCCCTCGCTGACCGTGTTGGCGGCATTGTTCGAGAAAGGCGCGGACGCCGCGCTCGAGCGCATCGATCTCGCCGCGGGCGCGCGGCACGGCACTGACGTGCCGCGGGCGATGGAAGTGGATCATTCGATCGAGGGCGAAGGTCCCGTCTTGGTGGTCGACGGCATCCCGATGGCGGACAGCGTGTTCCTCGCCTGCTATCTCGACGATGTCGGACCCGGCCCGGATTTGCGGCCGAGCGACCCCTATGATCGCTGGCGGATGATGACCTGGTGCCGCTACATCGTCGAACGCGTAGCGCCCGCCGCGGCTTATCTGGGGGTCGAGGCCAATCCGCCCGCGCACGTGCCGCAGGGCGTAGCGAGTGTCGATCTCGCCGAGCGCTGGAGCGATGCCGTGGCGGGCAAGATCGACGATGCCAGGCGCGCCGACAGCCGCGACAAGATCGTTCAGGCGGTCGAACGGATCGAGCGCGAATTGAGCGACGGCCGCGACTGGCTGATCGATGCATTTTCGATCGCCGACCTGGAAAGCTATGCCTGGCTCGCGGGGATGACCGAGCTCGTTCCCGAGGCTTTTGCCGGCCGCCCGCGCACCGCCGCCTGGCTGGCGCGGGTCAAAGCCCGGCCCGCTGTGGCGCGCGCGCTCGGCATGGCGACCAGCGCAGCGCCCGAACGCATCTGGGCTCCCGGCCCCGAGATCAATCGCTGGGGTTGATCGCGCGTCGATCGTCATCTTTGGAGGAAGGCACCGAATGGCTTCGGCACTGCAGCGTACCAATCTAATAGCCCTGTTCGCAGCCAGCATGGCGTTGACCGCTGCCGGCTGCAGCCGCGACGGTGGCAGCGATGGTTTCGTGGCCAAAGGCGGCGTCGACGCGGCGCGTATTACCGCCGCGGCACCCGACCAATGGCTCTCGACCGGCCGCACCTATGACGAACAACGGTTCAGCCCGTTGAGCGCGATCGACACCGGCGATGTCGGCAATCTCGGACTTGCCTGGTCCGCCGACCTCGACACCGCGCGCGGCCAGGAGGCGACGCCGTTGTTCGTCGATGGCGCGCTCTACGTTTCGACCGCCTGGAGCATGGTCAAGGCCTATGACGGGCAAACCGGCAAGCTGCTCTGGTCTTATGACCCCGCGGTGCCGCGCGAGACGTCGGTCAAGACCTGTTGCGACGCGGTCAATCGCGGCGTGGCGGCATGGGGCGACAAGGTGTTCGTCGGCACGCTCGACGGCCGGCTGGTCGCGCTCGACCGCGCCACCGGCAAACCGGTCTGGTCGGTGGTCACGGTCGACCAGAGCAAGTCCTACACCATCACCGGCGCGCCGCGCGTCATCGATGGTCTGGTGATCATCGGCAATGGCGGTGCCGAATTCGGCGCGCGCGGTTATGTCACCGCCTATGACGCGCAAACCGGCGCGCAGCGCTGGCGGTTCTACACCGTCCCTGCCCAGCCCGGCACCGAGCAGCAACCCGATTACCTCAACAAGGCCGCGTCGACCTGGTTCGGCGAATGGTGGAAACAGGGCGGCGGCGGCACCGTCTGGGACTCGATGGCCTATGATCCCGCGCTCGACCTGCTCTATATCGGCGTCGGCAACGGCTCACCCTGGAACCAGGCCTATCGGTCGGAGGGCAAAGGCGACAATCTCTATCTGTCGTCGATCGTCGCGATCCGGCCCAAGACCGGCGACTATGTCTGGCATTATCAGACGACGCCGGGCGACAGCTGGGACTTCACCGCGACGCAGCACATCATCCTCGCCGACCTCACCATCAACGGACAGAAGCGCAAGGTGCTGATGCAGGCGCCAAAGAACGGTTTCTTCTACGTGCTCGACCGCACCAACGGTAAGCTCATCTCGGCCAAAAATTTCGTGCCGGTCAATTGGGCGACCGGGATCGACATGAAGACCGGCCGCCCGATCGAAACGCCCGAGGCGCGCTATTATAAGACCGGCAAACCGTTCATCGGCTCGCCCGGCGCCGGTGGCGCGCATAGCTGGCAGCCGATGGCGTTCGATCCCAAGACCGGCCTGGTCTTCATTCCGACCAATTTGGCCGCTTTCCCCTATTTCCCGGCCAAGGATTGGAAGGCCGCCAAGCTGGGCTTCAACGTCGGGGTCGACATGGGCGCCGCGGCGATGCCGGCCAATCCGCAGATCCGCGCCGCGGCGGCGCAGGCGACGACCGGCGCGCTGATCGCCTGGGATCCGGTCGCGCAGAAGGAACGCTGGCGCGTATCCTATAAGGGACCCTGGGATGGCGGGCTGCTCGCGTCGGCCGGCGGCTTGGTCTTCCAGGGCAATGCGACGGGCGAGTTCGCCGCTTATGCCGCCGCGGACGGCCGCAAATTATGGTCCTTCCCGACCCAGACCGGCGTGATCGCCGCGCCGATCAGCTATTCGATCGGCGGCGAGCAATATGTCGCCGTGCTGGCCGGCTGGGGCGGCATCTGGGCGCTCGCACCAGGCGTGCTGTCGGACAAGAGCGGGCCGAGCCGCAACATCAGCCGGCTGCTGGTGTTCAAGCTCAACGGATCGGCGACCTTGCCAGCAGCACCGCCGCTCAACCAGACGCCGCTCGATCCTCCGGCCTCCACCGCACCGGACGCGGTCATCGCCGCCGGCGGCGAACGGTTCGGACGCTATTGCGGCACGTGCCACGGCGACGCGGCGGTTGCCGGCAGCCTCGTCCCCGACCTCCGCCATAGCGGCGCGCTCAACGACGCCGCGACCTGGCGCCAGATCATTTATGAGGGTGCGCTGAAGGACAATGGCATGGTCAGCTTCAAGGCAGTGATGACACCCGAGGAGATCGAGACGATCCGTGCCTATGTCATCAAGCGGGCCAATGAGGACAAGGCGCTGGAAAAGGCGACCGGAAAACAGTGAAGCATCGCCATACTGTATCCATGGCGTACAATAACCGCTATGCGCCGTCGCGCTGCGTCGCCCGCTAGCGACAGGCCGCAACGCGTCTGAGGAGAGTTCATGCCCATCGATCCCAGCAAGGTCGTCGCGATCGACGTCCACGTCCATGCCGAGGTGTCGTGCCACGACCCCGAGGATCCGGTGATGGCCAAGTTCTTCGACGCGGCATCGGCCTATTTCAAGGCCGATCGCAAGCGGCCGACCATCCCCGAGACGATCGACTATTACCGCGCGCAGAACATCGCCTTCTGCCTGTTCACGGTCGATTGCGAGAGCGGCATCGGTGCCAAGCGGATCAGCAATTACGAAATCGCCGAGCTGGCCGGGCAGCATGCCGACATCGTCATTCCGTTCGCCTCGATCGATCCGCGCAAGGGCAAGTTCGGCGCCCGCGAGGCGCGCGACCTGGTCGAGAATTGCGGCGTCAAGGGCTTCAAATTCCACGGTATCATGCAGGATTGCCACCCGGCCGATCGTGTCGCCTATCCGATCTATGAAGTGATCGCCGAATATGGCTTGCCGGCGATCTTCCACACCGGCCATTCGGGCATGGGCACCGGGATGCGCGGTGGCGGCGGCGTCCGCCTTAAGTACGGCCAGCCGATGCTGGTCGACGATGTCGCGGTCGATTTCCCCGACATGAAGATCATCCTGGCGCATCCGAGCTGGCCATGGACCGACGAGAGCCTGTCGATGGCACTGCACAAGGACAATGTCTTCATCGACCTGAGCGGCTGGTCGCCCAAATATTTCCCCAAGCAAGTGATCCAATACGCCAACACCCAGCTCAAGCATAAGATGATGTTCGGCTCGGACTGGCCGCTGATTCGTCCCGAGAAATGGATCGATGCAGCCAAGGAAGCAGGGTTCCGCGACGAGGTGCTGCCGCTGATCATGAAGGACAATGCGGTGCGCGTGCTCGGCCTAGGATGAAGCGCGCCGACGCACCTTCCGACACCCCTACATGCTCATCCTTTGAAAGCAGGCCGATGGCACTCAAACTCTATCATGCCGAACCTTTGGCCAATTCGCTCAAGTCGATGGCGCCGTTGTTCGAGAAGCAGCTTCCGTTCGAGAGCATCTACGTCAACCTCCACAAGTTCGAACAGCACGAATCCTGGTTCCTGGCGATCAACCCCGAAGGCCAGGTGCCCGTGCTCGATCATGACGGAACGATCGTGACGCATTCCACGGTGATCAACGAATATCTCGAAGACGCTTTTCCCGATGCGCCGCCGCTCCGGCCGAACACGCCCGCGGGCAATGCGCGGATGCGTTATTGGAACAAGTTCGTCGACGAGCATGTGATGAACCACGTCTCCATGCACGGCTGGCATCGTCTCGTCGGTCTGATCGCGCGCAAGATCGCGGCCGGCGAGTTCGAACAACTGATGGAGCGCATCCCCCTGCCCGACCAGCGCAGGAAATGGATGGCGGCGCGCTCGGGCTTCTCCGAGCAGCAGTTGGCCGACGCGACCGCGAAGATCGAATATGCGGTGGACAAGGTCGAACGGCAGCTCGATGGCAATCCCTGGCTTGCCGGCGAAAGTTTCACGCTTGCCGACATCAACTTCTATTCGCATTGCGGCATGATGGTCGAACGGATGTTCCCCGAGATGGAGATCGCCAAACGCGCACCGCGGCTGGTCGAGTGGCGCGATCGCGTGACGGTGCGTCCAGCGATGCAGCAGGCGCTGACGATGCCGGACCATACCGAACCCGGCTTACGCACCTGGTCGGGACACGCCCGCTGATGCTGGCGGAGATCGTCGACGGACGCGCGCTCGCCCGCAAGGTGGTGGAAGATGTCCGCGCGGGCATGGCCTCGCTCGATCGCGCGCCGGGACTGGCCGTGATCCTGGCCGGCGACGACCCAGCCAGCCACGTCTATGTCAACGGCAAGGTCAAGCGCGCGCGCGAAATCGGCTTCAACGCCGAGGTCATCCTGCTCCCGGCCGACACGACCGAGGATCGCGTGCTCGCCGAGATCGCTGCGCTCAACGCGCGCGACGAGATCGACGGCATCCTCGTCCAATTGCCGTTGCCCGATGGCATCAACACCTTGCGGGTGATGGCGGCGGTCGATCCGGCAAAGGACGTCGATGGCCTCCACGCGCTCAATGCCGGCCGGCTGAGCCAGGGATCGGGCGGTCTGATCCCGTGCACACCGCTCGGCTGCATGAAGATCATCCGTTCGCTCGTGCCCGACCTCACCGGCAGCCACGCCGTCGTGATCGGCAGCTCGAACATCGTCGGCAAGCCGATGGCGGCGTTGCTGCTCGATGCGCGCGCCACGGTGACCCAGACCCACATCCATACCCGCGACACGCAGTTCATCTGCCGCGGCGCGGACATCTTGGTCAGCGCGGTGGGCAAGCCCGGGCTGGTGCGCGGCGACTGGATCAAGCCGCGCGCGATCGTGCTCGACGTGGGAACGACCCGCGTCGCCAAGCCCGAAGGCGGCCACCGCATCGTCGGCGACGTCGCGTTCGAGGAAGCGCTGCACGTGGCGGGGGCGATCACGCCGGTGCCCGGCGGGGTCGGGCCGATGACGATCGCCTGCCTGATGGAAAACACCCTGACCGCCGCCCGCGCGCGCGCCGAAGCGCGGCGATCCGTCCCGCGATCAGTCGCCGAAAAAGCCTGGCTCGCGTAGGTTGAGAACCAAATAAGCCGTTGTGCTTAAAGCGATCTGTTTCCCTCACTCGTCACCCCAGCGAAAGCTGGGGTCTCAAGCAGTATCGCATCACCGCCAGAGACCCAGCTTTCGCTGGGGTGACGGGAGTATGTTGGGATGACGGGATCAGCACGCCATCGGGATGGTCAACGACCTGTCGGCGACTGCCGTGAGCCCTCGACTCGGGCGATCAACAAATAAGCAACACTCACGGCCGCAGCGCTGGATAGCCGATTTGACGGTGCGATAAATTCGTTTGCCTTGCATACATATTTTCCTATGATTGGCGTCAGGTTTTGCCGCCCGGCAGAGGCGGGCAAAGCGCTGGAACAACGCGGCCGCGACAGGCGGCTGACCGAAAAACAGGAGTGGATCGATGGCCGACAATCTGGAAACCGTGCTGCAGCGGACAGGCAATATCGTCGAGATGCTGCGCAATTCGCAGCTCGGCGCCTATGTCTATCCGGTCGTCGCGCCCGAATTTCACAATTGGCGATCCGAACAATGGGCCTGGCAGCATTCGGCGGTGCTGTTCGACCAGTCGCACCACATGGTGAACCTGTATCTGCGCGGCAAAGACGCGCTGAAATTGCTCACCGACACGATGATCAACTCGCCCAAGGGTTGGGAAGTCGGCAAAGCCAAGCAATATGTGCCGACCACGCCTTATGGCCATGTCATCGGCGACGGCATCATCTTCTGGCTGGCGCCGGAGGAATTCTGTTACGTCGGCCGCGCGCCGGCGTCGAACTGGCTGCGCTATCACGCCGCGACCGGCGGCTATGACGTCGATGTCGAGCTCGACGACCGTTCGCCGATGCGCCCGATGGGGAAGCCGGTCACCCGCTCGGTCTGGCGGTTCCAGATCCAGGGACCGAGCGCCTGGGCGATCATCGAGAAGCTGAACGGCGGTCCGCTCGAGAAGCTCAAATTCTTCAACATGAGCACGATGACGATCGCCGGCCGCGAGGTGCGTACGCTGCGCCACGGCATGTCGGGCGCACCGGGCCTCGAAATCTGGGGTCCCTATGCTGAACAGGAGGAGATCAGGGCCGCGATCCTGGAGGCGGGCAAGGAATTCGGCATCGTGCCGTGCGGCAGCCGCGCCTACCCGTCGAACACGCTCGAATCGGGCTGGATCCCCTCCCCGCTGCCCGCCATCTATACCGGCGACAAGCTCAAGGACTATCGCGAGTGGCTGGGTGCCGACAGTTATGAGGCGACTGGTTCGATCGGCGGCAGCTTCGTGTCCGAGCGGATCGAGGATTATTATCTCAACCCGTGGGAGCTGGGCTATGGCCCGTTCGTCAAGTTCGATCATGACTTCCATGGCCGCGAGGCGCTGGAAGGGCTCGACCCCGCCGCGCAGCGCCAGAAAGTGACGCTCGCCTGGCATCCGGAGGACATGGCCAAGATCATGGCGTCGCTGTTCGACCCCGATGGCGAGCAGTACAAGTTCTTCGACGTGCCGCTCGCCAACTACGCCTCATCCAATTACGATCGCGTGGTCGATGCCGGCGGCGGGACGATCGGTCTGTCGATGTTCACCGGCTATAGCTATAACGAGAAGCAGGCCTTGAGCCTCGCCACGATCGACCCGTCAGTGCCGGTCGGCAGTGAAGTCCGCGTCGTGTGGGGCGAGGAAAATGGCGGCACGCGCAAGACCACCGTCGAGCCTCACAAGCAGATCGAGGTCCGCGCCATCGTCAGCCCAATTCCCTATTCGCGGGTGGCGCGCGAAACCTATCACGAGGGCTGGCGCACCACGCAGACGGCGTGATTCCCGTTATCGATAGACCATGGGCAGCTGCCCCGCAGTGAGCCGCCCAGAGCGCCGCCGACCGTCAGAAGGCGAGCGAGCCGCGACGCTCGGCAAAGCGCCAGCCTTGCTCGGTCAGGACGAATATGTCGCGGAACCCGCCAACCAGCGGCGGCGCGTCCGCCGCGGTGAACAGCAGCATCGCGCTGCTGCCGTGGGCGCGCGTCGCGCTTTCGACCGTGATAACGATATTCGAGCAGACGTGATACGTCGTGCGCGGCGGCCGCGCCTGGAATGCGGCGAGGATCGCATCCCGTCCGACGATCGGCGCGTCTGGCGCGGTCGGCCGGGTCATGAGCCCGTCCGGCGCGTAGAGCGCGGCGACGTCGTCCCAGCGCGCGGCGTCATTGAGTTGAGCATAGAGGCTGATCAGCCGAGCGCAGTCCCATTCGATCGCGCGCCGATCCGCCGCGGACATTCCGCGGACGCTATCCGTGTCAACGCCTTGGGTCATTGCCGAGCGTTCCTTTCCTTCGGCCGCGGCCAACCCGCCTCACGCATCGGCGCGCCGGCGCTCGCCGCCCGGTACGCCATGCGCGACGCGCTTCTCATATTCGGGATCATCCTCGGGCCGGGCAAGCGCCGTCATCACCCGGGTGTGAATATCCTCCAGCGTGCCGCGAAATTCGGGATAAGGCAGGATGTACAACTGATCCCGCTCGACACCGTCGAGGACATAGCGCGCCAGCGTCTCCGGCTCCATGCCGACCTCGATCACGCGTTTCAGATGCGCGAACATCGCCGGATCGGCGCCGTAATAGCCGGTGTTCCGCAGATGCTCGGGCCGCGTCAGCACCGCTTCGTGGATATTGGTGTTGACCGCGCCGGGGCACAGGATCGAGACGCCGATACCATGGTCGGCCAAGTCGAGCGCGAGGCATTCGGACAGGCCGCGGATCGCCATCTTGGCGGTGCAATAGATGCCGGTACCCTTGAGCGCGACGAACGCCGACATCGACGCCGTGTTGACGATATGGCCGCCATTGCCGCGCGCGATCATGCGCGGCACGAACGTCTGGATACCGTTGATGACGCCATTGAGATTCACCGACAACTGCCAGTCCCAATCCTCATAGGTCGCCTTTTCCAACGGCCCGAAGATCGACACGCCGGCGGTGTTGAACAGCAATTCGACCGGGCCGAGCCTGGCTTCGACCGCATCCGCCGCCGCTGCGTAGGCGGCGCGGTCAGTGATATCGAGCTTGACCGGCATCACCTCGAAATCGGTCTGGTCGAACCAGGCCATGGCCTCGTCGAGATGATCCTGGCGGATATCGGCGATGGCGACCTTGCACCCGGCCTGTGCGAATATCTTAGCCTGGCCGAGCGCTACTCCCGATCCGCCGCCGGTGATGAAGGCAGTGCGCCCCGCAACGCTGGTCATCGTGCCATGTCCTCTTTCTTGCCGTGACGAGCGAGCTCTTCGTCGAATATCGGATTGCCGAGCAGGAAGCCGATCGCCTCCGCGCGCTCGCGGTTGATCGGCTCGTCGGGGAAGGAAGCGAGGATCGCGTCGAACCGTTTGCGCATGCCGGCAGCGAATTCGGGATGAGTGAGGATATAGAGGTCGTTGTTGCGGATGCCCGCGAGGACGCGCTCGCCGACCTCGTCCGCTCCCATCCACAGCGGCGATACCGGCCGCTTCTCCAGCTCCGCCTCACGGGTTTGATACCCACTGTCGCTCTTGAACCGGTCGGGACGCAACTCGCCCGACAAGGCGATATTGCTCTGGACCGGGCCGGGCAGGAAGGCCGAAACCCCGATATTCTCCGCCGCCAGCTCACCGCGGATCGCTTCCGAAAGCCCCAGCACCGCTGCCTTGGCGGCGGTATAGGTCGCCGAAAAGGGTATCGGAATCAGCGCCGATTGCGACGAGGTGGTCACGATCTGCCCGCCTTCGCCATGCGCGCGGATTCGCGGCAGGATGGTGACGAGACCATTGATAACGCCGCCGAAATTGACTCCCATCGCCCAATCCCAATCGTCGTAGCGGGCATCGACGATCGGCCCCATGATGCCGATCCCGGCATTGCCGATCAGCATATGAATCTTGCCGAACCGCGCCTCGGCAGAGTCGGCCGCTCGCGCGAAGCCGGCGCGGTCGGTGACGTCCAGCACGACGGTTTCGACCCGCGCGTCGTCACCGAGCGAGGCGCGCGTCTCCGCCAGCGAGTCCGCGCGAATATCGGCGATCACGACATTGGCGCCCGCCCGCACCAAGGCACGCGCGATGCCGAGTCCGATGCCGTTGGCACCCCCGGTGATGAACGCCGTACGACCGGCCACATCGGCCATGGGGGCAGGCCGCGGCGCGGCCATTGCTTCCGACATCTTACTCTCCTTTTATCGTGCCCGCCGTCGGTCCGGGATGATCGGCAGCCGGTATTTCCGGACATTTCCCGATACTCCCGGCCGCGCCGCCACAAGGTTGCGGTTTAGCTTGCAGAAGCTGGATAGAACTAGAAGACCGCTGGCTATGCCATTATTGGAGCTAACTGGATAAACCATGGCCCATCGCGAAGAACTCACCCGATTCCTCAAGGCGGCGCGCGCCAAGCTGTCGCCGGCGGATGTCGGCCTGCCATGCGGCACGCGGCGGCGCACGACGGGATTGCGGCGCGAGGAAGTGGCGACGCTCGCGGGGATGAGCGTCACCTGGTACACTTGGTTCGAGCAAGGCCGCGAGGTGAGGTTGTCGGCGCCGATGATCGAGCGGCTCAGCGCCACGTTGCGGCTCGACAAGAACGAGCGCGAATTCCTGTTCGCGCTCGCCCAGCATCGTCCGCCCCCGCTGACCGCAGTCGCCGACGAGCAGGTCCATCCCGGGACGCAGCATTTGCTCGACAGCCTGTCGATCCCGGCTTTGGTCATCGTCGAGGACTGGACGGTGATCGGCTGGAACGACCTCGTCGCGCGCGCTTTCCGCGATTATGGCAGCTTGCCGCTTGCCAAGCGCAATCTGTTCAAGATCCTGATGCTCGACGACCGCTATCGCAGCGATCCCGACCATTTCCGCGAAATGGGGCAGCGGCTGACCGCGCGGTTCAAATGGGATTACAGCCGCACCGCGCGACCCGAAGTTTTCGATGCGATCATCGCGGAGATGTACGAACGGTCCGAGCTATTCCGGCAATATTGGCAGGAATCGGAAATCCTCGCCCATTTCGAGCACACCAATGTCGCCGATATGCCCGACGTGGGCGAGATCATCTTTCGGCATACCTCCTACGCGATCGAGGAAGCGCCGGGACAGCGGCTGATCCTGTTCGCGCCCAACGATCCCGAAAGCGCCGCCAAGCTGGCAAAACTTGCCGCCAAACGCTGATCAGTTGAAATAGGCGATCGCGCGGAATTCGTAACTTTCGCGCGTCACCGCGTCCGGCCGACTGGTGTCGTGGAACGCCGTATGCGGCGCGCGCCAAGCGCGGTCGTGATCGCTGTCGTGGAACTTGATGAAGATCACTTCGTCGGCAGTCATATCGGGGAAGTACCACCAGCGATGCGCCGGATTGTAATGGAAGATCGTGGCCGCCGCCATCTCTTCCTCGCCTTCGATCGGCGCATAAAGTGCGTCGCCCTCGGGAATCTCGTCGACATCGACCTTGACGTTGGCGACCGCATCCTCGTCGCCGACGCTGCCTGCTTCGCATAACGCGAGCGGCCAATCCTGCGGCGGCGGCGAAAAGGTGCGCCATAGGCTGAAGGCGATGAAGCGGGTGAAGCTAGTGCCGGGCGCCGCTTTGTCGAACAACGCCTTCGCGATCCGGTGTGCCGTCGCGGTGTTGAAATCGACATGCGCTTCGGCTGCGGGCGGCTGAATCCGCGCGCCGGAAATGACCGGCGAGCGCAATTGCCCGCTCATCGGCACGACGAGGTCGCAACCGGTGAGCATGCGCGCGACGTCCGCCACCTCGGCGGGATAATTCGCCACCGCTTTCGGGTCGCGGAAATCGCTCACGCCGCTGACGTGGCGCGCCAGGCAGAAACCATGTTTGTCGAGCGTGAACGGCTCGGGCGCGAGCCGCGCGTTGCGGATCGTCACCGGATAGGATTGGTAGATTCCGGTATTCACTTCGCGCCCGGGCGCCCAGAATCGCCGATTGATCTTCGATGTCGGGACGAGATAATCGATCCTGGTCTCGACCGCCGGTGCCGCCGTGCTGCGATTGATGACTGTCGCCATCGTCGTTTTTCCGCCTTTCCTTTGCTTAGGACAGGATGGTCTTGCCCTGGAGGACCGTCTTCTTCTCCATTTCCGTGGCCTTGGGCGGCTCGGGCACGAGCAGGCCGCGCTGCACGGCCGGACGCACCGCGACGGCGTCGAACCAGCGCTGTAGATGCGGGAGCCCGTCAATCGGCACCTGTGCCCAATCATGGCCCCTGACCCAGGGAAAGCAGGCGATGTCGGCAATCGAATAATCGCCCGCCAGATAGTCGCGATCGGCCAAGTGCGCGTCCATCACGCCGAACAGCCGCCGGCTCTCACGGACATAACGGTCGATCACCTTGGGTAAGCGATCCTCGAAATAGCGGTTGAATACCGTCGCTTGGCCCATCATCGGCCCCAGCCCCGACATCTGCCACATCACCCATTGGATGACGCGGCTGCGCCCCTTGGTGTCGGTGGGGATGAACCGGCCAAATTTTTCGGCGAGATAGATCAGGATCGCGCCTGATTCGAAGACCGCGAAATCGCCTTCGTCATGATCGACCAGGGTCGGTATCCGGCCATTTGGATTGAGCGCGACGTACCAATCCTGCTTCTGGTCGAGGTTGGTGAGCGAGATTACCCTCACCTTGTACGGCACGCCCAGTTCCTCGAGCATGATCGCGGCTTTCCAGCCGTTCGGCGTTTCCGACGTCAGCAATTCGAGCATATGCGAGCCTTTTTCTCTCCTGGCCGGCAAGCCAAGCAGAGCGAGGCCTCGCCTACAAGGTGACCGCTTACGCTATCACTGCCGATGACACCCTGGATCGTGCATTGCGCCCGTCTGAGGGGTAGCTCGACTAATAGAACAGGTGGTCTTCTTGCGAAGCGCGGCAACCATCGTCACCGCTATCCGCAACGTGTGAAAACGCACGGTCCGGGAAGAGGAGGAAGCGCTGATGTTGACCCTGTATAGTTTCGGTCCGGCCGCCAACTCGCTCAAGCCGCTGCTCGCTCTGTACGAAAAGGGCCTGCCGTTCACCCCGCGCTTCATCGACCCGCGGAAGTTCGAGCATCATGAGGAGTGGTTCAAGAAGATCAATCCGCGCGGCCAGGTGCCGGCGCTCGATCACGATGGCCACATTATCACCGAATCGACGGTGATCTGCGAATATCTGGAAGACGCCTTTCCCGACGCGCCGCGGCTGCGCCCGGCCGACCCGGTAGCGACCGCGGAGATGCGGGTGTGGACCAAATGGGTCGACGAATATTTCTGCTGGTGCGTATCGACCATCGGCTGGGAGCGGATGATCGGCCCGATGGCGCGCGCTTTGTCCGATTCCGAGTTCGAGGAGCAACTCGCGCGCATCCCGGTTGCCGAACAGAAGGTCAAATGGCGCAACGCCCGCAACGGCTTTCCGAAAGAGGTGCTCGACGAGGAGATGCGCAAGATCGGCGTGTCGGTCGACCGGCTGGAGAAAAGGCTGTCGCAGAGTCCCTGGCTGGCCGGCGACGACTATACGCTGGCCGACATCTGCAACTTCGCGATCGCCAACGGCATGCAGCATGGCTTCGCGGAAATTGTGAACCGGGAGGCGTCGCCCCATCTGCTCGCCTGGATCGAGCGGATCAACCAACGCCCGGCGGTGCGCGAAATGTTCGCGCGATCGCAAAGCGAAATGCCGTCGCGTGCGCCGGCGCCTGCGTCAGCTGCCTGAGGAGATCGAGACCGTCATGAACTGGAACGATGAACCGCCGGGCGGCGCGCTCAGGATGTACCATATTCCGGGCTGCCCGTTTTCCGAGCGCGTGGAGTTGCTGCTCGACCTCAAGGGGCTCGACGGCATCATGGCCGATCACGAGATCGATATTTCCAAGCCGCGCCCCGACTGGCTGCTGCAAAAGACCCGCGGCACCACTGCTTTGCCCGCGCTCGAGCTGGAAAATGGCGAGACGCTCAAGGAAAGCATGGTGATCATGCGCTATTTCGAGGATCGCTTCCCTGAGCGCCTCGTCGCGCGCCGCGATCCCTATGAGCATGCGGTCGAAGCGATGTTGTGCGCCACCGACGGCCAATTCACCGGCGCGGGCTATCGCATGATCCTCAACCGCGATCCCGCCAAACGCGACGAGCATCGCGCCGAGGTCGATGCGCAATATACCCGGCTCGACGACTTTCTGCGTCATTACGCGCCCGACCGCGATTTCCTGTTCGACACGTTCGGCTGGGCCGATGTCGCGTTCGCGCCGATGTTCAAGCGGCTGTGGTTCCTCGACTATTACGAGGCATACGAGATCCCGCAGCACCTCACCCGTGTGCTGCGCTGGCGCGAGGCATGCCAGGCGCACCCGATCGTCCAGCGCCACCACAGCCATCGCGAGCTGATGACGCTCTATTACGATTATTCCCAAGGCGGCGGGAACGGGCGCATCCCCGACGGGCGCAGCGTCTCCAGCTTCACGCTTGACCCCGCCTGGGACACGCGGCCGATGCCGCCGCGCGACAAATGGGGCACGCCCGCGACCGACGTCGAGCTGGGGCTCGTCCTCTCCTGAACTTTCGCCAAGAGGATTTCCTGCCATGAAAAGCTATCCGCAGAACTATATCGACGGCCGTTGGGTCGACAGCAAAGGCGGCCGCAAACATACGGTCATCAACCCCGCGACCGAGCAGCCGGCCGGCGAGATCGTGCTCGGCACCGCGGCCGATGTCGATGACGCGGTCCATGCCGCGCGGCGCGCGTTCGACAGCTTTTCGCAGACGTCGAAGGACGGGCGCATTGCCCTGCTCCAGCGGATCATCGCCGAATATCAGAAGCGGATCCCCGACATCGCCGAGGCGATCGCGATCGAAATGGGCTGCCCGATCTCGATCGCGCAAACCGCACAGGCCGGTTCGGGCCTGGGTCATCTCGGCAATGCGCTGAAGGCGCTGCAGGATTACCAATTCGCCGAGAAGATTGGCGACAATACAGTCGTACGCGAGCCGATCGGCGTGGCCGCGCTGATCACGCCGTGGAACTGGCCGATGAACCAGATCGTCGCCAAAGTCGGCCCGGCGCTCGCTGCCGGCTGCACGATGATCCTCAAGCCATCCGAGGAAGCGCCGAGCTCGGCGGCGATCTTCGCCGAGGTGATGGACGCGGCAGGCGTGCCGGCGGGCGTGTTCAACCTCGTCCAGGGCGACGGCGAAGGCGTCGGCACCGCGCTGGCCAAACATCCCGATATCGACATGATGAGCTTCACCGGATCGACCCGCGCCGGGATCATGGTAGCCAAGAACGCCGCCGACACGGTCAAGCGGGTCGCGCAGGAACTGGGCGGCAAGTCGCCCAATATCATCCTCGAAGGCGCGCCGCTCGATCAGGCGCTACCTGGCGGGGTCGGCGGCGTGCTGCTCAATTCCGGCCAGAGCTGCGTGGCGCCGACGCGCATGCTGGTGCACCGCTCGCAGCATGACGAAGCGGCGGCCAAGGTCGGCGCGATGTTCGCCGCCAAAGCGGTCGGCGACCCGCTCAGCGAAGGCGATCATATCGGCCCCGTCGTCAACCAGCGCCAATGGGACCGCATCCAGGGCCTGATCCAGCAGGGCATCGACGAAGGCGCGACCCTGGTGACCGGCGGTACCGGCAGGCCCGACGGGTTCGATACCGGCTTCTACGTGAAGCCGACCGTCTTCGCCGACGTCACCCCCGACATGACGATCGCGCGCGAGGAGATTTTCGGGCCGGTCCTGGTGATCATGCCTTACGCCGACGACGCCGATGCGGTCCGTATCGCCAACGACACGCCTTATGGCCTCGGCGCCTATATCGCCGGCGACCCGACCAAAGCGAAGACCATTGTCGGCAAGCTCCGCGCGGGCGCGGTGTTCGTCAATGCCGGCGGGCTCGCCTTCGACATGCCGTTCGGCGGGTACAAGCAATCGGGGAATGGCCGCGAATTCGGTAAGTTCGGGCTGGAAGAATTCCTCGAGGTGAAGTCAGTGATCGGCGCCCTGCCGGAAGACGCCGTCCCCGCCTGAGGCATTTACGGGTGCCGGCCGGCGTCCGGCCAGCCGGCACCTGACTCCCAAGCGGCCGGACTTCCGCCGCGATTCCCGTCACGCACTCGCTTGCTTCCTGCGTCATCGTCGTTATTGTACGCCTAGCATACAAATAACGGCGAGGGAGATTCGGCACGTATCCGACCGGCATCTGCCCCGCGCAGACTGGGATGACGAACGATGAGCGAAGGCAATGCGCAGGATGTAGTGTCATATCGGGTCGAGGACCGGATCGCCTGGGTCTATTTCGCGCGGCCGGAGAAGCGCAACTGCATGAACCCGGCGCTCAATCGCCGGATGATGGAAGTGCTCGACGAGCTCGAATATCGCGACGATGTCGGCGCGCTGGTTCTGAGCGGCGAAGGAACCGCCTGGTCGGCGGGCATGGACCTCAAGGAATATTTTCGCGAGACCGAGGCGCAGGGCCTGCGCGGCGTCCGCCAGTCGCAGCGCGAAAGCTATGGCTGGTTCCGGCGGCTGCGCTGGTTTCAGAAGCCGACCATCGCAATGGTCAACGGCTGGTGCTTCGGCGGCGGCTTCGGCCCGCTTTTCTCGTGCGACCTCGCGATCTGCGCCGATGAAGCGCAATTCGGGCTGAGCGAGATCAATTGGGGCATCCTGCCCGGCGGCGGCGTGACCAAAGTCGTGGTCGACCTGTTGTCGATGCGCGACGCGATGTGGATGACGCTGACCGGCGATCTGATCGATGGCCGCAAGGCGGCGGAGTGGAAGCTGGTCAACGAGAGCGTGCCGCTCGACCGGCTGGAAACCCGCGTCCGCGAAGTTGCCGAGATGCTGCTCAAGAAGAACCCGGTCGCGCTCAAATTCGCCAAGGACGCCGTGCGTCGTGTCGGCTCGATGACCTATGACGAGGCCGAGGATTATCTGGTCCGCATGCAGGAAGCGGCCAATTTCCACGATAAGACCGAGGGGCGCAAGGAAGGCATCCGCCAGTTCATCGACGAGAAGAGCTACAAGCCCGGCCTTGGAGCTTACGACCAGCAGAAGGCAGGCGCTTAAGGGCCTGCGGAAACCTTGCGCTCCTGCGAAAGCAGGAGCCCAGGGTTGCTGGCCGTTTCCCCGCAATTCTGGCTCCTTGCTCGCTGAAATGAGTCCCAGGAGCAGACGCTAAAAGACGTGGCCCTCAGGTCTGGATCAATGCATCGAGCGCGATCGCGCCTTGCCCGCGCGGATAGACCATCACCGGATTGAGGTCGATCTCACGGATCGCCGGCGTCGCCGCCACCACCGCACCGAGGGCGTCGACTAGCGCTGCCACCGCATCGACGTCCATCGCCGGCTCCCCGCGAAACCCGTCGAGCAGCGGGGCAAGACGCAGGCGGCGCAATTCGGCGACAATGGCATCGCGATCGAGCCCAGCAGGGAGCAACCGCACGTCGTGGAGCAGTTCGGCGCTGACTCCGCCGAACCCGAACAGGATCGTCGCTCCCCAATGCGGGTCGTTGCGTGCGCCGACGATCAGCTCGATGCCGCGTGCCGCCATCGGTTCGACCAGCACGCCGTCCAATGTCAGATCGGGCCGCGCCGCGGCCACCGCGGCCTGCAGCTTCGCCCATCCGTCGCGAACTTCTTGTGCGTCGGCCAGGCCGACTACCACGCCGCCAGCATCGCTCTTGTGCGGCAGCGCCGCCGCCTGGGCCTTGAGCACGACCGGATAGCCGAACCGATCGGCGGCGGCGACTGCCTCTTCGGCCGATCCGGCGAGTGTGCCGGATGGAAAAGCGATGCCACGCGCGCCGAGCAAATCCTTGGCGCGATATTCGGTTACTGTCGCGCCGGCCTCTGGCAGCCCCACCAGCGGTGCCGCATCACCCGTCGGAAGCACGGCAATTTCTCCGGTCGACCGCATCCTGGCCAGCGCGTGCAAGGCGCGTTCAGCGGTCGGCAGGTACATCACGCCTTCCGCCCGCAGCGCGGCGACATCCTCGGCCAGGACGATACCGCCTTCGTCGACGCCAGCGACGATCACCGGTTTGCCCGGCGGGCTCGAGCGCAAAGCGTCGAGCACCGCAGCGAATTTGATGTGCGACGTGCCGGTGTCGGTCTGGATCAGGGTCACCAGGATCGCGCCGATGCGGTCGTCGCCCGCCAGCGCGGCGATCGTCCGTCCATAGATTCCGGGATCGACCAGGCCTTGCGCGGTCACGTCGAGCGGATTGCTGACCGGTACGAAATCGGGCAGCGCCGCGCGCAATGCCGGGCTGTCGGCATCGCCGAGCAGCGGCAGGGCGATCCCGAGCGCTTCGGCCTGATCGAGCATGATCGCCTTGAACGCCCCCGATTCCGCGATCACGCCGAGCCCCCTTGCGACCGGCGCGGCATAGCGCGCGACCATTTCTACGACGTCGCCCAGTTCCTCCAGCGTATCGACCAGGATTACCCCGGCGCGTTCGACATGGACGCGCATCACCTCGTAATCACCGGCCATCGCGCCGGTATGCGTCGCCGCGCTCGCCGCACCCGCCGCGCTGCGGCCGGGATGGAGCAGCACTACCTGCTTGCCGGCGGCGCGCGCGGCCCGGGCCGCCGCCAGGAAGCGCGCCGGCTTGCGGAAATGTTCGACGATCATGCCGACCACCGACGTAGCCGGATCGCCGACCAGATGGTCGAGATAATCCTCGACCCCGCTGGCCGCTTCGTTGCCGGTCGAGATGTAGCAGCTGAGCGGCACTTCGCGCGCGATCATCGTCGTCGCCAGCACCGCCGCCATCGCGCCCGATTGCGACACGATGCCGACCCGACGATCGCTATCGACACGCGGTTCGGGCAGTTCGATGAAGGTGAGCGCGATGCGATCGACGAAATTGACCAGGCCGAGGCAATTGGGGCCCTCGACGATCATATCCGCCCCCGCCGCGATCCGCGCGATCTCCTGCTGGTCGGCCAAGCCTTGCGGCCCATCCTCGGCGAATCCAGCCGAAAAGACGATCGCCGCGCCGACGCGACGCCCGGCCAGGCCACGGATCACGTCGAGCACGCCCGCGCGGGGAATCGCGAGCACCGCGACGTCGATCCCTTCGGGCAGATCGTCGACGGTGGCGACGCAGCCTCGGCCGCCAATCTCGGCCCGCTTCGGATTGACCAGATGGATCTCGCCGTCAAATCCCTGTCGCTCAAGATTGGCAAGCACAGACGCGCCGAGCGCGCCGGGTTTGTCCGAGGCGCCGACGATCGCCACCGAGCGCGGCCGCAGCAACCGGTCGAATCGCAAGGCCGCCTCGACGTCGTTCCCGATGATCTGGTTCTTCGCCGTCGTCGCCACCAAAACCCATCCTCTCCGATCTCGCCCATTCGCGGTGAGCGTTTGCCAGATTGTATCTCAAGCAAACAATTTAGCAAGCTGGGCTCTGCCGGTCAGTCGTCGTCTCGTCGCGCCGCGCGGGGTTTGCGGAGTTTCTTCAACAAGGCCATCAGCGTCGCGCGCTCGGCCGCGGTCAGGTCGGCGGCGAGGCGACGGTCGGACTCGCGCAATTGATCGAGCATCTCCGCCACCCGCTTCTCACCGTCGGGCAGCAGGTGCAGGGCATTGGTGCGCAGATCGCGTCCAGGTCGACGCTCGATCAGGCCGCGATCGACCAGCACATTGACCAGCTTCATCGCGCTCGACCGGTTCACGCTCAGCGCCTTGCCCAGCGCGGTCTGGTCGCATCCCGGATTGGCGCGAATGAGCAGCAACGCGGTCAGCTTCGCCGGCGTCAGCCCGTATGGCGCGAGCATCAGCCGCGCATCCTCTATCGCGATCAGATGGGCGAGTTCGATCCGGTACCCCAGCAGCCCGTCGAGATCGCTTCCTTGTTTCATCGGTCGAGTACCATCTTGTCAAAATTGTATGCCCGGCGCACAAAGGCCGAAACGTGTCGCATCTTTTCCTGATTGCGACGCCGATTGCCAGCGCAATGCCGGCGACCGAACAAGGAGAGTGGTGATGGAACGCGATTTCAGGATGCTGATCGATGGCGAACTCGTCGAGGGCGCGACCAGCTTCGAGGTTATCAATCCGGCGACGGGCAGCGCGTTCGCGCAGTGTCCCAAGGCGGATCGCGCCCTGATCGATCGCGCCGTTGCCGCGGCCAGACGCGCCTTCCCGGCCTGGTCGGCGACTCCCATCGAACAGCGCGCGGCGTTGGTCGATAAGCTCGCGGATGCGCTTGAGGCGCGCGCGGGCGAGTTCGCCAGCCTGCTGACCAGCGAACAGGGCAAGCCGCTCGACCAGGCGATGTTCGAGATGATGGGTAGCATCTTCACCCTGCGTGCATTCGCCGCGATGCGGGTCGAACCCAAGACCTTGCGCGAAGAAGGCGGCAACACGGTGATCGAGCACCGCACCCCGCTCGGGGTGGTCGCGTCGATCACGCCGTGGAATTTCCCCGTCATCCTCTTGATGAACAAGCTGGGCCCAGCGCTCGTCACCGGCAACACGATGGTCGCCAAGCCCGCGCCGACCACGCCGCTCACCACCTTGCTGTTCGGTGAGATCTGCCGGGACATTCTGCCTGCGGGCGTGTTCAACACGGTGTGCGACCAGAACGACCTGGGCGAAGTGCTGACCACGCATCCCGACGTCGACAAGGTCGCCTTCACCGGGTCGACCGCGACCGGCAAGAAGGTGATGGCCGCGGCGGCGCAGGGCGTGAAGCGCGTCACGCTCGAACTCGGTGGCAACGACGCGGCGATCGTTCTCGACGACGTCGATCCGCGCCAGGTCGCGCAAAAGGTCTATGGCGGCGCGATGGCCAATGCCGGCCAGATCTGCGTCGCGATCAAGCGCGCTTACGTGCCCGAACCGATGTACGACGAATTCTGCGACGAGCTCGCCCGCTTGGCGCGCGAAGCGGTGGTCGATGACGGCGCTAAGCAGGGTACCCAGGTCGGTCCGATCCAGAACAAGATGCAGTTCGAGAAAGTGAAAGCGTTGCTCGACGACGCCAGGCAGCGCGGCACCGTGCTGGCCGGCGGCGAAGCGCTCGACCGTCCCGGATACTTCATCCCGCCGACGATCGTGCGCGACCTCGACGACGATGCGCCGCTGGTACGCGAAGAGCAATTCGGTCCGGTGCTGCCGGTGCTCAAATATGACGATATCGACGATGTGATCGCGCGTGCCAACGATTCCGAATACGGCCTGGGCGGCACCGTTTGGGGCAAGGACCTGACGCGCGCTACCGACGTTGCGAAGCGGATCGATTCGGGCACCGTCTGGGTCAACCAGTATCTGGCGATCGACCCCAACATCCCCTTTCGCGGATCGAAACAATCGGGGATCGGCGGCGAGCTGGGCGAAGCGGGGCTGCACGAATATACTCAGCCGCACATCATCAACGTCGTGGCGCTCGAGGATGCCTAAAGCGCGGCGACGGTCCGAGGGCAGTCACCGTCGCTTCGCATATATGATCTATACACAAACGCGAAATGGCGGCATGGTCGTTCGATAATCCGAGGAAGAGGAGCGCCCATGCCGATCGCGACGACCCATGTCGGTAGTTTGCCGCGCGGCCCCGAACTGACGCCCCTGCTGCTAGCCCGCGACCATGGCGAGCCCTATGACGCGGAAGCGTTCGATACCGTCGTCCAGGCGGCGGTCGACGCGGCGGTGGCGGCGCAGGTCGACGCGGGCGTCACGATCGTCAGCGACGGCGAACTCGGCAAGGTCGGCTATTCGACTTACATGATCGAGCGCTTGTCGGGCTTTGGTGGCCATACCGACCGCAAGCCAGCGCTCGATCTCGCACCGCTGCCTAATCTCCGCGCCAAGCTGGCGCACATCATGGGGGCGCAGGAATTCATCCGCGCCTCGTGCATCGGGCCAGTTCGGCTGGTTACCCTCCAGCCGCTGCACGACGACATCCGGCGCTTCCGGAGCGCGCTCGACCGGCACGGCGAAGGCACGCGCGCGTTCATGAACGCCGCCTCGCCTGGCTTGATCACGGCGTTCCAGAAGAACGCTCATTACCCTAGTCACGAGGCTTATCTTGCCGACCTCGTCGCGGCGATGCAGCCCGAATACGAGGCGATCGTCGCGGCCGGATTCGAATTACAGCTCGATTGTCCCGACCTCGCTATGTCGCGCCATACCGGTTATCAGGAAATGGACGAGCCGACGTTCCTCAAGGCGATCGCGGCCAATGTCGACGCGCTCAACGCCGCGACCGCCAATATCGCGCCCGACCAGATGCGCATGCACATCTGCTGGGGCAATTACGAAGGACCGCACGACCACGATATTCCGCTCGAGCGGATCATCGATATCGTGCTGAGGGCGCGGCCGGCGACCATCCTGTTCGAAGCGGCCAATCCGCGTCACGAGCATGAATGGGCGGTTTGGCGCGATGCCGACATCCCCGACGACAAGCTGCTCGCGCCCGGCCTGATCGACACCTGTTCAAACTATCTCGAACATCCCGAGCTGATCGCGCAGCGAATCGAACGCTTCGCCGGCATTGTCGGCCAGGACCGCGTGGTCGCGAGCACGGATTGCGGATTCGGCACCTTTGCCGGCTATGGCAAGATCGATCCGATCGTGACCTGGGCCAAATTACGAAACCTGCGCGAAGGCGCCGATATCGCCGCCGCCCGGCTCTAGTTCGGGGGAGTAGCGGGCGGCGCCGTGATCGGGCAATAAACGTTCATGGCAGATGCCGCATCATCCCCCGTCAAATCGGCGACACGCACGCTCGACATCATCGAATATGTCGTGGCGCGCGATCGCCCCGTCGTCGCCCAGGAGATTGCGGCGGCTCTGGTCATCCCAGTCAGTAGCTTGTCCTATCTGCTCAACACGCTGATCGATCGCGGATATCTGGCGCGTGCCGGCCGCCGTTACACCGCCGGCCCGGGTCTCGCCCGACTGCAGGCGCGCGCGCACGGCTTTTCGCTCGCCGAGCGGGTCGCGCCGCTGGTCCGCTCGTTGCGCGTCCAGCTCAATGAGACCGCGTCCTTCTTCGTCCGGATCGGCTGGGAAGTGGAAGCGCTGGTGACCGAAACCAGCGAGCATGCGTTGCGCTATGCCGTCCAGATGGGCACGCGGACCCCACTCCACGGCTTCGCGGCGGGCAAGGCCATCCTGGCCGCTTTGCCCCAAGCCGAATTCGAAACCTATCTCAGCGAGTCGGAGCGACGGGCATTCTCGCCCGCCACGATCACCGATGCCGATGCTTTGCGCGCCGAGATCGCCGCCATTCGCCAGACGGGCATCGCCCGGACTCGCGAGGAACATACGCCAGGCATCCAGGGGATTGGTTGCGCCGTATCGATCGACGGCGAATTGCTCGGGGCGTTCAGCGTCGCGATTCCCTCGGTCCGGTTCGATGCGGAGGTCGAACGGCACGCCGCGGAACTGCTCAAGCGAACGGTGGCCTTGCTCGAAGCCGCCTGACCGCATTTCCGACGATGCGGAAACATCGCCGGAAATGCGGGACGGACCTTGTCACGTCAGTTGGTGAGTGCGCCAGCTCTCGGCATAGCTGTCGCGCGCGACCTCGGAATAGGGAACCGGCGCCACAATGGCCTTGATCTCGGTCTGGACATGGCGCTCGACCGTCGGCTTGCGCGTGCCGCCATCGGGCTCGCCCCATAACAAGGTGACCTCGGTGCCGGGCACGGCATGATCGGCCTCGATCATCGCCAAGGTCAGCATCCGCCCTTCATTGGCGCTATAGCTGATCCAGGTCGAAACACCGACCTGCTTTCCGTCCCTGAGCACCTGGTCATAGGGGTGCATCGAATAGACGGCCGATGGGAATTCCATATATTTAGCACGATCTCCTCGCGTGAATTGCGAGCTGATCACGCGCATCAAATCCTCATTGTCGAGCGCCAGCGTCACCTTCTTGCGATGCGGCAGGCCCGCCATCCGCTCCAGGGCATCACGGCCGATGAAATCGTGGTCGAACTTGACGAACGGGCCGTAACCGAGGTCCCACGGCGTCAGATAATAGTCCTCGATCGACTCGGGCACAAAGCTGCCCCCGATCGACGCCTTGCCCTCATAGCTGTTGGCCGACAGCCATTCGCGGAAACCGCGCGTCCCCTCGCCGGTATAGGTCGCGGGCAAGGGCGACGGGATCCAGCCCGATTCGATCGTGTTCGACGAATAGGTGCGGCCGCCGACCAGCGCCAAACCGAATTCCTTGCCGGCGTCGATCAACGCGTTGCGCACAACGTCGTAATCGGCCCATGGCCCGAACAGTTCGTAGCCCGGCTGCCCCGCCATGCCGTGGCGCAGCGCGCGCACTTCCTTTCCGGCGATCGCTAGCCGCGTCATGTGAAAGAATTTGAGATCGGGCGGCGTCGCGCCCATCGCCTTTTCCAGCGTTTTCATGGCGTTCGGCCCCTGAAGCTGGAAGCGATAGGAACGGCGATTTTCCGGGTCGGGGCGGACCGCGGTGCGCTCGTCGCGCGACACGGTGACGTTCCAGTCGCCGGTCGCCGCGTGATATTCGATCCATTCGATCGTCGGCGCGCGGCCGACCAGGTTGAACTTGTTCTCATCGAGATAGAACAGGATGACGTCGCCGATGACGTAGCCGTCAGGCGTCACCGGCACGAACTGCTTGGCGCGATCGGGCACGAAGCCCTTGAAGCTGTTGACGCCAAGATGGTTGAGCATCGCGAATGCATCCGGCCCCTCGACCGCGAGGTCGACCATGTGGAACGACTGGTTGAACAATACACAGGTTTTCGACCAGGCCTGCTGTTCGCTGCGCCAGTTCGAATATTCGGCCGGCACGCCCGGATAGACATTGGGTCCGCTTTGCTGGTTGCGCAGCAATTCGACGATATCGCCGCTGGCATCCAGCAACTGTTGCAGGGTCTGTTCGGTCATCTCACGCTCCTTCAGGACAATATGATATTGATGATGTGGCGGGCTGTTCCAGCCAGTCCGCGATCGCGACGTTGAGTGCGTCGGGCCGTTCGGCGGGCAGCATGTGCCCTGCCCCCTCGATCACGACCAAGCGCGCGTCGGGGATGAGCGCGGCGATCGCCTCATGCTGGACGGGCGGGCTCCAGCGATCCTCGCTGCCGACCGCGACCAGCGTCGGACAGCCGATAGCCGGCAACAGGCTTTCGATCTCGGGCCGCGACAGCAACGCGGCGATCTGCGCCTCGAAACGCGCCAGGCCGGCGTCGACGCACATTGCGTAAAGCTCTTGGTATAGATCGCCCCGCGGCCGCGACGGCGCGATCATCGGCGGCAGCCAGGCATCGACCAGCGCTGCCATGCCGCGTTCCCGCCCGAAATCGCGCAGCGCGTAGCGCTTGGCCGCCTCTCCTTCCCCCGGCAGGTGAACGCCCGTGCTGAGCAATGCCAGCCGGTCGACCCGATCGCCCGCGGATCGAACGATTTCCAGCGCTACGCGCGCGCCCATCGAATGGCCAAGCAGGGCAAAGCGCGCAGGAGCGACATCGAGCACGCGCCGCGCCATATCCGCCAGTGTGTCGGCATCTCCATAATCGGGCACTGGCCACACCTCGGCAAAAGCATCCGCTTGCGCCGTGAAAATGCGCGAATCGCAGATCAGTCCCGGCAGCATCACGAGCGGGAGAGGTTCGGCAGCAGGCTCAGATAACTTCACACACATGAAGTTTTCAGCTATACGAAATATCAAAGTCGCGATAGAGGTTATCGACACGCGGCGCTCGAAACCGCGCAAGAGCGAGAGGGCCCATGGGAATTCCTGTCCTGCACCCCGCCTGGACGCGGCCGGCCAATGGCATGACAGACGGCTATTCGCTCGAAATGACGGCGAAGGATCGCCCTGCGCTATTCGAGGTGGCGGACGCCATCGCGCCCGAAACGCCGGTCGCGATCACCTTCCTGCCCAACGAAACGATGGATGCCCGGATCGAGGCCGCCATCGGCCTGCGCGCGCTCGGCTTCGAGCCGATGCCGCACCTTTCCGCGCGCCGAATCGCCTCCCATGATGAACTGGCGCAGATGGTGGCGCGAACGACCGCCGAGGCGGATGTGCGCCGCGTCTTCCTGGTCGCCGGCGACCCGCCCGTCCCCGCTGGACCATTTGCGGATACGATGTCGCTGATCGACACCGGACTGTTCGAACAACATGGCATCCAGGCGATCGGCATCGCCGGCCATCCCGAGGGGCACCCGGCGATGGACGAAGCGGCACGCTGGGAAGCGCTGGCGGCCAAGCATGCGGCGATCACCGAACGCGGCATGGCGACGCTGATCGTCACGCAATTCGCCTTCGACGCCGCGCCGATCCTCACCTGGCTGGCGGAACTTCGCGCGCGCGGCATCGATTGCCCGGTGCGGATCGGCGTGCCGGGGCCGGCCGGGATCAAGACCTTGCTTCGCTATGCAGCGCATTGCGGGGTTGGCGCATCGGCCTCCGTCATGTCGAAATACGGCGTCTCGCTCACGCGCTTGCTCGGGTCGGCCGGACCCGACCGGCTGGTCGCCGATTTCGAGCGCGGGCTAACGCCGGCGCACGGTGCGGTGCGGCTGCATTTCTATCCCTTTGGCGGGCTCGCCCGAACGGTCGAGTGGATCAACACTTATCGGGCCGCGTCGCATTGACCGGCGGCACTCTTGCGGAGTTTGACGTGAATCCAACCTTCGTCCTGCGGCTATCCTGCGCCGATCGGCCGGGTCTGGTCGCCAAGGTCGCGACTTTGCTCGCCGATCATGGCGCCAACATCACCGACGCGCAGCAATTCGACGACCCCGCCACCGGCCGGTTCTTCATGCGCGTCGTGTTCGTCGTGACGGGCGGCGGTATTGACGACGTGCGGGCCGCTTTCGCTCCCGTGGGAACGGCGATCGGCGCGGATTGGGCGATCCACGATGCCGCCGAACTTAAACGCGTGCTGCTGATGGTGTCGAAATTCGACCATTGCCTGGGCGACCTGCTCTACCGTCGGCGCATCGGCGAATTGCCGATGGATGTCGTGGCGATCGTTTCCAATCATCCCAAGACGGCGCTGCACACCACTATGATCGGCGACATACCGTACCACCATCTGCCGGTGACCAAGGACAACAAGCACGAGCAGGAAGCGGTGCTCAAGCGGATCGTCGACGAGACCGGCGCCGAGCTCGTCGTGCTGGCGCGCTACATGCAGATCCTGTCGGACGATCTCAGCCGTTTCCTGTCGGGCCGCTGCATCAACATCCATCACAGCTTCCTGCCGGGGTTCAAGGGCGCCAAACCCTATCACCAGGCGCACGAGCGCGGCGTCAAGATGATCGGCGCCACCGCGCATTACGTGACCGCCGATCTCGACGAAGGACCGATCATCGCCCAGGATGTCGAACCGATCAGCCATGCCGATACGCCCGACGACCTTGTCCGCAAGGGGCGCGATATCGAACGGCGCGTGCTGGCGGCGGCGGTCGCCTATCATCTCCAGGACCGGGTGTTGCTCAATGGCCACCGCACCGTCGTTTTTAGATAGCGGGCCGCGCGGCGCCGCAGCGTCGCGGTCGGTCCGCGACCTTTATGCGCTCGCCACTCATGTCCGGGTCGACGACCTCCGGATTTCCGCGCGCATCGGGATCAATCCCGACGAGCGCGATCGGCGGCAGCCGTTGCTCGTGTCGGTCGACCTCGAACTCGCGGGCAAAGGGCCGGTCGGCTCGCTCGGTCAGTCGGTCGATTATCGCCGGATCGCCGCCGAAGCGGAGGATCTCGGTTCTGACCATATCGAGCTGATCGAAACCTATGCCCTGCTGCTCGGCGAACGGTGCCTCGAACTCGGGCCGGTGGAACGGGTCGAGATCATCGTCGCCAAACCCGAAGCGCTGCCCCGCGGCACGGCCTCGGTACGGATATCGCTGACGCGGCGGGAGCGGCACGATGGGCAATGACATCGCGGTTTCCGGCGGTCATCGCGAACCCGCGTCTCGGCAATACCGGCTGCGGCGCTTTTCCTTCCGGGCCGGGATCAATCCCGAGGCTCAGCGTGTTCTCGCGGACCTCGCGCGCCAGCTGACGCTGCAGATCCATGGCGTCGAGAGCTGCGACCTGGCGTTCGACCGCGCGGCCAACCAATGGGTCGAATACACCGTCCGGACCGATCGCTGCCCGGTCGGCGAGGACATAGCCCCCGACGCCGCCAGGGCGCTGCTGGCGCGGCTTCGCTCGGCGGAGCTGGGTGAGGACTATCTGGCACCATGCCCCGCGGGCAAGAAAGCTCAAGTCGAGGAAGCGCCAGAGGCAGGATCGGACGAAAAACGAGATCGGTTCGGCGTCCGGTAAAGTCAGGCATTCCCGTTCGGAAAATTGTATGTAAGACACACAGACGAATCCGACTGCATGCCGGCAGGAACGGGCCATCGAACGGCCGAGCTCCGGAATGCGGCCGTGTTCGACAACGATAAGTATGGCGCAGGGAGAGAGCGGCGATGCGCAACATCGATTATTTCGACAAGCAGGCGCGGCTGCATCCCGACCGTATCGTGCTGGTCGCCGGTGACGAGCGCTATACCTATGCCGAGATGGCGACGCTGTCGCAGCGGCTGGCCGGCGCGCTGCTCGCCGACGGCCTGGCGCGCCAGGAAGCGGTCGCGGTGATGTCGCCCAATCACGGCTCGGTGCTGATCGCGATGCTCGGGCTGTGGCGCGCGGATGCCGCCTGGATTCCGGTCAACACGCGCAACGCACTCGACGCCAATATCCAATATCTCAACTATGTCCGCGCCAGCTGGCTATTCTATCATTCGAGCTATGCCGCCGACGCTCATGCCGTCGCGCGGCAAGTCCCGACGATCCGGCGGCTGATCTGCCTCGACGCCGCGGAAGGCGGCAATGCCTCGCTCGCCGATTACATTCTGCCGGAGGGCTCGCCACCGGTGCCCGACGGCGGCGACCCGACCGGTAATGGCGAGGATCTCGCCGCGATCATCGCCACCGGCGGAACCACCGGACCGGCCAAGGGCGTGCGCGTGCTCAACCGCAGCTGGGGCACGATGCTGGAGACGATCGCGCATCTGATGCCCGCCGAGGCGCCGGTCTTCCTCGCCACCGCGCCGCTGACCCATGCCGCCGGCCCCTTCACCATGGCGGGAATCGCGATGGGCGCGACGGTCGTGGTGCTGTCCGGCTTCGAGGCCGACACGGTGATGGCCGCGATCGGCGAGCATCGCGTGACCCATATGTTCCTGCCGCCCACCGCGCTCTACGCGATGCTGGCTCATCCGCGGGTCGGCGCGTTCGATTATTCGAGTATGCGCTATTTCCTGCTCGCCGGATCGCCCGTCTCGCCGGACAAATTGCGCCAGGCGGTCGGCGTGTTCGGGCCCTGCATGTGCCAGAGCTATGGCCAGACCGAATGCCACCTCGTCGCTACCTGGCTGTCGCCGCAGGTCGTCGCGGCGGCCGCACGGGGCGAGCATCCGGAGCGGCTGGGAAGCTGCGGCACGGCGACGCTGTCGGTGCGGGTCGAACTGATGGACGATGACGGCCATATCCTGCCGACCGGCGAAGCGGGCGAGATCGTCGCACGCGGCGGGATCGTCGGCGGCGGCTATTTCGAACTGCCCGAGGCGAGCGCCGAAGCCTGGGAGCATGGCTGGCATCATACCGGGGATGTCGGCCGGCGCGACGAGCACGGTTTCTATTATATCGTCGACCGCAAGAAGGACATGATCGTCTCGGGCGGGTTCAACGTCTTCCCGGTCGAGGTCGAGGCCGCGATCATGGAACTGCCCGAGGTGATCGACGCCGCGGTGATCGGCGTGCCCGACGAGAAATGGGGCGAAGCGGTGACGGCGTTGGTCGTTCTGTTGCCCGGACGGTCGCTCGATGCCGAAGCGATCCGCGCGCATTGCAAGGCGCAATTGGGTAGCGTGAAGGCTCCCAAGACCGTGCTGTTCCGCAGCGAATTGCCGCGCACCCCCGTCGGCAAACCCGACAAGAAGGCGATGCGCGCCGAATTCTGGTCCGACACGGGGCGCAACGTCAACTGACCGCGCGGGACGATGGCGTCCCCGGCCCAGCATGTCCCGGGCGCGGGATCTGCGCTCCTAGGTTGGAAACCCAAATTAGCCGTTGTTCTTAAAGCGATCCATTTCCCTAACTCGTCATCCCAGCGAAAGCTGGGATCTCAAGCGGCGTCGCGTCACTGCCAGAGACCCCAGCTTTCGCTGGGGTGACGGGAGTATGTCGGGGTGACGGGAGGGTGCGCTGGTGGTGACGACAGCAATGTGAGTCCCCAACCTAGGCCCGGTCGCGCCAGCCGCTCGGCGTTTCGCCGAAGCGCCGGCGGAAGCAGCGGCTGAAAAAGGCCGAGTCGGAAAAGCCAATATCGAACGCGATCTGCGTGACGGAGCGCCCGTCGCGCCGCCGCAACGCCTCCGCCGCGCGTTGCAGCCGCTGCTCGGCGATGAACCCGGTCGGCGTCGCCGCGACATGGCGGGCGAACGCCTTTTGCACGGCGCGCGCGCCCAGCCCCGTCATCTCGGCGATCCGTGCCGTCCTCAGGTCGGGATCGTGAAGATGCGAGAGCGCGTAATCGACCGGATCGCGCGGCGGCTCGTCTTCTCGCGCGGTGCCGCGAAGACATGCCATGCGGGCAAGATCCGCAAGGACGGTATCGACTCCCTGTTCGAGCCGGTCGAGCTTGGCGCGCTCGACCCAAAGCCCTTCGAGCATCCGGCCGAACAGCGATACATGCGGATCGTGCCCGTCGAGCTTATGCGCATGCCAGTCGCGCGCGGCCGCGTCGGCACCCAGCATCGGCGCCGGAACATGGACGATCAGGCAGTCGTTGGCGTCGGAAATATCGATCGTATAGGGCGCGGCTTCGTCCGCGATGACGATATCCCCTCCTCCGGCGATGGCGACGCGGCCCGCCTGGGTCATCGTCAGCCGGCCGCGGCGCTGAAAGTGGAAGACCAGATTGCGATCGTCACGGACATCGCGGGCACGGTCGACGCGAGCGCGGTCGCTGCGGGCATGCGCCACCGCCAGATTGCCGATCGACCAGCGCGCCAGGTCCGCGCGGATCCCGGCGGGGACATCGGCGACCATGCCGGGAAAGGTCTCGGCGACCAGCAAGCGCCAGAAATCCTGCCGCCGCTCGTGCGGCACCATGCGGGTGGTGAACAGCTCGACCACGCTCAACGGACTTGCCCTCCCGCTCACCGGTCGTACCGGACGACCTTATGCCCTGCCCGGTCTGCGCCGAGCTTGTGCACCTATTGTATCCCTATCATACTTTTTGCACAAGCGGAGGGCGCAGGGGCCGCACGTTAACGCGCTAGGCCTATCCGTCGCCGCGTGCCGCCTGCCGCGCCGCGCGATAGCCGTCGCGCCGCATCTTCTCGAAAGCGAGCCGCTGCTGGAACGCCGAATCCTCGGGATAGTCGCGAAACGCGTCCAGCACGTCGTCGAACACCTCGCGTAATTCATCCCGGAATTCGGGATGCGAGAAGATGTAGAAGCGATTGGCGAGGACCGCCTCGATCACGCGCGCGGCGATGACATCGGGCTCCATGCCCGCCTGATGGATTTGCTCGAGTCGTCCGACGTTCGTCGGGTCGACCGCTTTCGCCCCCGCTTTCAACTCGTCGGGGCGCACCTCATCGCTCGCGAAGATGTGACTCTTGACCAGGCCGGGGCAGAGCACCGAGACGCCGATGCCATGCGGCGCCAGGCTGTAGCGCAAGGATTCGCTCATGCCGCGCACCGCGAACTTGGCGGTGTTGTAGATGCCGGGCTGCGGTCCGCAGAGAAAGGCGGCCATCGAGGCGGTGTTGACGATATGGCCCCCGCCGCCCCCCGCCTTCATCCGGGGGACGAAGGTCATCACCCCGTTGACGACGCCGTGGAGATTGACGCCGAGCACCCAATCCCAATCATCATAGGATGAATCGTCGATCGTCTGGAACAGGTTCACCCCGGCATTATTGAACACCAGGCTGACGGGTCCCAGTTCCGCCTCGACCCGATCGGCGGCCGCGGCAAACCCGTCGCGCGACGCAACGTCGAGCTGCACGCCGATCACATCCTGATTGTCGAGCGTCGCGAGCGCCGCGTCGATCGCGTCTTGGCGGATGTCGGCCAGCGCGACCTTGCATCCTTCGGCCAGCAATGCCCGCACGAGCCCGAGTCCGATGCCATTGGCACCGCCGGTGACGAATGCCGCGCGTCCAGCCAGATCCTGCAATTCGCCTCTCCCATGGGCGGCGGGAATTTGTTTGTCACCGCACGCATTTTTATCTCGCCTTTTGTATCCAACACGTACAATTTGCCAAGCAGAAACGATGAGCCCGCAAGCGGCCCACGTGACGGTGAGAGGAATGCCCATGGCGATTGGGATCGCGACGGCGGCGGACATGACGACCGGCGAACGGGAAGCGGAAGCCGCGCCGCATCCCTCGCGCATCTGGCCCTCGTCGCCGCGCGCTTATTGGGCGCTCACGGTGATCGTGCTGGCGACGTTCCTGACCTTTTTCGATCAAGTCGTGTTCGGCATGCTGGCGCAGCGGATCAAGACCGATTTCGGGTTGAGCGATGCCCAGCTCGGCTTCTTGGGCGGCCCGGCCAGCATCATCTGCTATTTGTTCGTCGGCATTCCGCTGGCGCGGCTCGCCGATATCTATCCGCGCAAATACGTGCTGGCGGGCGGCGTGGCGGTGATCGGCTCGATCATTGCGCTGGGCGGCCTGGCGCAGAATTTCTTCCAGTTCGTCGGCTCGCGCGTCTTCCTCGCGGCGGGCGGATCGGCGCATGCCCCGGCTTCCTATTCGCTGCTGGCCGACGCCTTTCCGCCGCGCAAGCTGACTCGCGCCTTCGCCTTGCTCCAGTTCGGCTTCATCGGCGGCACCACATTGGGGCCGATCGTCGGCGGGATGCTGATCGCGATGACCGCGCATTGGGCGCCGACCGAATTTGGCGGCCTCCGGATCTTCGCCTGGCAATGGATCATGATCTGGGTCGGCCTGCCCGGCTTGCTGGTTGCTTTGCTGTTCCTGACGGTGAAGGAACCGCCCCGCCTCGCGCCCGCGCCCGACGCGCCACAGCCGCCGCGCGACGCTTCGCTCGGCCGCCGCCTCCTGACCTTTACCGGGCTCGACGCGATCCGCGCGATCCATGCTCGCGGCCGGGTCTATTATCCTTTGTTCGCCGGGCTTGCATTGAGCGCTGTAGAAGTTTTCGGGCTTCAATTCTGGCGAGTCCCGTTCATGATCCGCACCTTCGGCTGGGATGAACGCCAGATCGGCGCGGTGATGGGCGGCATGATCCTGATCGCCTCGCTGGCCGGGCTGGTGCTCGGCGGCGTCCTGGTCGAATGGCTGGCCAAGCGCCACAAGGATGCCAATGTCCGTGCCGCGGCGATCCTGTTCGGCGGCGTGACGATTTGTTCGATCCTGTCGCCGCTAATGCCCAACGGCTATCTGTCGCTCGGCGTGATGAGCGTCGGCGCGATGTTCGGTATTGCCGGCGCGGTTCCGCAGAACGCCGCGATCCAGCGTGTCGCGCCCAATGCGATGCGCGGACAGGTCACTGCGATCTACCTGTTCATGTTCACCTTCTTCGGGGCGATGGGTAGTTTCGTCGTCGGCCTGGTGCAGGACTATGTGATCGGGAACGAGGCCGAGCTGTGGAAGACGTTGGTGCTGACCGCGTCGATCCTGCTGCCGATCGCCACTTTGTGCATGGTGCGCGCCATCAAACCCTATCGAGAGGAAGTCGAGCGGCTGGAAGCGGCGGGAAGTTGACTCGCTCGCGCGGGCAGCGCACATTGTACGTAAAGCATACAATTAGGAGAGATTGATGTCCGAGGCCGATCGCATCGCGAAACTCGAATCCACCGTCGAGCAATTGTCCCGCCGTCTGCTGCAGCGCGAGGACGAGCTCGATATCCGCAAGCTCCAGTACCTCTATGGCTATCTGATCGACAAATGCCTCTACAACGAGACGGTCGACCTGTTCGCCGACGATGGCGAAGTGCGGTTCTTCGGCGGCGTTTGGAGAGGCAAGGAAGGCGCCCGCCGGCTCTATGTCGAGCGGTTCCAGAAGCGCTTCACCCACGGCACTAACGGACCGATCGACGGCTTCCTACTCGATCACCCGCAGATCCAGGATATTATCGACGTCGAGCCGGGTGGCGAGATCGCCTATGGCCGCGCGCGCTCGATGATGCAGGCCGGGCGGCACAAGGATTATACCGATCCAAGCAACCCGATGATGGGCGCGCGCCAATGGTGGGAAGGCGGAATCTACGAGAACACCTATCAGAAGGTCGACGGCGTCTGGCGCATCAAGGTGCTCAATTACCTGCCGCAATGGCATGCCGATTTCGAAACCGGCTGGGCTAATACCCGGCCCGAATATGTCCCCTTCCCTACCCAGACTTTCCCTCAGGATCCGACCGGCCCCGACGAGCTGATCGCCGATAGCTGGTTGTGGCCGACGCACAAGGTCGTGCCTTTCCATATGAAGCATCCGGTGACCGGCAAGGAGATCGTCGCCGAGCGCTGGCAGGGCGATATCGACCGCGCGCAGGCGAGGACCGCGGAGCCCGCGGTCTAGTCTCGATCAGCGCTCACCAAAACACAGGATGCCGATGACCTATCCCGAACTCTGCATGGTGATCGACGGCGAGCGCGTGCGCGGCGGTGGGCGGCGGACGCACGACGTGGTCAACCCGGCGACCGGCGACACGCTCGCCGCGTTGCCGCTGGCGGACCCGGTCGATCTCGATCGTGCGCTCGACGCCGCCGCGCGCGGTTTCCGCCGCTGGCGCCATTCGACGCCGCACGAACGCGCCGCCGTGTTGCAAGGCGCGGCGCAGCTGATGCTCGAACGTCAGGACGAGCTCGCCCGGGTCGCAGTGCTCGAGCAAGGCAAGACTCTGGCCGAGGCCAAGGTCGAAGTGCTGATGAATGTCGGCCTGTTCAACTTTTATGCTGGGGAGGTTTTCCGCCTCTACGGCCGCACGCTGGTTCGTCCGGCCGGGCAAAGATCGACGGTCAGCCGCGAGCCGGTCGGACCGGTCGCGGCGTTCGCGCCATGGAATTTCCCGATCGGCAATCCAGGCCGCAAGCTGGGCGCACCGATCGCGGCGGGATGTTCGGTGATTCTGAAAGCGGCTGAGGAAACGCCGGCCTCGGCGCTCGGCGTGCTGCAGTGTCTGCTCGACGCCGGCCTGCCCGGTGAGGTGGCGCAGGCAGTGTTCGGCGTGCCCGACGAGGTGTCCCGGCACCTGCTCGGCTCGCCTGTCATCCGCAAGCTGAGCTTCACCGGCTCGACTGCGATCGGCAAGCATCTCGTGAAGCTGGCCGCCGACGACATGAAGCGCACCACCATGGAGCTGGGCGGCCATGGCCCGGTGCTCGTGTTCGACGACGTCGATGTCGACCAGGTGCTCGATACAATGGTCGCCGCCAAATATCGCAACGCCGGCCAGGTTTGCGTCTCGCCCACCCGCTTCATCGTCCAGGAGGATGTATACGATCGGTTTCGTTCGGGCTTTGCCGAGCGCGCCGGACGGATCGCTGTCGGCGACGGGCTCGACCCCGCGAACCAGATGGGGCCGATGGCCAATCCGCGGCGCACCGACGCGATGGAGCGGCTGATCGGCGACGCGACGGCACGCGGCGCTACCTTGTTGGCCGGCGGCGGACGGATCGGCAATCGCGGCTTCTTCCATCAGCCGAGCGTGCTGTCGGACGTTCCGCTCGACGCCGCGGTCATGAACGAGGAGCCGTTCGGCCCGGTCGCGATGATCAACCCGTTCGCCAACGAGGAGGCGATGCTCGCCGAGGCCAACCGCCTGCCTTACGGGCTCGCGGCTTACGCCTGGACGCGCGACGCCGGACGCCAGCGGCGGATCGCGCGCGAGATCGAAAGCGGGATGGTTGGAATCAACACGACGATGATCGGCGGTGCCGACGCGCCTTTTGGCGGAGTCAAATGGTCCGGCCATGGCGCCGAGGACGGGCTCGAGGGCGTCGAAGCCTGCCTGGTGACCAAAGCGGTGCATGAGGGCTGAACCCGGCGACCGCATTCCTGAACTTTTCCTTTTCGTGGCAAACGGAGCGACCCCATGACCCATGCGCTGAACACCGGAGGCGACCGCGGCTATCTCCGCATCGCGACCGAGGAAGCTTTTGCCACCCGCGAGCAGATCGATGCCTATCTGCGCATGGTAGGCGACGGCACCGCCGATAAGGGCATGACGTCGTTATGGGGCTTCTATGCGCGGTCGCCGTCGGAGCGCGCGATGCTGATCATCGAGCGGCTGCTCGATCTCGGCGAGCGCAGGATTGCCGACATGGACGCGACGGGGATCGACGTTGCGATCCTGTCGCTCACCTCGCCCGGGGTCCAGCCTCTGCTCGACACCGACGAAGCCAAGGCGATGGTATCGCGCGCGAACGATTATCTCGCCGAACGCTGTGCCGCCTATCCGACGCGTTTTGTGGGCATGACCTCGATCGCGCCGCAGGATCCCGAATGGTCGGCAGCCGAGATCAGGCGCGGCGCGAACGAGCTTGGTTTCAAGGGCGTGATGGTCAACAGCCACACCCACGGCCATTATCTCGACGAGCCGCAATTCGACCCGATATTCCGCGCGCTCGCCGATACCGGCCAGCCGCTCTACATCCATCCCCAGACGCTGCCCGACGCGATGATCGGCGGGATGATCGAGGCCGGGCTCGACGGTGCGATCTTCGGCTTCGGGGTGGAGACCGGCATGCATCTGCTCCGGCTGATCACCACTGGAATCTTCGATCGCTATCCCGACCTCCAGATCGCGGTCGGCCATGGCGGCGAAGCAATCCCCTATTGGCTGTACCGCATCGACTTCATGCACAAAGCCGGCGTCGCCTCGCAGCGGTACGAGCGGCTCAAGCCGCTCAAGAAAGGTATGGTCGCCTGCCTGCGCGAGAACGTGCTGGCGACCAGCAGCGGCCTCCCCTTCCCGCCGGCGATCAAGCTGATGCTCGAGGTGATGGGCGAGGATCGCGTGATGTACGCAATGGACTATCCTTACGAATATGTCGCCGACGAGGTCCGCGCGCACGACCTGCTCGATATTCCCGATGCTACCAAGAAGAAGGTCATGCAGACCAACGCCGAACGCGTGTTCGGACTATGAGCGCGGGAGCGGGTGCGAGCCGGCCGCTGCCCGGCGCGTGGTACGCGCTGGCCCTGGTCGCCGCGACCCAGGCGATCAGCCTGCTCGATCGCAACATCCTCGCGATCCTGGCGCCGGCGATCAAGGCGGACCTGAAGATCGGCGATGCCGAGATGGGCTTGTTGTACGGCACGGTGTTCGCCCTGTTCTACGCGCTGTTCTCGCTGCCGCTGGGGCGGCTGGCGGATGGCTGGATTCGGACCAGGCTGCTGGCGATCGCCATCCTGTTCTGGTCGCTCGCAACCGGCACGGCGGCGTTCGCCGGCGGCTCCCTGCTCCTGATGCTGTCGCGGCTGGGCGTCGGCATCGGCGAGGCCGCGTCGCAGCCGGCCGGTACCAGCCTGCTCTACGATTATTTCCCGCGTCGGCGCCGCGGCACAGTGATGGCCATCCTCGCGGCGGCGATCGCGATCGGACTGGGCGGCTCGCTGGTGATCGGCGGCGGCGCGGCCGATTGGTGGCACAGGCGTTACCCGACCGGCGGCGCGCCCTTGGGCCTGGCCGGCTGGCAATTCGCCTTTCTGGTCGCGGCCTTGCCGGGGCTGCTGATCGCGCCCTTGATGTGGCGCGTGCGCGAGCCCGTGCGCGGCGCGGTCGACGGCATCGCGACGCCGCGCGATCCCCATCCATTCGGTGCCAGTCTGGGCGTGCTCGGCGCGATCACGCCGGGAATCCATTGGGTTGCGCTGGCGCGGCGCCGCGCGACCACGCGCGACTGGCTGGTCAATGCCGGCATCCTCGTGCTGATCGTGGCCGGCATGATCGCCGCGATCCGCTGGGCCGAAGCCTTTTCCCCCCGGCCGCCGCTGGTCCTCGGCGGCGTCGCAATCAGCCCGCACGTGCTGCAATGGAGCGTGATCGGCTTCGGCATCTTCGTCATCGCCAATCTGCTCCAGTCGTTGCGCCGCAACGATCCGCCAGCCTTCGCGGCGATCGCGACGTCGCCTTCGGTCATCCTTTGCATCGCGGTCGGCGCGCTGCAGGGCGTGGTCAATTATGGCGTGATGGGCTTCACGCCCTCGTTCCTGATGAAGACCTATCACCTGTCGCCGGGTGCGACCGGGCTGCAGTTCGGGTTGCTCGCGGCGGCGCTCGGCGTGATCGGGCCGCTGATCGCCGGGCCATTGTCGGACCGACTAAGCGGCGGCCGGCCGCGCGAGCGTGTATGGGTCACCCTGTTCGCGCTCGCCGTGTCGCCGCTGATCGCCTTCTGGGTCTATCGCGCGCCCTCAGCGGGGGCCTTCTACTTCCGCTTCACGTTCTACAGCCTGGTGCTGACGATGTGGATGCCGCCGCTTTATGCCGTACTCTACGACCAGGTGCTGCCGCGGATGCGGGGGATCACTTCGAGCATCTATCTGTTCGCGATGACGATCATTGGCCTCGGCATCGGTCCCTATGCCGTCGGATTGGTCAGCGACGCCACGCATGGCGACCTCGCCACCGCGATCTTGTCGGTCAATTGGGTCGCGCCGGCGATCGTCGTGATGCTGGTGATCCTAGCGCTCCGCGTCGACCGCGACCAGGCGTCGCTGCTCGACCGAACGCGTGCGGCGGGGGAGAAGGTTTAGGCTGGCCCAGGTTCCTGCTCCCGCGGGACCCCCTGAATGGCTCTCGGCTAGGCCGCCTCGGCCAGCCCGATCTCCTCGGCGGTCGCCCAATTGCCGTGCAGCCCGAAGCGCAGCCGGATCGGGATGCGCACTTCGGCGATCGGTCCCTTTTCGATGTCGAGAGCGTCGAACAGCAACAGGTCCGAGCGATGCTCTTCGAGCCGGTTGCAGACCTGGACGATCCAGCCGTCACCTTCCGCGGCATCGGGCTCGCGCGGGATGAAGCAGGGTTCCTGCAGCGACGAGACCGGGCCGCACCACCATTTCTGCTCACGCCCGGTCTCGTGGTCGACCAAGCCGAGCGTATTCATGATCATGCCCCCGGCGCTGCCGCCTTTGAGCGCGACCGGCTTGGTTGGATCGATCACCAGCATCCAGCCATAGCGATAGGGTAGCCCGGTGCGGCGTTCGTCGATGCGGGGGAATTCGCCCATCATCCCGGTCAGCCGCTCGAAGCTTTCGAACGTATCGGAGTTGCTCGCCATGTCGACCGTCCAGCGCGTCAGGAAGCTCGCCGCTTCCATCGGATTGAACGGCGCGCCGTGGATGTCGGGGAAGAACGGGAACATGTTGTTCTTAGCTTCGGGCGTGTCGAAATGGATTTTGGTGCCGTCCTGAAACGCGTTCATGACATGGCTGGCGAAGCAATTGTCGCGCTTGAACCAGCGTATGTCCTCCGCCGTCGCGTCCGCCCGCCGCGGCAATACGCCGAGATAGACCGGCAAGGTCGTATCGAAACCGAAATGCGGCAGGCCCTGTTCGAGCCGCTCCCAATTCGAGGTCGAGGGCACGACGTGGAACAGCGCGTAATCGGGCGTGATCGCGAAATCGTGCATCATCGCGTAATAAGGCAGCTCGAACCACAATTCCTGTTTCAGCTCGCCGTCGGGCGACACGACATAATAGGTCATGTCGCGCGTCAGCACGCCCTTGGCGGCATAGCCGAACGCGATCATGTCGCCGGTTGCGGGATCGACTTTGGGATGCGCGGTGAAGGTCTGCCCGGTCATCGCGCCGTTGAACCAGGTATAGCCCTCGGTCTCGAGCGTCGCCGGGTCCATCACCAAAGCCGGGCTGTCCTCCTTCAGCGCGTAGAGCTTGCCGCCATAGATGAAGGCGTTGGTGTTGGCGGTGCCGCGAATCTTGCCCTTGACGCTCTCATCGTCGGTCAGCGGGTTGCGATAGGCACCGAACAAGCCGCGCCCCGCTTCATTTTCCAATCGCCATTTATCGGTCTTCGCCCAGCGCTGGCGGAAATCGACCCGGCCGCCATGGAAACGGAACATCGTGATCATGCCGTCGCCGTTGAAGGCGATGTCGTCGCCCAGGCGCGGCGCGAATTGGGGATCGGGCTGGACGCGATAAAAGGCGCCGTCGAGCTCGACCGGAACCGCGCCCTTCACGTCGAGATCGGCGATATCCGCCTCGACCCGCGAGGGCGTGTTGAACCCGGTGAACGACGGCGTGTCGGGAAAATGCGTCACGGCCGATCCTCTCTCTGTTATCTGTGCGGCATTGTATGCAAAGCAAACATTATTTTCAATCCGCGATGGTTGACCTGAACACCCCCGAGGGCCACGCTGGCGCTATGTTGAGATCGTTTCCCGCCAAAAACGCCCTCCCTTCAGACGATGGGGATATCGGCGGCATCGACCAGATCGTCGGGTTTCACATCCGCCTGGCCTATGGCGCCGTGTACCGCCATTTCACCGAGACGTTCAGCGACCTGGGCCTGACCCAGAAACAGGTGTCGGTGCTCTGGCTGATCGACGATCATCCCGGCATCGCCCAGGCGGATATCGGCCGGCGGCTGCAAATGGACCGCGCGACCGTGATGGCGATCATCAATCGTTTGCAGAAGCGCGGCTTCGTGGTTCGCGGCCCCTCCCCCGACGACCGCCGTCGCCAGACGCTCAAGCTGACCGATGCCGGCCATGATGGCCTGATCGCGGCGCGCGCGTGTATCCTGGAGCACGAGCAATGGCTGAAGAACCGCTTCACGCCGGGCGAGACGGCGATGCTGATCGAGTTGTTGCGGCGGATACACGAGTGAAGGGAATGGCTCCTCTGTTCCGGAAACGCTCGATCTACGAACCGCCGGTTTCCTGATCGTCGGCAAAGCGCGGGGTCATCGCGAAACAGATCCAGACGGGATCGCCGTTCGGACCGGCCGAGCGCACGACCCAGCTGTTGCAATCCAATAACGGCCGCATCGTATGCGAGCGCTGATCGGCCGCGAGGGTGACGGTCGGCGGCGGGCCGGGTTGCCATCGTGCCTTGAGAATCCGGGTACCGACACTGTCCGTCCCGGCCTGATCGTTCATCGCGACGACGACGCCGCGCTCACGCCGCAGGCCAAGCATGGCGCGGATCGCGGCGATCACGAAGAAGCGCGCACCCACCGCGGCGGCCACCGGATTTCCCGGCAATCCGAAATACAGGCCGCCATTGGGCAAGGTGGCGAAGAGTACCGGCTTGCCGGGACGCATCGCCACGCCGCGAAAGTGGATCCTCGCGCCTAAGGCCTGCAGGGCGGCGGGCACCTGATCATGATCGCCGACCGATATCCCGCCGGTCGAGATGATCAGGTCCGGCGCCGCGGCCATGGCCTGCTCGATGCTCGTCGCCATTGCCTCGGGATCGTCGCGTGCCGGCGTGACGAGCTGCGGCGCAAGGCCGGCTTGTTGCATCATCGCGGCGATCATCGGTCCGTTCGAATCGTGGACGAAATGGTCGCTGGTCCCGCTCGCCCGCCGCAATTCATCGCCGGTCGTCAGCACGACCACGCGTGGTAGCCGGATCGCGTCGATCTCGGGCACGCCATAACAGCATAATGCGCCGATCACTTCAGGCGTAACCAACTGGCCGCGAGTGGCGACGACATCGCCTTGCCGCGCGTCTTCGCCCCGGCGCCGGATATTCCGCCCGAGGCCGACCGGCTCGGTCAGCAGGACGGTCGATCGCTCTCGCACGACGCGCTCTTTGGCGACCACAGCGTCGAATGGCGGGGTTATCGGCGCGCCTGTACTGATCGCGCAGGCGCCCGGCGCCGACACCAAAGTCGCCGCCGCACCAGCCCGGCTTTCGCCGACCAGATCCAGGCGAACTGACCGTTCAGGCGATGCATTGGCGACATCGGCGGCCACGACCGCGAACCCGTCCATCGCCGAACAATCGAACCGCGGATAATCGGCTTGCGCCACGACATCCGCAACGATGATCCGACCCAGCGCCGCGCCAATCGCCACGGGTTCGACCGGCAGACTCGGGGTGGCATTCTCGATACAGGCCAGCGCCGCCGCGAAATCGATGCGATTCATGGTCCCGACATACCACGCAGCAGTGCCAGATCGTCGGGCCGATTGACATTCGGGATAGGCGGCCAGCCGTCGACCGCCTCGGCGCCGATCTCCTTCGCCCAAACCCTCACCGCCAGGTTACCACCGCGGTCGAGATAGTCGCTCAGCGCGTCCGCCAATTTGCAAGGCCATAGTCCGATCACGGGCGTATCAGCGACGAAGCTCGCCACGCTGCGCCTGGCGAGATCGCCGAGCAGGCCGACGGGAAGCGAGGGCGTGTCGCAAGGGAGCGATAGGACCGCATCGAAATGGCGATCCCGGGCATGACGCAACGCGCCGCACAATCCGCCGAGCGGACCGAGGCCGGCCGCCGGCCAATCCGCTATCGAGACGTAGGTCGGGCTATCGCGTCCGACGACCGCGATCTCCTCGACAACCGGTCGCAATGCATTGGCGGCATGGTCGAGCAGGGCCGTCCCGGCGAGCGTCGCGAGCGCCTTGTCGCCACCGAACCGCCGCGCCTGCCCACCGGCGAGAATGACGCCGAGTAGCCGGGTCACAGCGTCTGTTCGAGCAATGCGTCGCTGCGCGCAAGAACGACGAGGCGGAGCCCGGCATCGGCCGCGCGCGCCAGAGCGAGATCGGTCGGCGCCGAAATCGTCACCAGCATCGGACATCGCGCGAGCACTGCCTTTTCGACCAGCTCGTAGGAGCAGCGTGACGACAGCAAGGCGAATCCGTCGTCCCAGCTCCGGCCGGATCGCGCCATCGCGCCGATCAGCTTGTCGAAGGCATTGTGGCGGCCGACATCCTCGCGGACCTCGATGATGGCGCCTCTTGCGTCGCACAAGGCGGCGGCATGGACCGCGCCGGTCTGCTCATGGAGCGGCTGGCGGGCGCGCAATCCGGCCAGCGCGGCGAATATGTGTTCGGGCGCGGCGCGCGAAACCGTTTCGACCCTGGGCAATGGCCGGATCGCCTGGTCGAGATTTTCGATACCGCACAGGCCGCAAGACGATTCCGACACGCGATGTCGCGCTCGCTCGACCAATGCCTCGGCGCGCGACGGTGCGAGCGATGCGCGGACCACGTCGCCGCTGGGCGTAATATGAATGTCGATCGCCTCGATCTGCCCGACCTGGTCGATCAGCCGTTCGCTCAGGGCAAACCCGACGACGAAATCCTCGATATCGAGCGGCGTCGCCATCATCACGGCATAGCCGATGCCGTTGAATTCGAGTGCCAGCGGCCGCTCGATCGCCACTGCCCGCTCGACCTCGTCGGCGCCCGTGCCGTCGGCGGCGTGGCGTCGAAATCGCCTGGCGGAAACGCCGACCGTGCGGGAAAGATCAGGCAACGTCGCAGTCAACCGGCCCGTTCCGCAGTCTCGTGCAGCATCGCAACCGCACCTCTTGCGATTTCGCTCAGATGCTCACCGCCGCCGTCGAGATAGGCGACGATCGCCTGGCGCATCCGGGGATCCCAGAATTGGCGGAGATGATCCCGGGTCGCCGCCACCGGGCGGTCAGGACATTGGCTGGCCAGTTCGCGCGCGATCTGGTTGGCCATGTAGACGAGGTGGTCGACGGTCGACATCGCCGGCGCCTCACTCGGCCGCTTCGGGAAGGACGCGGCGCGAGCGCTCGGCTTGCGCCTGATAGCTCTGCTGCCAGTCGCTCGGTCCGTTCGATATCGCCACCTGAACGGCCGTGACCTTGTATTCCGGACAATTGGTCGCCCAGTCCGAATAGTCGGTGGTGATGACGTTGGCCTGGGTCGCGGGATGGTGGAAGGTCGTATAGACCACGCCCGGCGCGACGCGTTCGGTGATCAAGGCGCGCAACGTCGTCTCCCCCGCCCGGCTGCGCAGACTGACCCAGTCGCCGTCCCGCATGCCGCGATTCTCGGCGTCGTGCGGATGGATTTCGAGCCGATCCTCGGGATGCCAGGCGATATTGTCGGTGCGGCGCGTCTGGGCGCCGACATTGTATTGGCTGAGGATGCGGCCGGTCGTCAGCAACAGCGGGAAACGCGGCCCGGTCTTCTCGTCGGTCGGGATATAATCGGTGACGACGAAATGCCCCTTGCCGCGCACGAACTGGTCGACATGCATGGTCGGCGTGCCGTCGGGGGCGGCCTCGGTCGCCGGCCATTGCAGCGATCCCAGCCGGTCGAGCGCGTCGTAGTTCACGGTGGCGAAGGTCGGCGTCAAAGCGGCGATCTCGTCCATGATCTCGGACGGATGGGCATAACTCCAATCGAGCCCGATCGCCTTCGCCACGAGCTGGACGATTTCCCAATCGCCATAGCCGTTGAGCGGTTCCATCACCTTGCGCACGCGCTGGATCCGGCGTTCGGCATTGGTGAAGGTGCCGTCCTTCTCGAGAAAGGTCGATCCCGGCAGGAAGACGTGCGCGTAATTGGCAGTTTCGTTGAGAAATAGGTCCTGCACCACGACGCATTCCATCGCCGCCAGACCCGCCGCGACGTGGTGCGTATTCGGATCCGATTGCAGGATGTCCTCGCCCTGGATGAACAGCGCCTTGAACGTCCCGTCGGTCGCGGCGTCGAGCATGTTGGGAATGCGCAGGCCCGGCTCTGCGTCGAGCGTGACACCCCAGGCTTGTTCGAACATCGCCCGTGTCGCGGGGTCGGAAACGTGGCGATAGCCCGAATATTCGTGCGGAAAGCTGCCCATGTCGCACGCGCCCTGGACATTGTTCTGCCCCCGCAGCGGGTTCACGCCGACGCCTTCGCGCCCGATGTTGCCGGTCGCCATCGCCAGATTGGCGATTGCCATGACGGTCGACGATCCCTGGCTGTGCTCAGTGACCCCCAGGCCATAATAGATCGCACCATTCCCGCCGATCGCGAACAGCCGCGCGGCGGCGCGCAGGTCGGCGGCCGGCACGCCGGTCAACGCTTCGGTCGCTTCGGGCGAGCGCTGGGGCTGCGCGACGAACGCCGCCCAATCCTCGAACTCGCTCCAGTCGCACCGCTCGCGGACAAAGGCCTCGTCGGCAAGCCCCTCGGTCACGACGACATGCGCGATCGCCGTCAGCACCGCGACATTGGTGCCGGGACGCAACGGCAAGTGGTAAGTCGCGGCGATATGCGGCGTGCGGACGATGTCGGTACGCCGCGGGTCGATCACGATCAGCTTCGCGCCCTCGCGCAACCGCTGCTTCATCCGGCTGGCGAACACCGGATGGCCGTCGGTCGGATTGGCCCCGATCACCATGATGACATCGGCATGCGCGACGCTGTCGAAATCCTGCGTCCCGGCCGAGGTGCCGAACGTCGTCTTGAGGCCATAGCCGGTCGGAGAATGACAAACGCGTGCGCAGGTATCGACGTTGTTGTTGCCGAACCCCTGGCGGATCAGCTTCTGGACCAGGAACGTCTCTTCGTTGGTGCAGCGGCTCGACGTGATGCCGCCGACGCTGTCCTTGCCGTATTTGGCCTGGATGCGGCGGAATTCGCCGGCAGTATAGGCGATCGCTTCATCCCACGACACTTCGCGCCACGGCTCCTCGACCGATGCGCGGATCATCGGCTTCAAAATCCGGTCGCGGTGATTGGCATAGCCCCAGGCGAACCGCCCCTTGACGCAGCTATGACCGCGATTGGCCTTGCCGTCCTTCCACGGCACCATGCGGACCAGTTGCTCACCGCGCATTTCCGCCCGGAAGGTGCAGCCGACCCCGCAATAGGCGCAGGTCGTGATGACCGCCTTGTCGGGCGTTCCCTGGGCAATCACCGATTTCTCGATCAGCGCCGAGGTCGGACAGGCCTGGACGCAGGCGCCGCACGACACGCAGTCCGAGTCCAGAAAGCTGTCGTTCTGGCTTGCCACGACCTTGGAGCCGAAGCCGCTGCCCTCGATCGTCAGCGCGAACGTCCCCTGGATCTCGTCGCAGGCGCGCACGCAGCGCGAGCAGACGATGCATTTGGCCGGGTCGAAAGTGAAATACGGATTGCTCTCGTCCTTGTCGGCGGCGAGGTGGTTGAGGCCCTCATAGCCATAGCGGACGTCGCGCAGCCCCACCGCGCCGGCCTGGTCCTGCAATTCGCAATCGCCATTGGCCGAGCAGGTCAGGCAATCGAGCGGGTGGTCGGAGATGTAGAGCTCCATCACGCCGCGCCGCAGCTTGGCCAGGCGATCGGTCTGGGTCCGTACGACCATCCCGTCCGCGACCGGCGTGGTGCACGACGCGGGATAGCCGTTGCGGCCATCGATCTCGACCAGACATAGCCGGCACGAGCCGAACGCTTCGAGCGTATCGGTCGCGCACAATTTGGGGATATCGGTGCCAGCCAGCGCCGCGGCGCGCATGATCGACGTCCCCTCGGGCACGGCTAGGTTCTGCCCGTCGATCCTGAGCGTCACCGTCGCCGACATTGCCGCCGAAACCGCCTTGGTGCCGAGATCACGTTCGCCGATCCATGCCATGATCGCTACTCCGCCGCCGCCGAGGATATGGGTGCGCCCGCACCGAAATCCTGCGGGAAATGATCGAGCGCGCTCAGCACCGGATAAGGCGTGAGCCCGCCAAGCGCGCAGAGGGATCCGAACTTCATCGTGTCGCACAAATCGCGCAGCAGCTCGATTTCCTGCTCGGCGGGCCGCGCGCCGCCGGCAACATTGCGCATCTGGGGAAGCCGCTCGACCGCGTCGGCGCCACGGCGTTCGCCGGTGATAAGCCGATCGATCAGCTCGACCCCGCGCGTCGATCCTATCCGGCATGGCGTGCATTTGCCGCAACTCTCATGCGCGCAGAATTCCATCGCGAAGCGCGCCATGTGCGCCATATCGACACTGTCGTCGAACACCGTGATGCCGGCATGGCCGATCAGCCCGCCGGCCGCGGCGAACGCTTCATAATCGAACGGCAGATCGAACATCGAGGGCGGGAAATAGGCGCCGAGCGGGCCGCCGACCTGCACTGCCTTGACCGGGCGGCCACTGTCGGTGCCGCCACCGATATCCATGACTAATTCGCCGAGCGTCATGCCGAAGCCGACTTCGAACAATCCGCCATTCCGGACATTGCCGGCAAGCTGCACCGGCACGGTGCCGCGCGACCGGCCGAACCCGATCGCGGCATAGGCATCAGCACCTTCGCTCAGGATGAACGGCACGGCTGCCAGGCTCAGCACGTTGTTGATCACCGTCGGGCGGCCGAACAGGCCGGCGATCGCCGGCAAGGGCGGCTTGGCCCGCACCTCGCCTCTCTTGCCTTCGATCGAGTCGAGCAAGGCGGTCTCCTCGCCGCAGACATAGGCGCCGGCGCCCACCCGAACTTCAAGCATGAATGGCGCGACGATCGCCGCCGCGCGAGCGATCGCCTCACGCATCGTGCGGATGGCGAACGGATATTCGGAGCGGATATAGATATAGCCGCGCTCAGCGCCGACCGCGTGGCCGGCGATCGCCATGCCCTCGATCAGGCAGAAGGGGTCGCCTTCCATTAGCAGGCGGTCGGCGAACGTGCCGCTGTCGCCCTCATCCGCGTTGCACACGACATATTTCAGCGGCGCCGAGGCATCATGGACCGTCTGCCATTTGATCCCGGTCGGAAAGCCGGCACCGCCGCGCCCGCGCAGGCCGCTCGCCTTGACCGCGTCGATCGCCGCTTGCGGCGGCAGCGCGCGCGCGGCCGTAAGCCCGCGCCAGCCGCCATGGGCCTCATAGTCATCCAGGCTCAACGGGTCGATCACGCCGCAGTGGGCGAAGGTGAACCGCTGCTGCCGCGCGAAGAACGACATGGCGGACACGTCACCCAGCCGCGCGGGATGGCTGCCGTCGAGCACCAGGGCGGCATCGGCGGCCGCGACCGGTCCGAATCCGACCCTGCCCTCCGGCGTCTCCACCTCGACCAGCGGCTCCAGCCGAAACAGCCCGCGGCTGCCCGTCCGCACGACCTGCGCGCCGGCGTCCGACAGAGCCTGGGCCACCGCATCGGCGCCGAGCGCGATGGCCGCCATATCCTTGCTGACATAGACGCGCGTCATCGTAAGTCGCCGAGCAGGCGATCGAGCGTCGTCGGATCGAGCCGCGACACCGGAACGTCGTCGATCATCGCGTTGGGTCCGGTCGCACAAAGCCCCAGACAATAGACGGCGTCGAGCGTCACCCGTCCATCCGCGCTGGTCTCGCCCATCCGCAGGTCCAACCGCTCGCTTGCGAGACGTTCGATCGCCGCCGCGCCACGCGCCTGACAAGCCTCGGCGCGGCACAATTGCACCCGATGCCGGCCGGCAGGCTGCCGGCGGAAATCGTGGTAGAAGGTCACCACGCCGTGAACATCGGCACGGCTGATGTTGAGCGCCGACGCGATTGCCGGCACCATCAGGTCGTCGATATAGCCGAATTCCTCCTGCAGCGCGTGGAGTAGCGGCATTAGCGCGCTCTGTTCGTCGCCGAGATTCTCGACCCGGCGCGCAACGGCTGCGGCATAATCGTTAGCATGGGTCGCATCGCCGACGATCGACCTGTCATTCCGTGTTGCGCTCACCGGAAGATTAGGAGCCCGAGCCAGCGCCAAGTCAAATCGACAATCCTTGATTTCGATAGAAAATCTCTATCACGGCAGGACCGTCAGCGATCGGGCGGTCGCGAGCGCGGCACTGGCCAGCGGACCGATCGGCGCGCGATCGAGCACGATCAGGCCGATGCGGCTCGGCGGAAGCGGGTCGTCGAACGGGACGATCCTGGCCCAGCCGCCGCCGGGGATGATGTCGGCATAGGTATCCGGAACGATCGTCGCGAACGGCCCCGCCTCGACCATCGCCAGCAAGGCGACATAGCTGTCCGCGGTCGCCGACGGCCGCACGGCCAGTCCTTTGCGCGAAAGATGATCGTCGAGAATGCGCCGGTTCTGCATGCCTTCGTGAAGCAGGCAAAGCGGGAAGGAAAGTGCCGTGCCCCAGCCGATCCCGGCGCAATCGTCGAGTCTGTCGCGGTGACAGAGGAACATCGCCCGTTCCGCATAGAGCGGCGCGGCGAGTACCGAGGTCGGCGGCTCATGATCGAGATAAGTGATCCCCGCATCAAGTTCGAATGCGGCGAGGCCTCGCTCGATCTCGCGCGAGGTCAGCGAGCGCACGCTCAGCACCAGACCCGCATGGTCTTCCGCGAGCGCTCGGGCGAATTGCCCGACTACCGGCATCGCCGCCGGGATGACGCCGAGGCGCAGCGTGCCGGTGAGCGGTCCGTGCGCCAGCTCGGCGGCATGTTCGAGGCCTTCGATCATCGCGATGGCCTGTTGCGCCCATGGCAGCGCCGCACGCCCCTCGTCGGTCAGCCCGGTGAAGCGCCGATCGCGCTGGATCAGCCGCCGCCCGAGCTGTTCCTCCAGCGCGGCGATGCCGGCCGACAAGGTCGGCTGCGACACGTTGCACGCCGCCGCCGCGCGGGCGAAATGCCGTTCGCGTGCGACCGCGACGAAATATTCGAGTAATCTGAGATTCACCCCGTATCGATTTACCTCGCGACGGCGGGTGTCAACCGGCGCAGACTGTCGCACTCCCCTGCCTCGCTTGCGGTCTGTGCTGCGTCAGGGCTTCTCCAGCCTCGACCGACCGCTATACCGGTTGGCGATGAAAACACTCGTCGATCCGTCCAATGCGCTTGCCCAGGGACTCGCCACGGTCCGCAGCCAATTCAAGGTTCCCGCCGCTTTCCCACCAAACGTCCTCGCCGCGGCCGACGCGGCCGCGAAACGCGTCCCCACCGAGCATGTCGATCGCACCGCCGTACCGTTCGTCACGCTCGACCCGGCGACTTCGACCGATCTTGATCAGGCGTTCGCGATCGAAGCGGCCGGCAGCGACCTGCTGTTGCGCTACGCGATCGCCGACGTCGCTTGGTTCGTCGACGATGGCGGCGCGATCGACGTCGAAGCCTGGGCGCGCGGCACGACGCTCTATCTGCCCGACGGCAAGGCCGGCCTGTATCCGCCGGTGCTGGCCGAAGGCGCCGCAAGCCTGTTGCCCGATGGACCCCGCCCCGCGATCATCTTTTCGGTCCGCGTCGCGCCCGATGGCGCGGTGAAACTCGACGGCGCCGAACGTGCAGTGATCCGCAGCCGCGCCAAGCTGGCTTATGACAGCGTTCGCGACAGCGACCTGCCGTCCGATTTCGCCGAACTCGCGCGCCGCATCACCGCCGCCGAGGATGCGCGCGGCGCCTCACGCGTCGATCCGCCCCAACAGGAGGTGTCCGAGCAAGCCGACGGCACGTTCGAACTCCATTTCCGCCCGCGGCTGGAAGCCGAAGACCGCAATGCCGCCATGTCGCTCGCGACCAATCTGGCGATAGCAGACGCGCTCCAGGCCCATCACACCGGCCTGTTCCGCGTGATGCCCGCACCGGACGATCGCGCGATCCTCCGCCTGCGCAACACTGCCCGCGCGCTCAAACTCGATTGGCCCGCCGCTGTCGCGCTCAAGGACTACGAGAAAGGCCTCGATCCCAACGATCCGCGCCAGGCCGCATTCATGCTCGCGATCCGGCGCGCGGGCGGTGGCGCCTCGTACCAGCCCTATCGTGACGGCGTCGTGCCGTGGCACGCGCCCATGGCGGCGACTTATGCCCAGGCGACTGCCCCACTGCGCCGCCTCGCCGACCGCTATGTCGTTCGCGCGACACTGGCGATCGCCAATGGTCAGTCGGTGCCGGATGTCGTCGTGCAAGCGTTCGAGAAGCTCCCTAGCGTGATGGCGCATGCCGACGCGATCAGCGGCCAGATCGATCGCGCGGTAATCGATATGGGCGAAGCGGTGATGCTGAAGGATCGCATTGGCGAGATTTTCGGCGCAGTCGTAACCGACCTCGACGATCGCGGCGCGCGCATCCAGTTGAGCGACCTGCCGGTCGTCGCACGAGTCGACGCGCATGGCGTCGAGCCCGGCGATACGATCCGCGTCCGTCTGGCCACCGCCGATCCCGAGCACCGGGCGATCTCCTTCGCCCGGGTCAGTTGACCCATCTCAGCCTCGCCTGGCGAGGCTCCTAAAACACGCGCCCGTTGCGCGAAACGAACCTCATTCCTTCTTCGTGGCTTCGTGCCTTTGTGCGAACCAATCTTCCCAACCTACTCGGTTGATCGGATCGATTTGACTCGCACAAAGCCACGAAGCCACGAAGGTGCGCCGGAAAGCGGCTCCGCCAGACTCAACTGACCCTTTCCGGCGCTAAAGAAAGCGCAGTTATGCCTGCGGCGCACTATCCCTATGTAGCGCTCTCGAAATTAGTGCATTTCCGGCGCAGGCAGTTAGGCTGCGCCCCGAAAGGTAAAGCATGGCGACCCGGCCGTTGGCCCAGACTTCCGAGGCGACCGAGCCTGCGACGCTCACCCATTTGCAGCGGCTGGAGGCGGAGAGCATCCATATCCTGCGCGAAGTGGTGGCCGAGGCCGAGCGCCCGGTGATGCTCTATTCGGTCGGCAAGGACAGCGCGGTGATGCTGCATCTGGCGCGCAAGGCTTTCTATCCCGCGCCACCGCCCTTCCCGTTGCTCCATGTCGATACGACCTGGAAGTTCCGCGACATGTACGCGCTGCGCGATCGTGCCGCGCGCGAGGCCGGGATGGAATTGCTCGTCCATCACAATCCCGAAGCGATGGCGCGCGGGATCAATCCGTTCGATCATGGCGCACTCCACACCGATCTGTGGAAGACCGAAGGACTGAAGCAGGCGCTCGACCAACATGGCTTCGACGCGGCGTTCGGCGGCGCGCGGCGCGACGAGGAGAAAAGCCGGGCCAAGGAGCGGGTGTTCTCGTTCCGCTCGGCCTCGCATCGCTGGGACCCAAAGAACCAGCGGCCCGAGCTCTGGCACCTCTACAATGCGCACAAGGCGAAGGGCGAAAGCATCCGTATCTTTCCACTGTCGAACTGGACCGAACTCGACATCTGGCAGTACATCCATCTCGAGGGGATCGAGATCGTCCCGCTCTATTTCTCCGCGCCGCGGCCGACGATCGAGCGCGACGGGCTGATCCTGATGGTCGATGACGATCGCTTTCGGTTGAACCCCGGTGAGGTGCCGGTCGAACGGTCGATCCGTTTCCGCACGCTCGGTTGCTACCCGCTGACCGGCGCGGTCGAGAGCGACGCGGCGACCTTGCCGCAGATCATCCAGGAGATGCTGCTGACCACCACCTCCGAACGCCAGGGCCGCGCGATCGACAGGGATGCCGGTGGCGCGGGGATGGAAAAGAAGAAGCAGGAGGGGTATTTTTGACGCGCCACGTCATGCGCAGCGTGACGAAGCGTCAACCCCGGCGCAGGCCGGGGCCGCACGCCTCACGCGTGAGCCTTCGATCGCCAGCGGCCCCGGCCTTCGCCGGGGCGACGGAATAAAGACATGACCGACACCTCCTACCGCCCAGACGCGCTGATCGCCGAGGACATCGATTCTTATCTCAAGCAGCATCAGCGCAAGACGCTCCTGCGCTTCATCACCTGCGGGTCAGTCGATGACGGCAAGTCCACGTTGATCGGGCGCTTGCTCTACGACAGCCGAATGATCTTCGACGATCAGCTCGCCCAGCTCGAAGCCGACAGCAAGCGTGTCGGCACGCAGGGGCAGGAGATCGATTTCGCCCTCCTCGTCGACGGGCTCGCGGCAGAGCGCGAACAGGGCATCACGATCGACGTCGCCTATCGCTTCTTCGCGACCGAGAAACGCAAGTTCATCGTCGCCGATACGCCGGGCCACGAGCAATATACCCGCAACATGGTGACCGGAGCGTCGACCGCCGACCTCGCCGTGATCCTGATCGACGCACGCAAAGGCGTGCTGACCCAGACGCGGCGTCATTCCTATCTCGCGCATCTGATCGGCATTCGTCACATCGTACTGGCGGTGAACAAGATGGACCTGGTCGGCTATGATCAGGCGACCTACGATGCGATCGTCGCCGATTACGCCCACTTCGCGACCAGTATCGGCATCGAGGCGTTCACGGCGATCCCGATCTCGGGGTTCAAGGGCGACAACATCACCACGCTGTCGGGCAATACCCCCTGGTATGCCGGCCCGACGCTGATCGAGCATCTCGACACGGTCGAGCTCGATGGCGATGCCGACCGCGCCAAGCCATTCCGCATGGCGGTGCAATGGGTGAATCGCCCCAATCTCGATTTTCGCGGTTTCGCCGGGCTGATTTCCGAAGGGACGATCGCGCCGGGCGATGCGGTGCGGATTTTGCCCTCGGGCAAAATGACGCGAGTCGAGCGGATCGTGACATTGGACGGCGATCTCGACGTCGCGGTCGCGGGCCAGTCGGTCACGCTGACCCTGGCGGACGAGGTCGATTGCTCGCGCGGCGACGTGATTGCCGCGGCGGATTCGCCGCCGCAATCGGCGGACCAGTTCGAAGCGACGATCGTCTGGATGGCCGACGAGGAATTGCTCCCAGGACGCGGCTATTGGCTGAAGCTCGGGACCCAGACCGTCAGCGCAAAAATCCACCAGCCGAAATACCAGATCAACGTCAATACGCTCGAGCAGATCGCGACCAAGACGCTCTACCTGAACGCGATCGGCGTCGCCAACCTGGTCACCGACAAGCCGTTGGTGTTCGAACCCTATGGCGATAGCCGCGAGCTCGGCGGGTTCATCCTGATCGACAAGCTGACCAACGCGACGGTTGCGGCCGGCATGCTGCACTTCGCGCTGCGCCGGGCGCGCGATGTGCATTGGCAATCGGTCGACATCACGCGGGAAGCGCACGCCCAGCAGAAGGGCCAGGAACCCAAGGTATTGTGGTTCACCGGTCTGTCAGGCTCGGGCAAATCGACCATCGCCAATCTGGTCGAAAAGAAGCTCTACGCGCTCGGACGGCATTCCTATCTGCTCGACGGCGACAATGTCCGTCATGGGCTCAATAAGGATCTCGGCTTCACCGATGCCGACCGCATCGAGAATATCCGCCGGGTCGGCGAGGTCGCCAAGCTGATGACCGACGCCGGGCTGATCGTGCTGACCGCGTTCATCTCGCCGTTCCGCGCCGAACGCGACATGATCCGCGCGATGCTGCCCGAGGGCGATTTCGTCGAGATCTTCGTCGACACGCCGCTCGAAGTCGCCGAGGCGCGCGACATCAAGGGCCTCTACAAGAAGGCCCGGGCTGGAGAGATCCGCAACTTCACCGGCATTTCGAGCCCGTACGAACGCCCCGAACGGCCCGACATCCTGGTCGATACGACGCGCGAAACGCCCGAAACGGCCGCCGAGCGCATCGTCGAACATATCATGGGCGTGTGGAGTCCCGACCTGTGACCTGGACGCAAGCCGACGCCGACTTTGCTGCGGAGATTGCTGCGGCGGCCGGCAAATTGCTGCAGGAAGTCCGGGCGTCGCGCGACTGGGATTCGAAGGAACTCGGCAAGGCCGGCGATGCCGCCGCCAACGAACTGCTGTGCCACGCCATCACCACCGAGCGTCCCGAGGACGGGCTGCTGTCGGAAGAGCGCAAGTGCGACGGCAGCCGGCTCGGCAAGTCGCGGACCTGGATCATCGATCCGGTCGACGGCACGCGCGAATATGGCGAGGAACGCGACGATTGGGCTGTCCATGTCGCGCTCTGCATCGACGGCCAGCCCGAACTAGGGGTGGTCGCATTGCCCGATGCCGGGCTGGTACTGCGGTCGGATGCGCCCCCTGCCCTGCGGCCGCTCAATAACCCGCCGCGCATGGTAGTCAGCCGCACACGCCCCGCGGCCGAGGCGATCGCGGTGGCCGAAGCGATCGGCGCCGAGCTGGTGCCGATGGGATCGGCGGGCGCCAAGGCGATGGCGGTCGTTCGCGGGCTCGCCGACATCTACCTCCATTCGGGCGGGCAGCACGAATGGGACAATGCCGCCCCGGTTGCAGTCGCGCTTGCCGCCGGACTGCACGCGACGCGGCTCGACGGATCGCCGTTCGTCTATAATTGCGCCGAGACCTGGGTCCCCGATTTGCTGATCTGTCGCAAGGAGTTGCTCGTCCAGGTGACCGAAGCGTTGCGTACGATGGCCGTGGCCGACTGATCGAAAATTCCGCGCCTCAAGCAGAGACCGCCCTTCAGCGACGATTTGTCTCGCTTGGGCTAGCCAGTATAGTGGTGGCATGACCGTCGACCCCGCCCGCCAGACGCCACGTTTCACGCGGCGCCGCGGCGAGATTCTCGATGTCGCTTCGCACCTCATCAATGTGCACGGCACGCGTGGCATGACATTGACCGCAGTCGCCAAAGCGCTGGGGCTCGATACGTCGAGCGTGACCTATTATTTCAAGCGCAAGGACGTGCTGGCGGCGGCATGCCTGGAGCGCACCTTGCTGCGCCTGCGCGACAGCGCCGCGGCGGCGGCACACGAGCCCGATCACCGTTCGCGCGTCCGCGCTTTCCTGCACGATCAGTTCCAGCTGCATCTTCGTCAGCGCCTGCCCGGCGCGACGAAACTCGCCCTACTGTCCGACATGCGCGCGCTTGACCCTGAAACGCGTGCGCCGCTCGACGCGCTCTATACCGAGATGGCGAGGCTAGTCCGCGGCTTTTTCCACCTCGGCGATGCCCCCGAGGCGGAATCGCGCCTGCTCATCGCCAGTTCGATCCTGATCCACAATGTGCATTGGCTGCCGGCCTGGTTGCCGCATTATCTCGAACGCGATCTCGATCGGGCCGAAGCGCGGTTGTTCGACATCCTCGATCGCGGTCTCGGGTCGGCTGGCGCGTGGCCGGTTAACATTGCGCCGCTCGCACCACCGGGCAGCGGCGACGCGCAGACGCGTTTCCTCCATGCCGCGACCAACCTGATCAACCGCGAAGGTTATGTCGGCGCGAGCGTCGAAAAGATCGCCGCCGAACTCGGCGTGTCGACCGGCAGCTTCTATCATCACCTCGAGAATAAGGACGATCTGGTCGTCGCCTGTTTCGACCGCAGCTATGCCTTGCTCGACGCTGCCCAGTCTCGCGCCGACGCCGCCGGCAATAACGAAGGCGAACGCCTAGCGATTATGGTGTCGAGCCTGGTTGCCCTGCAATTCGCCGCCGACAGCCCGTTGCTGCGCACCAGCGCCTACCAGGCGCTGCCGATCGACCTGCGCGAACACATGTTGCAGCGGACCGACCGCGTCACGCGGCACATTGCCGGGACGATCGCCGACGGCGTCGCCGACGGATCGATCCGCGCGATCGATCCGGAGATTGCCGGGCATTCGATCATGGCCGCGATCGACGCCGCCGCATCGCTGCGGCGTTGGGCCGGACAGCAATCGCTGGACGACGCCGTGGCGCAATTCTCCGCAGCCTTGCGTTCCGGCATCTTCCCATCCTAGTCGGCTCGCGAGGAGAAACCGAGTGCCCCTCTACGAACTCGACGGGAAAGTCCCGGTCATCGGCAGCGGCGTGTGGATCGCCCCCGACGCGCATGTCGTCGGCGAGGTCGTGCTGGGCGACAATGTCGGCGTGTGGTTCGGCACCGTGATCCGCGGCGACACCTCGCTTATCACGGTTGGCAGCGGCAGCAACGTGCAGGACGGGACGATGCTGCACTCCGATTATGGCGTGCCGCTGACGATCGGTGAGGATTGCACGATCGGCCACCATGCTATTCTACACGGCTGCACGGTCGGGAACCGGGTCTTGGTTGGGATGGGAGCGACCGTCCTCAACCAGGCAGTGATCGGGGACGAATGCGTGATCGGCGCCAATGCATTGGTCACCGAGGGCAAGACGTTCGAGGCCGGCAGCCTGATCGTCGGCTCGCCGGCGCGCGCGATCAAGACGCTCGACCCCGACAAGCGCGCGTTCCTGAAGGCGTCGGCGGAGCATTATATCGCCAACGCGCATCGCTTCGCCAAGGGGCTGAAGCGGATCGATTGAGGGCCGCCCTCGCCCACACTCACGACCGTCACCCCGGCCTT
>NZ_BCYU01000008.1 GCF_001598355.1 Sphingomonas asaccharolytica NBRC 15499
CGACTTGAGGAAGTAGATCTTGAAAGCAGCCGTTCTGTTCGAGGCGAAGAAGCCGCTCGAAATCTGTGACGTGACGGTCGACAAGCCGGGGCCGCACGAGGTGCTGATCCGCACCGCGGCGTGCGGGGTGTGTCGGTCGGACCTGCATTTCGTCGACGGCGCCTATCCGACGCCGCTGCCCGCGATCCCCGGTCACGAGGCGGCGGGCATTGTCGAAGCGGTCGGATCAGAAGTGCGCACGGTCAAGGTCGGCGATGCCGTCGTCACCTGCCTGTCGGCGTTTTGCGGTCATTGCGAGTTCTGCGTGACGGGCCGCATGTCGCTGTGCATCAGCAACGACACCAAGCGTGCACGCGACGCCGCGCCGCGGCTGCGCCTCAACGGCGATCCGGTGCATCAGATGCTCAACCTGTCGGCCTATGCCGAGATGATGCTGGTCCACGAACATGCCTGCGTCGCGATCGATCCCGACATGCCGCTCGACCGTGCCGCGCTGCTCGGTTGCGCGGTGACGACCGGGGCGGGGGCGGTGTTCAATGCCAGCCCGGTCACGCCGGGCGAGACGGTGTGCGTGGTCGGCTGCGGCGGGATCGGCCTGGCGGCGGTCAATGCAGCGAAGATCGCGGGCGCAGGCAAGATCATCGCGCTCGATCCGGTGCCCGAGAAGCGCGCCTTGGCGGAAAAACTCGGCGCAACCCATAGCTTCGATGCGATGGCGGAAGGCACCATTGCCGAAGTGGTCGAGCTGACCAAGGGCGGCGTGCATCACGCGATCGAAGCGGTCGGTCGCGAGGCGTCGGCGCAGACCGCGGTCAAGGTGCTGCGCCGCGGCGGCACGGCTACGATCCTGGGCATGTTGCCGATTGGCAGCAGCGTCGGCTTATCGGCCTTCGATCTGCTCGGCAGCAAGAAGCTGCAGGGGGCGCTGATGGGCGGCAACCGCTTCCCGGTCGACATTCCGCGGCTGGTCGATTTCTATATGCGCGGGCTGCTCGATCTCGACACGATCATCGCGGATCGCATGCCGATCGAGCGGATCAACGACGCGTTCGACGAATTGCGCAGGGGCGATGCCGCGCGCTCGGTGATCACGTTCGGATAAGGACCAGCCGATGAGCGCACATCCCGACGATGCTCCCAAGACGATCGAGGTGGCGGAGAAGGACCGCGTCGACCTGACCAGGCTGACCGCGTGGATGGAGGCTAATGTCGAGGGGTTCGAAGGGCCGCTCGATTACACCAAATTCGCCGGCGGCCAGTCCAACCCGACCTACAAACTAGAGGCCAAATCGGGCGAATATGTCCTGCGGCGCAAGCCGTTCGGCAATCTGCTGCCCTCTGCGCATGCGGTCGATCGCGAATATCGCGTGATCGCCGGTTTGTATCCGACCGGCTTTCCCGTCGCGCGGCCGTACGGCTTGTGCACCGACCCGGACGTGATCGGCACCGATTTCTACGTCATGGGGTTCGCCAACGGGCGCAACATCTGGGACGGCACGATGCCGGATTATGCGCCCGAAGAGCGGACCGGCGTCTATAACGCGATGTGCGATACGCTGGCGGCGCTACACAACACCGATCACGAGAAAGCGCGGCTGGGCGATTACGGCAAGCCGGGCAATTATTTCGAGCGCCAGGTCGGCCGCTGGACCAAGCAATATCGCATGGCCGAAACCGAGCACATGCCCGCGGTCGAGAAATTGATCGAGTATCTCCCGCGCACCATCCCGCCGCAGACGCGAACCTCTGTGGTGCATGGCGATTACCGCATCGACAATATGATCTTTCATGCCACCGAGCCGCGCGTCATCGCCTTGCTCGACTGGGAATTGTCGACGCTCGGCGATCCGCTCGCCGATTTCAGCTATTTCCTGATGAGCTGGGTGACCGCGCCCGAAGGTCGATCGGGTGTGCTGGGCAAGGCCGGCGGCGACAGCGGCATTCCGACGCTCGAGGACATGGTCGAGCGCTATTGCGCGGCCACCGGACGCGACGGCTTGCCCGACCTCAACTGGTATTTCGCGTACAATCTGTTCCGCCTGACCGGTATCGTCCAGGGCATCAAAAAGCGGATCGTCGAGGGCACGGCGTCATCGGCGCAGGCCGAGAAGTCGGCGGCGGGAGTGTATCGCCTCGCGGACGCGGCCTGGGACTTCGCTCAGAAAGCAGGGGCTTAACAACAGACCGTCACCCCAGCGCAAGCTGGGGTCTCAAGCGGCGGCGCAATTCGGCACGAGATCCCAGCTTTCGCTGGGATGACGATTGGGAGAGAAAGATGTCGCTATTCGATCTGACCGGAAAGGTCGCCGTCGTCACCGGATCGTCGCGCGGGATCGGCAAGGCGAGCGTGTTCGAGCTTGCCGAACATGGCGCGAAGGTCGTCGTCTCGAGCCGCAAGCAGGACGCCTGTGAAGAGGTCGCTGCCGAGATCAACGCCAAGTACGGCGATGGTACCGCGATTGCCGTCGCCGCGAATATCTCGGACAAGCAGGGTCTGCAGCATCTGGTCGACGAGAGCCGTCGTGCCTTCGGCCAGATCGACGTGCTAGTCTGCAACGCCGCTTCCAATCCCTATTACGGTCCGCAGGAAGGGATCAGCGACGATCAATTCCGCAAGATCCTCGACAACAATATCGTCTCCAACCACTGGCTGATCTCGATGGTCGTGCCCGAAATGCGCGCGCGCAAGGATGGGTCGGTGATCATCATCTCGTCTATCGGCGGCCTTCGTGGTTCGACCGCGATCGGCGCCTATTGCATCTCCAAGGCCGCCGACATGCAGCTCGCGCGCAACCTCGCGCATGAATATGGGCCAGACAATGTGCGGGTGAACTGCATCGCGCCGGGCTTGGTGAAGACCGATTTCGCACGGGCACTGTGGGAGAATCCGGAGCGGCAGAAGGCGGCGAACAACAGCGTGCCGCTGCGACGCATCGGTGAGCCCGAGGACATTGCCGGTGGCGTGGTGTTCCTGGCGTCGAAGGCGGCGGCGTTCACGACCGGACAGACGATCGTGATGGATGGCGGGGTTACGATTTAGACCAGCCGTCGCCCCGGCGAAGGCCAGGGCCGCCGGTTTCTGTGACGACAACATAGCGGCCCTGGCCTCCGCCGGGGTGACGGAGGAAGACAATGGCACGTTTCACCGGCAAATCGATCATCGTCACCGGCGCGGGCTCGGGCATCGGGCGCGCCTCCGCGACCTTGTTCGCGGCGGAAGGCGGCAGCGTCATTGCCGCCGACAAGACCGAAGCGGTCCACGACACGGTCGAGGCGATCCTCAACGCGGGGGGTGCCGCCAACGCGATCCAGATGGATGCGGGCGATGAGGGCGATGTCGAACGCACCATCGCGCTCGCGGTGGCCGAACATGGCGGGCTCGACATCATCTACGCCAATGCCGGCATTTCGGGAGGCATCACCGGCATCCTCGACAGCAGTGTCGAACTGTGGACCGAGGTACTGCGCGTCAACCTGATCGGCCCGTTCCTGGCGATCAAGCACGGCGCGCCAGAGATCATCAAGCGCGGCAAAGGCGCGATCGTCTGCACCGCCTCGGTCGCGGGTATCCGCTCTGGTGCCGGAGGGCCGGCCTATTCGGCATCGAAAGCGGGCGTGATCAATCTCGTCACCACCGCCGCGCAGCAGCTCACCGGCACCAATGTCCGCGTCAACGCGATTTGTCCCGGTCTGATCGAGACCGGGATGACCGCACGGGTGTTCGAATATGCCCGAGCCAACGAAAAGATGGACAAGGTCGGCCGCCTCAATCCGCTCAAGCGCGCCGGCGTGCCTGAGGAGATCGCGCGCGTCGCCTTGTTCCTGGCCAGCGACGACGCCAGCTACGTCAACGGCCAGCATTGGGCGGTCGATGGCGGATTGTCGTCGAGCCACCCAGTCACTCGCCAGGAGTTCGGCAGACCTGCAGTCTGAGCAAAAGGAGAAGCGAATGCTGTTGATCATGGGCACGGTGCGGTTGCCGGTGGGTGGGCTCGATCGCGCACGTGCCGCGATGGAGAAGATGGTCACCGGAAGCCGCGCCGAGGATGGCTGTTTCACCTATGCCTATGGCCAAGACGTGCTCGACCCGACCTTGATCCACGTCGTCGAGCGCTGGCGCGACCGCGACGCGCTGAAGGCGCACGGTCAGTCGGCGCATATGGCCGAATGGCGCGCGGCGGGTGCTGCGCTCGGCCTCCATGATCGCGACCTCAAACTCTATGATGCGGACGACGGGACGCCGCTTTAAATCCGGGGGCGTGGCTCGCGCTTGCGGATCAGCCCCTCCTGCGCGACGCTGGCCACCAGCCGGCCGTCGCGGGTGAAGATGCTGCCGCGGTTCATGCCGCGGCCATGGCCGGCCCACGGGCTGTCCATCGCGTAGAGCATCCATTCGTCGGCGCGGAATGCCTCATGGAACCACATGGCGTGATCGAGGCTCGCGGTCTGCATGCCGGGGGTCATCCAGTTGACGCCATGCGGCATCATGCTGGTCGCCATCAGCCCCATGTCGCTGGCATAGGCCAGGATCGCGCGGTGCATCGCCGTGTCGTCGCCGAGCGGGGCAACCGCGCGAATCCAGGTATAGTTGATCGGCTCGCGCGCTGTGGGCGAGAACCAGTTACGCGGGTAGAGCGGGCGAACGTCGATCGGGCTCGCCCAGCGGAGGAAGCGCGCACGATGCTCTTCGGGCATATGCTGCGCCGCTTCGACGCGTAGTTCGCTTTCGGATTTGAGGTCTTCGGGCGGCGGGATGTCGACGGGGAACGCATCCTGATGATGCAGTCCGCCTTCGGTCACCTGGAACGATGCGGCCATATTGAGGATCGGCTGGCCGTTCTGCGTCGCGATCACGCGCCTGGTGGCGAAACTCTTGCCGTCGAAGTCGCGCACCACGCGATAGACGATCGGCAGCGCATCGTCGCCCGCGCGCATGAAATAGGCGTGCAGTGAATGCGCGTCCTTGCCCTCCGCCGACCGCTGCGCCGCCTGCAAGGCCTGACCGATCACTTGTCCGCCGAACACGCGGCCCTGGCCACCGGGCAATCGCATGCCGCGATAGAGGTCGGCGTCGAGCTCCTCGACGTCGAGCAACGCGACGAGGCCCTCGATCAGCTGTTCGGGGGTGCGCTTCGGGCGCGGGTTGGGATCTTCCTCAGCCATCAATAGCCGGCGTTACGCGCGATTTTGTCGGCATGGAAGTTGGCGTCGCCGAACATCTCGGCCAGCACGCGCTGGCGCTTCATGTAGAAGCCGATGTCATATTCGTCGGTCATACCGATGCCGCCATGCATCTGCACTGCCTCCTGCACCGCCAGCATCGAGGCGAGCCCGGTCTGCGCCTTGGCGACCGACACGGCTTCGTCCGCGCGGTCTGCCCCGCTGTCGAGCATCTGCTGCGCGCGGAGCGTGGCGGCGCGCGCCACTTCCATCTCCGAATAGAGGTGCGCGGCGCGGTGCTGGAGCGCCTGGAACGTGCCGATCACCACGCCGAACTGTTTGCGCTGCTTGAGGTAGTCGACGGTCATGTCCATTGCCCCCGCACCGACCCCGAGCATTTCGGACGAGGCGCCTGTGCGCCCCGCGCGGAGCAGGCGGTTGAGCGGATCGCGTCCGGCATCGACCTCGCCGATCACCGCGTCGGCAGTCACCTCGACATTGTCGAAGTCGAGCCGCGCGGCGATGCTCGAATCCGCCAGTCGCTCGGGCGTCGCGGTCAGGCCGGCGGCGCCCTTGTCGACCGCGAACAATGTCACGCCATTCTCGTCGGCATCCGAGCCTGCGGTGCGCGCGGCGACGATGATCAGGTCGGCGACGTGGCCGTGGGTCACAAACTGCTTCTTGCCCGACAGGCGGAAACCGTTGCCCGACCGTTCGGCCTTCATGCCGACGCTGTCGCGAAACTTGGCCTGCTCGTCGATCGCCAGCGCGGCGACGGTCTCGCCGGCCAGGATGCCGGGATAGAATTTGCCCGCGAGCGCGCTGCCCTTGAGCGCCTCGACCGCGGCGACGGCGGTGGCGAGGAACGGCGAGGGCGACAGGTTGCGTCCGATTTCTTCGAGCACCACGCCCGCCTCGACATGGCCAAGCCCGAGCCCGCCCTGGTCCTCGCCGATCAGGATGCCGGTGAAGCCCATCTCCGCGAACGACTTCCACAGATCGCTGCTGAACCCGTCGGCGTTGTTGCTGTCGCGCAGTCCGCGGAGATGTTTGACCGGAGCATGTTCGCGCACGAAGTCCTTCGCGGTGTCCGCGAGCATGGATTGTTCGTCGTTGAGGTAGAGGGGCATTCTTTACTCCGTCGCCCCGGCGAAGGCCGGGGCCGCTGGGTTAATGTCTGTACGCCATCGCGCGGCGGCCCCGGCCTTCGCCGGGGCGACGATTCATTTATCCGGCAAATCCAAAATCCGCTTCGAGATGATGTTGAGCTGCACCTCGCTGGTGCCGCCCTCGATTGAATTGGCCTTGGTGCGCAGCCAGGCGCGTGGCGCGGCGCCGTTGTTCGACTCCTGGCTTTCCCATTCGAGTGCGTCGGATCCGCCCGCCGCCATCATCAGCTCATGGCGCGACTTGTTCAGCTCGGTGCCGTAATATTTCATCATCGACGGCTGGGCAGGGTGCGCCTTGCCGGCCTTCAATTCGTCGATGAATTTCTCCGACATCGCGGTGAACGCCTTGGCGCGCACCTCGAACAACGCCATTTGCGCGCGCAGCACCGGATCGGCGAGGGTGCCGTCGCCGGTCAGGCCGACGGTCCGCTTGGCGCCGTCGACCAGCGGGTTGCCGCCGCTCGACCCCAATCCCATGCCGCTGATCATTTCGCGCTCGTGGCCGAGCAGATATTTGGCGACGTCCCAACCTTTATTCACTTCGTGAACAAGGTTTTCCTTGGGGACCTTCACATTGTCGAAAAAGGTTTCGCAGAACGGCGAATAGCCCGAGATCAGCAGGATCGGCTTGGTCGACACGCCCGGCGTCGCCATGTCGAACAGCAGGAAACTGATCCCGCCTTGCTTGACCGTTTTGTCGGTGCGCACCAGGCAGAAGATCCAGTCAGCGTAATTGGCGTAGCTGGTCCAGACCTTCTGGCCATTGACCAGATAGTGATCGCCTTTGTCTTCCGCCGAGGTCTGCAGGCTGGCCAAATCGGATCCGGCACCGGGCTCGGAATAGCCCTGGCACCAGCGGATCTCGCCGCGTGCGATCTTGGTCAGATGTTCGAGCTTCTGCGCTTCGGTGCCGTATTTGAGCAGCGCCGGCCCGAGCATCGAGATACCGAACGAATTTAGCGGGTTGCGGCATTTCAGCCGCGCCATTTCCTCGCGCAGGATCTTGGTCTCAGCCGGCGACAGCCCGCCGCCGCCATAGGCTTTCGGCCAATCGGGCACGGTCCAGCCGCGCGCGCCCATCGCGTCCATCCATTGTTTCTGCGCCGGCGTCAGCTTCGACTGGTCGCGCCCGCCCCAGACGACATCGGCGTCGGACCGCACCGGCTCGCGCATCTCCGCCGGGCAATTGGCTTCGAGCCAAGCGCGCGTCTCGGCGCGGAAGGTTTCAAGATCATCACTCATTGCATTGCTCCATGCGCCAGTCGGGCGACGGCGATTGCCTTGTGGTCGAGATAGGTGCCGGTGATCGCCTGCACGCCGATCGGCATGCCGTCGGGATCGACGCCGATCGGGAAGCTGGTCGCCGGCAGCATCGGAAACGTCGCCAGCCCCGGAAAGGCGAATTGCACGCCGAACGGCGTCGCCTCGCCATCGATGTCGAGCACGCGCTTGGGCAGCGGCGTCGAATCGTGCGGGAAGGCGGTGACGCCCAAGGTCGGGGCGATCACCGCGTCATAGCTCGCGAACAGCCGGTTCCAGGCGCGCGCGATACGCGCCTGCTCGTCGCGCAGATCGAACCATTCGACCAAGGTGGTCGGCGCCGATCCGGCCTGCGGCACGCCGCGCGCGATCGTGATGTTGAGCATCTTCATATAAGCGCGCTGCTGCGCTTCGAGATCGGGAAGCAGGTCGCTGCGCCGGTCGACCGACGCGCCGAGATCGTGGAGCGCATCCGCCAGCCGGTCGAGCGCATCGGCGATCGGCGCGGCGACCCTCGCATGCGGATGCGAACTGAGCACCAGCACGCGATAGTCGCTCGCCGGACGATTATCGGCCTGTTTGAGCGGGTGATCCGACAGGATGTCGAGCGCCAGCGCCAGATCATCCGGATTGCGCGCCATCGGTCCGATCACCGACAATTCGCCGGGCGCACCGTCGGTGCCCGGGAAGAAATGGCCGTCGCGGCTGAGCGCGCCGAAGGTCGGCTTATGTCCCCAGACGCCGTTGAATGCCGCCGGCACGCGGATCGAGCCGCCGATATCGCTGCCCAATTCGAGCGGCACCATGCCGGCGGCGAGCGCGGCGGCGGCACCGCCGGAGGATCCGCCCGCGACGCGATCGTGATTGTGCGGGTTGTTGGTGCGGCCGTAGATCGGATTGTCGGCCTGGAGATCGGCCAGCATCGGCGGGACGTTGGTCTTGCCCAGGATCACCGCGCCCGCGGCCTTGAGCCGCTTGACCGCTTCGGCGTCCTCCTTCGCGACGAAATCGCGCGCCGCTTCCATTCCCCAGCTGGTCTTGAGCCCGGCAAGGTCGAAGCTTTCCTTGACCGTCATCGGCACACCGAGCAGGGGGGCATCGTCGCCCGCGGCTAAGCGCCGGTCCATCTCATGCGCCTGGTGCCGGGCATTGTCGAAATCGTGCACGACGACGGCGTTGATCGGCCCGTCGCGTGCCTCGATCCGCGCTATCGCTGCTTCGCATTCGAGCAAGGCGGTAGTCTCGCCCGAGCGGATCGCTTTGGCGGTCTCTATGGCGGATTTTTCGGTCACGCGGTCAAGGGCTTCCGTCATAGTCCACCTCATCTCGTCGCCCCGGCGGAGGCCGGGGCCGGCCCGTTTGTCGCGTTGACAGGGCCAGATTGCCAGCGGCCCCGGCCTTCGCCGGGGCGACGGAATTTCAGAACTTCTCCCCCGCCTCGGCCTTGCGCCTCAGCAGCGGGGACACCTCGACCCCGTTCGCCTCCAGCCCGGCGACGACCTTGTCGAGCCCGACCAGGTTCCCCCAGAACATCGGACCGCCGCGATAGACCGGCCAGCCATAGCCGTAGATCCACACCACATCGATATCCGAAGCCCGCTGCGCCATGCCTTCGTCGAGGATCTTCGCGCCTTCATTGACCATCGGATAGATGGTCGCGGCGATGATATCCTCGTCCGTGAAATCGTGCCGGGCTTGGTTCGACCGGCTGCGGAAATCCTCGATAATCTCGGCGACTTCGGGCGAGGGCGTGGGATTGCGGTTCTCGTCGTAATCGTACCAGCCCTTGCCGGTCTTCTGGCCCCAACGGCCGCGCGCGCAGAGCACCTCGCGGATCGTGTCCTGCTTCGACGGATCGCGGTGCCAGCCGATGTCGACGCCGGCCAGGTCACCCATCTGGAACACGCCCATCGGAAAACCGAAATCGACCAGCGCCTTGTCGATCTGCTCCGGCCGCGCGCCTTGCATCAGCATGGCGTTGGCGGGCGCGTTGCGCGCCGACAGCATGCGGTTGCCGATAAAGCCCGGACAGACGCCGGAGACGACCGCGACCTTGCCGATCGGTTTGGCCAGCGCCATCACCGTCGCCAGCACGTCGGGCGCGGTCTTGGCGCCGCGCACCACTTCGAGCAGCTTCATGACGTTCGCCGGCGAGAAGAAGTGCATGCCGAGCACGTCCTGGGGGCGGTCGGTCGCCGAGGCGATCTCGTCGACATTGAGGTACGAGGTGTTGGACGCCAGGATCGCGCCGGGTTTGACGATCTTGTCGAGCTTGCCGAACAGCTCCTTCTTGACGTCCATATTCTCGTAGATCGCCTCGATGACGAGGTCGCAATCCTTGAGGTCGTCGAGGCTGAGCGTGGGGGTCAGCAGACCCATCATCGCCTCGACCTTTTCCATCGTAAAGCGGCCGCGCTTGGCCGAGTTCTCGTAATTCTTGCGGATCACCCCGACGCCGCGATCGAGTGCTTCCTGTGCGGTCTCGACGATCGTCACCGGGATGCCGGCGGTCAGGAAGTTCATGCTGATGCCGCCGCCCATCGTGCCGGCGCCGACCACGCCGACCTTCTTGATCGGCCGCAGCTGGACGTCGGACTGGATGCCATCGACCTTGGCGGCCTGGCGCTCGGCGAAGAACATGTAGCGCTGGGCAGCGGATTGCGTGCCCATCATGAGCTTCATGAATTCCTCGCGCTCGACTGCAATGCCTTCGGCGAAGGTGCCGTGAGTCGAGGCCTCGACGCAGCGGATATTCGCCGCCGGCGCGTCAAAGCCGCGGAACTTGCGCGCGTTGGCCTTTTTGAATGCCTCGACCACTTCGGGATCGGCGGTCGCGGTCTTTTCCGACGCGCGGGGCAGGGGACGTTTGTCGGCAATCTCATTGGCGAAGGCGATCGCGTCCGCCTCCAGGCTGTCCTCATCCGCGAGGCGATCGATCAATCCGGCTTCCTGCGCCTTCTTCGCCGAGATCGGATCCCCGATCGCGGTCATTTCGAGCGCGAGCTTGATCCCGGCGATGCGCGGGATGCGCTGAGTCCCGCCGGCACCCGGCAGCAGGCCGAGCTTGACCTCGGGCGTGCCGATCTTCGCCGACGGCACCGCGATCCGATAATGGCAGCCCAGCGTGACCTCGCAACCGCCGCCCAGCGCCGTGCCGTGGATTGCCGCGACCACCGGCTTGTCGAGCGCTTCGATCGCGTCGATCACCGCGCCGAGCCCCGGACCAGTCATCGGCTTGCCGAACTCGGTGATGTCGGCGCCGGCGAAGAATGTCCGGCCGTCGCAGCGGATCACCACCGCCTTGATCGTCGCGTCCGCCGCCGCCTGCTTGATCCCGGCGTCGAGTCCCTCGCGCACCGCCGCGCCCAGCGCGTTGACCGGCGGGTTGTTCGAGATGATCACGAGCACGTCGCCATGGCGTTTGGTGCGGATCGGGGAAGCGGGCGTATCGGACATTCTTCTCTCCAAAATCGTCGCCCCGGCGGAGGCCGGGGCCGCTATGTTCTGGTCCGTGCCGGCAATGTGACCGGCGGCCCCGGCCTCCGCCGGGGCGACGGATTAGGTCAGCGACGAGTAGATCAGCGTCTTGAGCTCGCGGCGGATCGGATACAGGCCGGACGGGCTGAGCTGAGTCATGAACACCATGTGCAGCCGCTCGACCGGATCGATGAAGAACGCGGTCGAGAACATGCCGCCCCAATAATATTCGCCCGCCGACCCCGGGATCATCGTCTTGGCGACATCCTCGGTGACGGCAAAGCCGAGGCCGAAGCCGGTGCCGGCATTCTGCGTCTCGCTGAATAGCGAGCGCGACAGCGTCGACAGGTCCGACTTGCCGGGCAGATGGTTCATCGTCATCAAGTCGAGCGTCTTGCGTCCCAACAGGCGCACGCCATCGAGTTCGCCGCCATTGGCGCACATCTGGCAGAAGCGGTGATAATCGAGCGCCGTCGAGACCAATCCGCCGCCGCCCGACAATAATTTGGGCTGGCGTCGCCACGCGCTTTCGCTCGCACGATCGTACATCACGCGCCCTTTGCCGGCGACGAACGTGTAGCAATCGGTCAGCCGGTCGACCTTGCCGTCGGACACGACGAAGCCGGTGTCGTCCATCTTGAGCGGTTTGAAGATCTTTTCGGCGAAATATTGGTCGAGCGGCATGCCCGATACGCGCTGGATCACCGCGCCCAGCACATCGGTCGACACCGAATAATTCCACGCGGTGCCGGGCGAGAATTCCAGCGGGAGCTTGCCCAGCGCCGCGACGAAACCGTCGAGATCGTTGCCGCCATGCCAATTGTCGATCTTGCCCTCGCGATAGGCGGCATCGACGTTGGTGCGGTTCTGGAAACCATAGGTCAGACCCGAGGTGTGGCGCAGCAGGTCGAGCATCCGCATCGGCTCGGCGGTCGGCGTCACCGGCAGGAACGGCACTCCGCTACCACCACCATTATAGACCCCGATCCCCTTGAACTCGGGCAATATGTGATGAACTGGGGTATCGACCGCGACCTTGCCGTCCTCGACCAGCATCATGAACCCAACCGAGGTGATCGGCTTGGTCATGCTGGCGATACGGAAGATCGATCCTTCATCGATCGCCTTGTCCGACCCCTCGATCGCCGCGCCCTGGCTTGAGAAATGGACGATCTCGCCATCGTGGCTGATCAGGATCTGCGCGTTGGGCAATTTGCCCGAATCGAGGTACCGTTCCTTCAGGAATGCCGGAATAAGGTTGAGGCGCGCGGCATCGAAGCCATGCTTTTCAGGCGCTTTCATCAGCATCGCTCTTCCATACCCCTATTTCAAATTACGACTCTCTATTGCCTTGAGCGACGCTCGAATCAACTCTAACGTTGCGAAATCGCGCAGGCGGAGACCTGCGACGGCCGAAGCTGGAGAGCGGATCCTTGTCAATGAATGGCGCACCCGAACCCGTTATCGCCCTCGATCCGGCCTGGCCCAGGGTTTCACTGAAGGACGCGACCGCCGCGCTGACCGCGCTGGGCACCAAGTTCGAGATGGAGACGATCGAGATTCGCGGCGTGCCGACGCGGGTGTGGAAACACGCGCCGCACGATCTTGGCGTGTTGCTCGATCTGTCGCGCACGCATGGCGACCGCCTGTTCACCATCCTTGAGGACGAGCGCGTCAGCTATGAGGAGAGTTATCGCGCCACGGCGGCGCTCGCCCGCGCATTTCAGGGCATGGGCGTGGGCAAGGGCGATCGCGTCGCCTTCGCGACTCGCAACCTGCCCGAATGGCCGGTGATCTTCTTCGCGATCACGACGCTCGGCGCCATCGCGGTTCCGCTCAATGCCTGGTGGACAGGCGCCGAACTCGAATATGGCATCAACGATTCGGGGGCCAAGGTCCTGCTGGTCGACGCCGAGCGCTATGAGCGGATCAGGCCGCATCTGGCAGAGTTGACCAACGTCGAACGTCTTATCGTCGCCCGCTCGCCCGCGCCGATCGACGGCGCCATTGCACTAGAAGACATTATCGGCGGGCCGAAAAGCTGGGCGGACTTGCCTGCGGACGATCGACCGCGAGTCGAGATCGACAGCGATGACGACGCGACGATCTTCTACACCAGCGGCACCACCGGCAATCCCAAGGGCGCGCTGGGCACGCACCGCAATCTCATGACGAACATCATGTCGGGCGGCTTCTCGGGCGCGCGCAGCTTCGTCCGCCGCGGCGAGCCGATCCCCGATCCGATCCCGCGCACCAGCCTGACCGTAATCCCGATGTTCCACGTCACCGCCTGCTCGGCCGGGCTGATGGGGACCATGGCGAGCGGCAGCACCACCATCTTCATGCGGAAATGGGATACGGTGAAGGCGATGGAGATCATCGAGCGCGAGAAGGTCCACTTTACCGGCGGCGTGCCGACCATCGCCTGGCAGCTGCTCGAACATCCCGATCGCTACAAATACGACCTCTCCTCGATCGAGGCGATCGCTTATGGCGGGGCACCGTCGGCGCCTGAACTCGTCAAGAAGATTTACGAGGAATTCGGCGCGCTCCCCGGCAATGGCTGGGGCATGACCGAGACGATGGCGACGGTGACGCACCATTCGAGCGAGGATTATCTCAACCGCCCGACCAGCGCCGGCCCGCCGGTGGCGACCGCCGACCTGGAAATCCGCGCCGATGACGGGGTCACTGTGTTGCCGGTCGGCGAGGTCGGCGAATTATGGGCGCGCGGACCGATGATCGTTAAGGGCTATTGGAACAAGCCCGAGGCGACGGCGGAGACCTTTGTCGACGGCTGGGTACGCACCGGCGACCTCGCGCGGCTCGATGAGGAAGGCTTCCTGTTCATCGTCGACCGCGCCAAGGATATGGTGATCCGCGGCGGCGAGAATATCTATTCGTCCGAGGTCGAGAACGCGCTGTACGAGCATCCCGCAGTGACCGACGCTGCCGTGATCGGCATCCCGCACCGGACGTTGGGCGAGGAGCCGGCCGCCGTGGTCCATCTCGCGCCGGGCACGGCCGCGACCGAAGCGGAATTGCAAGCCTGGGTGGGTGAGCGGCTTGCGGCGTTCAAGGTGCCGGTGTCGATCCGCTTCGTGCACGAAACGCTGCCGCGCAACGCCAATGGCAAGATCCTGAAGAAGGATCTGAAGGGCTTGTTCGAAGATCGCGCGAGCCAAGCCGCGTAAGCGGCACCCTCTCGTCCGTCATGCCGGCCTCCACTGAGCCATTCGCTGGTCGACTTGGGGAGGAGTGGATCCCGGCATAAAGCCGGGTGACGTTGGGGCCTGTTAGATTTCCGGCGACACACGCCGGGGCGCCGTCTCGCGGGCAAAGCACAACGCCACGAACCCCAGCACGGCCGCCGCCGCCATATACCAGGCCGGCGCCAACGGACTGCCGGTGACGCCTGTCAGCCACGCCACAACGAACTGGGTCGATCCGCCGAAGATCGAGATCGCCAGCGCATAGACGATCGCCAGCGCGCCCGACCGGATGCGCGCGGGAAAGTCCTCGGTGATATGGACCAGCACCGCGCTCAACGCGATGCCGATGGAGAGGCGCAATAAGCATCCTACCAGGAACAGGCTCGCCTTGCCCGGTGCGATGGTCAGCAGCCAGAAAGCGGGAAGAGTGATAAGGCAGACGAACAAGGTCGGCAGGATCATCGCCGGTCGGCGTCCATAGCGATCGGCCAGCCAGCCGCCGAGCGGCGCGCCGATCGTCCCGCCGATCCCCACCGCGATCGTCGCCCAGAAGGCTGTGCCGGACGGCAGATGCAGCGTCGTCTTGGCGAAGGTGGTCAGGAAGTTGGTGACATAGGTCATGATCGTCCCCGACAGCAGTGCCAGGAACGCGATGATCGCGGTGCGGCGATAGTCGCGGAGCGGCGGCGCGGGGATCGCCGGCGCATCGCTGGGCAAGGTTTCGGGTAATGTCCGCCGGAGTACGAGCCCGATCGGAATGACGCCGACGCCGAGCGCCAGTGCGATCCGCCATCCCCAGCTCGCGAGGGTCGCATCGTCCATCACATGCGCCAGCGCGAGCCCGATCAATCCGGCAACCAGCACAGCGACATTCTGCCCGAACATTTGCATCGAGACGTACAGGCCGCGGCGATGCGGCGGCGCTGCTTCCGCCAGGAACGCGGTGCTCGGTCCGACCTCTCCGCCCAGCGCGAATCCCTGGACCAGGCGCCAGAACAGCACCAGCAACGGCGCGGCGATGCCGATCGCGGCATAAGACGGCGTCAGCGCGACACCCAGGCTGGCGGCCCCGATCAGCGCGAACGACAGCAGCATCATAGGCCGGCGCCCGAGCCGATCGCCGAGCACGCCGATCACCAGCCCGCCAAGCGGGCGCGTCAGGAATCCCGCGCCGAACGTGGCGAGGGCAGCAAGCAGGCTCGATTGTGGGTCGGTGGCCGGGAAGAAAGTGTGACCGATCTCGACCGCGAAGAAGGTGAAGATCAGGAAATCGTAGAATTCGAGCGCGTTGCCGAGCGTGACGCCTACGACTTGGGAAGCGGTGACTCGCGGCGCCGTAATAATGGTCATCGTGCTCCCCAGCTCGTCCGCTTCATCAAGCGATGTCGGGCGCCGCAAGTCAATCGCGGTCCGCTGGGGTTCGATGCACGCAGTCTATATGCGCCCAACGACGCCATCCCGAGTGGTGGAGCCCGCACGCGACCCGCCAACGAATCCGTCCGGAATGGTGGCTTCATCGCTGGCTTGCCGACGACCGAAGGGGTAAGATTCTTTCATAAATACGGGGGGATGCCTTGATGCGCTTCGCTGTTCGCCGCCCATTCCAATCGGTCGCGTTGATCGGCGCGATGCTGGTCTTCGCCGCTGCGTGCACGATGAAGACATCGTCGACCAAGCCCGCGACGGGCATTGCCAACGCCGCTTGCCCGACGCCGCAGAATATCCCGTCCGGGTTCGACTATCCGCAAAAGGCTGCCACGGTCGAAAGCTGGGTAACAACCGGCAACGTCGCCCGCACGCGCCAGCACGGTTGGAACGTCTGGGCCGCGCTCAACACGATGGTCGGCGGCAAGCCGATCTGGCAAAGCTGGTGCACCGAAACCCAGGCATTCGCACCCGACCCCTCGGTCACTGCCAAGCTCGCCAAGACCGAGCCGGCGGTCGCGACGGTGCCGATGCGCAAGTTCAAGCTCAACAATGGATCGACGGCTGGCGCAGACCCGATTAACTTCCCGGTCTCGCCGACCTATGCCGTGCCGCAGCCGGTGGTCGACCGCTACACGGGCACGCCGTGCCTGCAGGGAACGACGCCCGCTGATTACGCTTTGGCGAATGGCCCGACCTTGCAGAATAACGGCGACGTGATGGTGGCGGGGGTGATCTACAACCAGCCCGCCTACGACTGGATTCGCAGCAACAAGCTCTATCTGCAGTCGACGCTCAACGGCCTGATCCCGCCGCCCAACCAAGCCAAGCAGATGGCGGCGATGCCTGACGGCTCGATCGTCCTCAAGCCGATGATGTGGCCGGTGGCGGCGGGCCAGTTCACCGCGCTGCCGATTTGGAACGACCCGGCGTCGGACGACGGCGTCTATGCCGGCTTCGAGATCCAGGAGAAGTGGCCGAAAGCGGTGGCGGTCACCACCACACGGGCGGCTCAAGTGATCCCGTCCTCGGTCAGTTTCCTCCACGGCGTGACGATGAGCGGCAAGCCGCTCGGGCCCAATACCTATGCCAAGCCGCGCGTGGTCGGGGTCGACCGCTTCTACAATTACAAACCCGATCTCTCAAAGATGGCGCAATGCGATCGCGCGATCCTCGATGCTTCGGCTTATTATGCTTATGGCCGGATGTTCCAGCAGGGCGACTATCTGATCCTGATCGCGATGCACATCATGACCAAGGAACAGCCCGCCTGGACATTCCAATCGGTGTGGTGGAACGATTCGCCCGGCATGAGCCCCTATGCCGCCGACCGGCCCAACCTGTCGCCGGTCAGTGCGCCGGGGCCATGGCGCAATTATCTGATGGCGGCGACCTACGGCATTCCTGCGAGTTCGGGCAGCAACCAATGGCCGGTCGCGTTCAACCCTTATATCGAGCTCGCCGCCGATCATCCGATCAAGACCAACTGCATGAATTGCCACCATCGCGCGGCGTGGCCGGCGTCGAGCACCGAATATGAGGCGCCGGGAGGCCCCAGCGCGCTCGACATCTTCGCGCTCAATAATGCCGTGCTGAACGGCAAAATCGGCGTAGATTCATTATGGTCGATCAGCGACCGCGCGCTGGCGTCCGACCAGCGGACGGAGGCAGTAGCGGCGCGGAAATAGACGGGCATCCTGCGGGGCCGGGGGCGGGCGATCGCCCCCGGTTATCAGCCGAGCGCGAGGTCGACCGCCGCGAGCGCATGAAGGCTCGTCGTATCGAACAACGGCACTGCGCTGTCCGACTGGTCCACGAGCAGCATGATTTCGGTGCAGCCCAGCACGATCGCTCCCGCGCCGCGCTCCACCAGCCGCGCAATCACATCGTGATAGACCGCGCGCGATGCCGCTTCGATCTTTCCCGCGACCAATTCCTCATAGATCACGCGATGAACCTCGCGCCGGTCGTCGTCGTCGGGAATCAGGGGCTCGAGCCCGGCGGCCGCGAGGCGATCGCGATAAAAGGCCTTTTCCATCGTGAAGGCGGTGCCGAGCAACCCGACTCGCTTAAGCCCCGCCCGGGTGATCGCCGCCGCAGTGGGATCGACGACGTGGAGCAGCGGCACGCCGATCGCCGCTGCGATCTCGTCAGCCATCAAATGCATCGTGTTGCTGCAGATCAGGACGAAATCCGCACCTCCCGCCTCCAAGTGCCTGGCCGCATCCACCATTCGCGCGGTGAGCGAAGACCAGTCGCCATCATGCTGAAGTCGTTCGATTTCGCCGAAATCTACCGAGTATAAAAGCATTTCGGCCGAATGCGCGCCGCCGAGACGGTCACGCACCGCGCGATTGATGATCGCATAATATTGCGCTGAACTCTCCCAGCTCATGCCGCCGATCAGTCCAATCCTCTTCATCGTGTTGCTATGGCGTTTCCTGCTATGGAAACCAAGAAGCGGACAAGATCGTTACGCTGCCGAAGGGGTTCGAAGATCGACATGCTGACCGACAATTTCCTGCAAGGCCGCCGACGCCGCGAACTGACCGATGAGGAAAAAGACGCGATCGAAAGCGTCCTGACCGCGCCGGTAACGCTGCCGCGGCGCAAGGTGGTGACAAGCCGCGGCGATGTCGTCACGCGGTCGACCTTCCTCATCTCGGGCTTCATGTGCCGTTACATGGACGGCGCCGACGGCCATCGGCAGTTGGTCAGCATTCAGACGCCGGGCGATTTCGTCGATCTGCACGGTTATCCGCTTCAGCGGCTCGACCATGACATCGCAACCTTGAGCGAGTGCACCGTCGCCTATGCGCCGCACGACAAGCTGACCCAGATCATCGAACGCTTGCCGCATCTGGGTCGCGTGCTGTGGTTTTCGACCCTGCTCGATGCGGCGATGCATCGCGAATGGATTTTCCGGCTGGGTCGGCTCGACGCCGTGGGTCGCGTCGCGCACATGTTGTGCGAAACCTATTCGCGGCTCGACGCGGTCGGACTGGTCGAGGATAATAGCTTCGCCTGGCCACTGACCCAGCAGGATCTGGGGGAGGCATGCGGACTGACCTCGGTCCACGTCAATCGGACGTTGCGCGTGCTGCGCGAGGCGGGGATGGTCGAGGTTTCCGACCGCATCGTCACGATGATGGATTTCGATCGGCTTGCCTCGACCGGCGAATTCCAGCCAGATTACCTCTATTTCGACAATCATACCCGAACGCCATAAACGCGCGATCAGCCATGGCGTCAGCGCGCGGCAGCGATCACCGATTTTACCGCCGATGCCCAGCCATCAAGCCGGATCTGCCGGGCGTCGGCGGCCAAAGCGGAATGAAAAGCGTCGAGCTTGCCGCGCATGGCGGACGCTGCCTTCAGGTCCTTGAACAAGCCGCTGCCGACACCCGCCAGCATCGCCGCGCCGAGCGCGGTGGTTTCGGCGAAGACCGGCCGCTCCACCTCAACCTCGAGCATGTCGGCGAGATCCTGCGCGATCCAATCGTTGGCGACCATGCCGCCGTCGATCCTGAGCGTCGTCCAGTCGGCGCCATCGGCGGCGAAGGCAGTCTTCAGGTCGTTGGCCTGGTGCGCCATCGCCTCCAGCGCGGCGCGGACGATATGCGCGCGCGTGGCGGCGAAGCTGAGTCCCGACATGCAGCCGCGTGCCTCTGCTTCCCACCATGGTGCGCCCAAGCCGGACAGCGCGGGGACCAGATAGACCCCGGCATTGTCCGCGACCGACCGCGCCAACGCCTCGGTTTCGTCGGCGGCGGCGATCAGCTTGAGCGAATCGCGCAGCCATTGCACCAGGCTGCCGGCGACGAACACCGATCCTTCCAGCGCATAAGCGCGCCGGCCGCCGAGTTGCCACGCCACCGTCGCCAGTAGCCGGTTCTTCGACGTCGGCTGATGCGCGCCATATTGCGTCAGCACGAACGCACCGGTGCCAAACGTCGCCTTGGTGTCGCCGGGCATCAGGCAGGCCTGGCCGATCGTCGCCGCCTGCTGGTCGCCGGCCATGCCGCAGATCGGGATCGGCGCGCCGAACAATGTCGTGGTGCCGTAATTGCCCGCGCAATCGACGATCTCCGGAAGCGCGTGGCGCGGCGCGTCGAACAGCTCGATCAGGCCGTCGTCCCAATGGCCGCTGCCGATCGCCATCAGCGCAGTACGGCTGGCATTGGTCGCATCGGTGATGTGCAGCCCACCTCTGCCTTCCGTCGCGGTCAGTTTCCACACCAGCCACGAATCGATGGTGCCGACCGCCAGCCGGTCGCCAGCTGCCTTGAGCTGCGGCCAATTGGCCATCGCCCAGCCGATCTTGGATCCCGAGAAATAGGGATCGAGCAGCAACCCGGTGCGGGCCTGGACCGTCGGCTCGTGCCCGGCCTCCTTGAGTTCGCGGCACCATGACGCCGTGCGCCGGTCCTGCCAGACAATGGCGGGCGCTAGCGGTTCGCCGGTCTGTCTGTCCCAGAACACCACCGTCTCGCGCTGGTTGGTGATGCCGATCGCCGCCACCGCCTCGGCCCCGCCCGCCAGTTCGACCATTTTCCGCGCGCAGGCGAAGGTCCGATCCCATATCTCGGCGGCATCGTGCTCGACCAGTCCGGGGGAGGGGTAATGCTGGGTCAGATCGGCCGATTCGCTGCCCAGGCATGTGCCGTCGGGCGCGAACAGCATCGCGCGGGTGGAAGTGGTACCTTCGTCGATGATCAGCAGCTTCTCGCTCATCTCTTGACGCTAGCCGGGATTACTTTGCCCGCCAATGGCGCTACGAAGCCCCTATGAGTAACGGCGAGAGCGGCATGGGGGCGAGTTTGTCGGCGACGGTTGGGGGCGCCGCTGCGGTTGCGCCGAGTGCGCCCGAGACGCCGGCGTCGGCCGACGATGGTCCACCGCCAGTAATCGACCCGCGGCGTGACCGTCTGCTCGCCGCGCTGACGCTGATCGCCGGCGTCGGGCTGGTGATCGGCCTGCCGTTCGCGCTCAAGGCCGGCGCCGAATTCTTCCTGCCGATCACGATCGCTTTGGTCATCTCGATCGCACTCATCCCGGTGCTCGAATGGCTTGAGCGGCGTCGGCTGCCGTCCTGGCTCGCGGCGCTGATTTGCGTGCTGACTTTCCTGGCCGCGGCAAACGTGGCGCTGGCCGCGATCGTCGTTCCGGCGATCGAATTCTTCCGCCGCTTGCCCGAGCGGATCGATCGGATCCAGGCCAATCTGGCGCCGGTGCTCGATCTCTATGCGAGCCTCGAAAAATACATCAACAAGGCGGCGGCGCATATCGCCACCATCCCCAAGGTGCGGGCCACGACCCCGGTATCGCCGCCGAGCTCGCTGCTCGACCTTATCGCCACGTCGGCGCCGACCGCGCTGGTTCAGATATTCTTCGGCGTGCTGGTGGTGTTCTTCTTCCTCGCCGGCTGGACGCGGACGCGCCGCCGGACGATCACCAGCCGCGCGAGCTTCGGCGGCGCGATGGCGACGGCGCGCGTGATCCAGGACGTGGTTGACGACGTCTCCGCTTATCTCGGCACGATCACCGCGATCAACATCGTACTCGGGCTGATCGTGTCGGGCGCCTTATGGCTGATCGGCATGCCCTATCCGCTGATGTGGGGCGGCATCGTCACCTTGCTCAATTATATTCCCTATTTCGGGCCGATCGTCGCGGCATTGTTGCTCGCTGTCGGCGGGCTGATGACCTTTCCCGACATCTGGGTGGCGCTGATGCCAGCAGGCATCATGATCGGCTGCCACTTGCTCGAGGCGAACGCGGTGACGCCGTTCATCGTCGGGCATCGCCTGACGATCAGCCCGGTGCTGATCCTGATTTCGCTGAGTTTCTGGAGCTGGGTGTGGGGAACGCCGGGCGCGTTGCTTGCGGTACCGTTGCTGATCATCATGCAGACGGTGATCGGGGCGGCGGGCAAGCCCGACATTGCCGGTTTCCTGTTCGAGCACGGCACCCTAGTCAGCGAGCGCAAGCGCGGTCGCTGGGGCGTGCGACAAAACTAATTTGACCGCTGTTGACACTGGGGGGCGGCTCGCTTAGTGGCCGCGCCTCACGCTTCCAAGCGGGTGTAGCTCAGTTGGTTAGAGCGCCGGCCTGTCACGCCGGAGGTCGCGGGTTCGAGCCCCGTCACTCGCGCCATTTTCGGCGTGGACTTCCAAGATATAAATGATCGTCGCTAGCGCCAGCGCCCTGTTTCCATCCAGCGCAGCATGCGCCGCATCGGCAGCAGCCAGAGCCAGACGATCCCGGTCACGACGTAGAACAGCAATTGCGCCAATGCCGGCCAGCGTCCCACCCAGGGCGACAGGCTGACGACGGCGATGCACCAGATCGCGATCAGCGCCAGGATGGCGAGCATGCCCACCGGCTTTTGCCAGCGCGGTGTCGGTGGCGGGTTCATATTGTAATCCATCCCTGTTCGGTAACGACGGCGTGGAGCCTCATATCCCATGGATCGACCGGCAAGTCTTCGATCTGCTGGACGCTCCAGGCGACGCCGACGCGCCTGGCGTCGGGAAAGCGCGCGAAGGCACCGTCATAATAGCCTGCGCCCTGGCCCAGTCGATCGAGCTTCGCGTCGAAGGCGAGCATCGGCGTCAGGATGATGTCGGGGCGCAATTCGGCGGCGAGCGCCGATGGCTGGCTTAGACCGAACGGGCCGGCCTCGAGCGCCGCTTCTGTTTCCCACGCCAGGAAGCGCATCGGTTCGCTGCGCACCGTGACATGGGGGAGGGCCAGCACGCATCCCGCCTCGACCGCGGCGCGCGCGAGCCGCGAGGGGTCGGCTTCGCTGCCGATCGGGACATAGGAGGTGACGGTCAGGCCGCGGTCGAGCCACATGCGGAAGGCGTCTGGCACCGCGATCGGCGACGGCTTGCCGGCGACAAAGGCGTCGCGCGCGGCGCGGAGGCGCGCCCGCAATGCCTGTTTGCTCTTCATGTTTCGGTGGAGTGGCGGGACCACCGTGGACCGTTTGCCGGGTTATCCTCTGACGCACGGTACGTCAGGTGGGGACCATATACGTCGGACCAGGGTCCGGGCAGGGACAGCCCCCTTGGATGATGAATAGCCTCAGGGATAATAAAGGCTCGTATCGGGCAGTACCCGCCGACCATGAATCTAGGCGCTCGGTGCCGGTTTCTCAAGGGTCTCGGCAAGCGCTTCCAGACGATCGGCGAGGCGGTTGAGAAAAGCGGGACTCGGACCGCCGTCCGCCGAGGGACGGTTTTCCGCCTGATCGAGATTATCGGCGAGCATCAGCGCAATCAGCAGCATGGTGCGTTCGGCATTGAGGCCGCCGGACGCGCGGTTGGCCATCGCCCAGCGTTGGTCAAGCATTTCTCCCAATCGGCGAAGCTGGGCTTCCTCGCCGTCGCGGCAAGCGACGTTGTGTCGGCGGTCGCCGATCGTCAGCGTGACCTCAGCCATTTCGCGCCCCCAGCGCATCTAGCGCGGCGATCGCTTCGCCGACGCGGGCGCGCAGCGATTCGTGTCGTGTCTTCAGGTCCTGCGCGCTCCTGTCGCGCGCCGCGACGGCGCGTTCGATGCGGGCGAGCGCGGCGTCGATCCGATCGGTCGGGGAAGCGTCTGCCATCGGGGGGAGATAGCACGGCGAGGGGACGCGACAAGATCGTTTCGCCGCGCAAAGGGCTCGGGCTCGCTGCCGGGGGTCGCCTCAAGTCAGCGCTTCGGACCGCATGGGGACTGATCGACGACGTTGCGATCGACGGCATTGCGGCCGATCCGGGAGCAAATACCCGGCCCCGACAGTTGACGCGCCGCGTCGGCATCCCCAAAGGCAGCCGCGACCGACCGGCCCCATTCGCGCGTGCCGGCATCAGCAGCTCGAGGAGCGAAACAACATGGCAGTGAAGGTAGCGATCAACGGGTTCGGGCGGATTGGGCGTCTGGTGGCGCGCGCGATGCTCGCGCAGGGCGATACCGGTCTCGACCTGGTGGCGATCAACGATCTCGGCGATGCCAAGGCCAATGCCTGGCTGTTCAAACGCGACTCGGTCCACGGCAAATGGCCGGGCGAAGTCCATGCCGAAGGCCAGGACATGGTGATCGACGGCAAGCGCATCCGCGTCACCGCAGAGCGCGATCCGGCGAACCTGCCGCACAAGGAATTGGGCGTCGATCTGGTGCTCGAATGCACCGGCTTCTTCACCGACCGTGACGCTTGCCAGAAGCATATCGATGCCGGCGCCAAGAAGGTGCTGATCTCGGCGCCAGGCAAGAATGTCGACCTGACTGTCGTTTATGGCGTCAACCACGACAAGCTGACCGCCGATCATAATATCGTGTCGAACGCCTCGTGCACGACCAATTGCCTGGCGCCGGTCGCCAAGGTGCTGAACGACGAATTCGGCATCGAGCGCGGCCTGATGACCACGGTCCACGCTTATACCAACGACCAGAAGATCCTCGACCAGATCCATTCCGACCTGCGCCGCGCGCGCGCGGCGGGGATGTCGATGATCCCGACCACCACCGGTGCCGCGCGCGCCGTCGCCGAGGTGCTGCCCGAACTGAAGGGCAAGCTGGACGGTTCGGCGATCCGCGTGCCGGTTCCCGACGTGTCGCTGATCGACCTGACCTTCACGCCCAAGCGCGACGTGACCAAGGAAGAGATCAACGCGGCGCTCAAGGCAGCGTCGCAAGGCAAGCTCAAGGGCGTGCTCGATTATACCGACGAGCCGCTTGTCTCGATCGACCTGATGGGCTCGCCGGCGTCGTCGACCGTCGACAGCCTCGAAACCGCAGTGCTTGAAGGCAAGCTGGTTCGCGTCCTCAGCTGGTACGACAATGAATGGGGCTTCTCCAACCGCATGGTCGACACCGCCAAGGCGATGGCAGCGTTGATCTAAGCCCACAACCCCTCCCGTTCACGGGAGGGGTTGTGGGAGGGCGTGTCGTTCCGAGTTGAGGGGCGACGCCCAGCCCAACAGCCCCTCCCCCCAACCCCTCCCCCATGCGGGAGGGGAGTTTGCCGACAGGAGTGTGACATGGCACGCAACTTCAAAACGCTCGATGACATGGGCGACATCGCGGGCAAGCGGGTGCTGGTCCGTGAGGATCTCAACGTGCCGATGGCCGATGGCCAAGTCACCGACGACACCCGGTTGCGTGCCGCTGTGCCGACTGTCGCCGAACTCGCCGACAAGGGCGCCAAAGTCCTGATCCTGGCGCATTTCGGGCGTCCCAAGGGGCAGCGTAACCCGGAGATGAGCCTGGCGCTCGTTACGCGGCCCTTCGAACACGTGCTCGGCCGTCCTGTTCGCTTCATCGACGATGAGGGCGCGGCTGAGGCTATCGCGACGCTGAAGGACGGCGATGTAGCGATCCTGGAGAATACGCGGTTCGATCCGGGTGAAGAGAAGAACGCGCCCGAGACGATCGAGCGGCTGGCAGCGCTCGGCGACCTGTATGTCAACGATGCCTTCTCGGCCGCGCACCGCGCGCATGCTTCGACTGAAGGGCTGGCGCATCGCCTGCCGTCGTTCGCGGGGCGGCAGATGGAAGCCGAACTCGACGCGCTCGACAAGGCGCTCGGCGATCCCGAGCATCCCGTCGCGGCAGTGGTCGGCGGCGCCAAGGTGTCGAGCAAGCTCGATGTGCTCAAGCATCTGGTCACCAAGGTCGATCATCTGATCATCGGCGGCGGCATGGCCAATACCTTCCTCGCCGCGCGCGGCGTCGATGTCGGCAAGAGCCTGGCCGAGCACGATCTGACTGGCACGGCGGAAGAGATTTTCGACGTCGCCGAAGCGGCCGGCTGCACGATCCATCTGCCCTATGATGTGGTGGTCGCGAGAGAATTCAGGCCGAATCCCGAGACCCGCACGGTCAACGTCCATGAGGTCGCGAGCGACGAGATGATCCTCGACATCGGTCCGGCCGCGACCGAGGCGCTGGGCGATGTGCTCAAGAATTGCCGCACCTTGGTGTGGAATGGCCCGCTCGGCGCGTTTGAGACACCGCCGTTCGATGTGGCGACGATGACGTTGGCGAAGACAGTCGCGGCGCTGACGCGCGAAGGCTCGCTGGTGTCAGTGGCGGGAGGGGGCGATACCGTAGCCGCGCTCAACCAGGCAGGTGTCGCCGACGACATGACCTTTGTGTCGACCGCGGGCGGAGCCTTTCTCGAATGGATGGAAGGCAAGGAACTTCCAGGCGTTAAGGCGCTAAACTCTTAACGCTCGGCAAGTAGCGGACGGACGACGGCGTCGAGGCGCTTCGCGGTAAAGGCCGCCGCTTTCTCATAGCGGACGCGGCCGTGGCGATCGATCACATAGCTCATCGGCACTGCCGACACCGCGATATCGGCTCCCGCGACCGAGGTCGCCTGGGGGTAGGGGATCGACGTGGCGGTGGCCTGACCCTGGCCATTCGCGCCGGGATCGACCGAAATGCCGATCACGACCAGACCCTGCGACAGATGCTGGCGGTAATAGCGGGCTAGGAGAGGGATTTCGGCCCGGCAGGGCACGCACCAGCTCGCCCAATAATTGATCACCACGACGCGGCCGCGCAGGTCGCCGAGCGTCATGCGTTGTCCACCGGTCAGCGTCATCTGCCCCGGCAATCCGGGCGCGCCCGCGACTGCCGGCAGGCTGATCGCCGCGGCGGCGGCCAACGCGCAAAGGGCGCGGACGAACGCCATCAGCTCGTGGGCATCGGTTCGCGCAGCAGCGGCACGAGGATCGCATTCAAGCTGTCGAGATCGAACGCTGCTGCTTTGGCATAGCGGATGCGGCCATCGCGGCCGATGATGATGTTGGTCGGCACAGCATCGCCGATCGTGTCATACGGCCCTTTGATCTTCCTGACCGGCGAAATGTGCATGACCTGAAAGAGCTGCTTGAGCTGATAAGCCGGCAGCGAATCTTCGGTCGTTACCGCAAAGACGCGCAGACCCGCATCCTTCCGCATATTGTAATAGGTATCGAGGGTCGGCAGCTCGGCCCGGCACGGCACGCACCAGGTCGCCCAGAAATTGAGGATGACGACCTGTCCGCGCAATTGATCGCGAGTGATCTTGGTGCCGTCGACGAGAGTAAGTGTGAAATCGGGCGCCGGTTGACCGATCGTCACCTTGTCGCCCGCCGCGACCGGCATTCCAACGGTTGCGGATACAAGCGCTGCACCCACGACCACGCATCTGACCACCTTTCCGAAAATACCCACGACGCCCCCCGAACATATTGCCCTGTATCAGAGTGATCCCGTTGCAACAGCAGGTCAACCGGGGGAGAGGCTTCCAAAAAGGGACAATTGCGCCGGAGCGATTGAGGAATGGCCTTCGGGCCTGCGATCATTCTAACCGGCTTCACTTGCCTTGGCCCCATTGCGGACGCGGCGGACGCTGTCTAACAGCCGCCACACATACGTATGCAGAGACGGGAAACGACCATGCAGACCGCCGATATGACTGCCAAGATTGCCGCCGGACACGGCTTCATCGCCGCGCTCGACCAGAGCGGTGGGTCGACCCCCAAGGCGCTCAAGGGCTATGGCATCGAGGAAGGCTCGTGGTTGAGCGACGAAGAGATGTTCGACCTGATCCACCAGATGCGCGTGCGGATCATTACCGCGCCGGCTTTCGCGAATGGCAAGGTGATCGCAGCCATCCTGTTCGAGCGCACGATGGACGGCCAGGCGAACGGACAACCGGTGCCCCAGGCGCTGCACGATCGCGGCGTCGTCCCGTTCATCAAGATCGACAAGGGGCTGGAAGCCGAGGCCAATGGTGTCCAACTGATGAAGCCGATGCCAGGCCTCGACGCTTTGCTCGACCGCGCGCGCGGGCTTGGCATGTTCGGGACCAAGGAGCGGTCAGTCGTCAATCTCGGCAATCGTGAGGGCATCGCCGCGATCGTCGCGCAGCAGTTCGAGGTGGCGCGGCAAGTGCTGAGCCATGGCCTGATGCCGATCATCGAGCCCGAGGTGAACATCAAGAGCCCGGAGCGTGCGGAGGCCGATGCGATCCTGCTCGACGAGATTCTCAAGGCGCTCGACACCATGCCGGGCGAGGACAAGGTGATGCTCAAACTGTCGCTGCCGGCCAAGCCGGGCCTGTTCCTGCCGCTGGTCGAGCATCCGCGCGTGCTGCATGTCGTCGCGCTGTCGGGCGGGTTCAACCGCACCGAAGCCTGCGTCGAACTGGCGAAGAACCAGGGCATTATCGCGAGCTTCAGCCGCGCGCTGCTCGAGGATTTGCGCCAGCAGATGAGCGATGAGGAATTCGACCGCGCGCTGGCCGAGGCGATCGACGAGATTTACGACGCGTCGGTCGACAAAGTCGCGGCCTAGGCCCTAATCGCCTTCGCCGAGGATATCGGCGAGACGATCGAGCCGTTTTTCGAGCATCGATCGCCGGTCGCGCGCCCAGCGTTCGACCGGCGTCAGGCCGTTGGGCACCAAAGATGCCGTCCGCACGCGCCCGACCTTTTCGGTGCGCACCACGCCGCATTGCTCGAGCACCTGCAAATGCTGGGCGATCGCGGTCACCGTGACGCCCAGCGGCCCGGCGAGCCGAGAAACCGATGCCGGCCCCTCCGCCAGGCGATCGACGATCGCGCGGCGGGTCGGGTCCCCCAGGGCCTGGAACAATCGGTCGAGATCGGGTGTCACCCGCTCAGCCTTCGATCACCTCACCCAATTTGTCGAGCAGCACTCGCCAGCCATGCTCGCGCATCACCGGCCCGTCGGCATTTTCGAAGAAGGCGACCTGATTGGTGCAGAGCAGATCGGTGCCCTCGCCATTGGGGATAAGCTCGAACGTCGTCAGCGACACCGACATCGGCGCGCCCCCAATCGCCATCATGCTGGTGGTAACGATCCGACTACCCGGGACGATCGCCTGGAAAATGCCGTCGTCGGTTAGCGACACGCCGGGAAAAGGGCTGGTGTCGCCAAATCTGTAGCCGAGATGTTGCGCACCCCCTGGGCGGAAGTCGCTCTCGAAGGCGACAAGTTCGGATTGATCGTTCGCCGCATACCATCGACGCTTGATGGCGGGGTCGCTGAGCGCTTCGAACACCTTGGCGGGGTCCGCCTTGTAGCTGCGCTCGATCGTGAAGGTCGCGTGGGTGACATGTCCGTCCGGCATAACTCACTCCTTTAGTGAAGTCGTTACTTCAATATTCGCATGTCGATAATTAGTCAAGTCGTGACTTCACTATTGTCGGATTGACGCAGCACGGCCGAGGGAGAAAAGGGCGCTGCGCGACAAGCGCTGCCTCAGTCGGGAGGATTGCCATGGTCGAGCGAGTAGGAGAGCAAAATCCGGGCTGGAGCGCCGTCGACGCCTATATCGTCGAGCACCTGCTCGGCGACGACTCCGCGCTTTCGGCAGCGCTCGCCGCCAATGCGGCCGGCGGGTTGCCGGATATCGATGTGTCGCCGGCGCAGGGGCGGATGCTCCATCTGTTCGCTCGGATGGCGGGTGCGCTGCGCATTCTCGAAATAGGGACGCTTGGTGGCTATTCGACGATCGAACTGGCCCGCGCGCTGCCCGCGGGCGGCAAGCTGATCTCGCTGGAGATTGACCTACATCACGCGGATGTTGCGCGCAGCAACGTTGCGAAAGCGGGGTTGGGCGATTGCGTTGATATCCGTACCGGCCCGGCGCTCGACTCGCTCCAGGCGATGATCGCAGCGCGCGAGGGTCTGTTCGACTTCGTATTCATCGATGCCGACAAGCAGAACAACCCCGCTTATATCCGCGCCGCGCTCGCGATGTCGCGGCCCGGCACGACGATCGTGGTCGACAACGTGATCCGCGAGGGCGGGGTGCTGGACGAAGCGAGCGGAGACGAGCGGATCCGCGGGACACGAGACCTGTTCGACGCGGTGGGAGCGGAGAAGCGGCTGACCGCCACCGCGGTCCAGACGGTCGGAGTCAAGAAGTGGGACGGCTTCCTGATTGCTGTGGTCGATTAGGACGAAGGGGGGTGGTTGCCGGTAAACGGGACAGGTCCTAGGGGCGGCGGATGGACACTGAAGACCCGCTCGGCCCGCTCGACCCCAATTTTGCCGCCTCGTTCAAACGCGACGTGCGGCGCCCGCCTTGCCAGTTATACCTGATCTCACCGCTCAATGTCGGCGGCGTGTTTCCCGATCGGCTGGCGCGCTCGCTCGACGCCGGGCCGGTGGCGGCGTTTCAGCTTCGCGTGAAGGACGTCGACCAGCATGAGGCTGCCCGGCTAGCCGAGCCGCTCCAGCGCATCTGCGCCGATCGCGAAGTGGCCTTCATCGTCAACGACAGCGTCTCGCTGGCGAAACGGCTCGGCGCCGACGGCGTCCATCTTGGCCAGGAGGACGGCGATCCGCGCGAGGCGCGGTCGGTGCTCGGGCCGGATGTCCAGATCGGCGTGACGTGCCACGACAGCCGCCATCTGGCGATGGAAGCGGGGGATGCGGGCGCGGACTATGTCGCGTTCGGCGCGTTCTATCCGACCACGACCAAGGACGTGAAGCATCGCCCCGAGCCGGTGATCCTCAGTTGGTGGTCGGCGCTGTTCGAATTACCCTGCGTCGCGATCGGCGGGATTACGCCCGCAAACGCCGCGCCGCTGGTGGCGGCGGGCGCCGATTTCCTCGCGGTCTCGAGCGCGGTGTGGTCCGGCGACGAGGCCGAAGCGGTGCGCGCATTCGGCGCGGTGCTTGCCGGATCGGGGCCGGCTGGCTAAAGGCGCGGTTTCGCTCTTTCCAGCAGGTACATCGCATGAAGATCAGCGGCGTGGACATTCGTCCCGGCAATATCATCGAATATGAAGGCGGCATCTGGCGCGCCGTCAAGATTCAGCACACCCAACCCGGCAAGGGTGGCGCATACATGCAGGTCGAGCTGAAGAACTTGCGCGACGGCCGCAAGAACAATGTCCGCTTCCGCTCCGCCGAAACCGTCGAGCGCGTCCGCCTCGATACCAAGGACTTCCAGTTCCTGTTCGCCGAGGGCGACACGCTGACATTCATGGACAAGATTACATACGAGCAGAGCACCTTGCCGCGCGACCTGCTGGGCGACGCCGCAGCGTTCCTGCAGGACGGCATGGACGTGGTGATGGAGCTCCACGACGAAGATCCGATCAGCGTCCAGCTGCCCGACACGATCGAGGCGACGATCGTCGAGGCCGATGCGGTGGTGAAGGGCCAGACGGCGTCGTCGAGCTTCAAGCCGGCGATCCTCGACAATGGCGTCCGCATCATGGTCCCGCCGCATATCGCCGCGGGAACCCGGATCGTGGTCGATGTGTACGAGCAGACTTACGTGCGTCGGGCAGACTGAATGAATTAGCTCTCTCCCGTTTGCGGGAGAGGGCATCGGGTCGGTCATGCTCCGAGCATGACCTGAATAGCACGGGGTGCTATTCACCCGATGCTGGTGAGGGTCTCCTTTCTTCCGAGCATGTGCCGAGACAGAAGAAAGAAGACCCTCACCTTCCCACCGCCTCCGGCGGCGGGCCCCTTCCTCTCCCGCAAGCGGGAGAGGGGTGATTTTGGAGCGATAGATTGCCTTCCCATTCCGGCATTTTCACCGTCATCGAGCGCGCCGCGCGCAAGGCGGCGCCGCGCCTGCGCCGCGACTTCAACGAGGTTCAGCACCTCCAGGTCAGCCGCAAGGGGCCGGCCGATTTTGTGTCGATGGCCGACAAGCGTGCCGAGGAGACACTGGTCGAGGAACTGCGCAGGGCGCGGCCTGACTGGTCGATCCTGGCCGAGGAAGGCGGCGAGATCGCCGGCGATCCGAACAAGCCTCGCTTCATTATCGATCCGCTCGACGGCACCACCAACTTCCTCCACGGCATTCCGCATTTCGCGATCTCGATCGCGGTCGAGGAGCCGATGGCGAATGGCAAGCGCGAGATCACGACTGCTTTGGTCTATCAGCCGCTGACCGACGAGAGCTTCTGGGCGGAAAAGGGCAAGGGCGCCTGGTTGCAGGATGCCCGGTTGCGCGTCTCGTCGCGACGCGATCTGCCGGATGCGCTGATCGCGACCGGCATCCCATTCCTGGGCCATGGCAATTTCGCGCAGTGGAGCCGCATCTTCGGCGCTGTGGCGCCTGAAGTCGCCGGCATTCGTCGGCTCGGCTCGGCCGCGCTCGATCTCTCCTGGGTCGCGGCGGGACGGTTCGACGGGTTCTGGGAATCCGACCTCCAGCCCTGGGACGTCGCAGCGGGCGTGTTGCTGGTCAAGGAAGCCGGCGGCTTCGTCACCGATTTCCGAGGCGGCGACCGCACGATGGAGCGCAATGAGTTTCTCGCCGCGAACGATGTGCTCCATTCGAAGCTGCACAAACTGATCGCGAGCGCGTTGCGCTGATGCGCTGCCAAGCGGCGCTGCCGCTATTCCGATCAATTCCTGGTGGGACAGGTCGGCGGCCAGTTCGCCTCGCGTTTTCCCGCCAGGAAGAATTCACCCGATTTGCCGTCCTTCGCGTCACGCGCGAACAGCCACGATTTGCCGGTCGGCGAATAGGTCGCTCCCGTCTCGCTGCCGTTTAGGTTGATTTCGGCGCCAAGCTTCGCCCGCGCCGACCAGCCGCGAGGCGTCCATTTGCTGACATAATAGCCGTCGCCGGTACCGAGCAGCATCGTCTTGCCGTCGGGCGAAATCAAAGGCTCATATTCGTCGGAAGCGCTGTTGACCGCGGGGCCGGCATTTTCGACGATCCATTTGCCGCCGCGATCCCGGCGCGCGCGCCAAATATCGGTCTTGCCCAAGCCGCCATGACGCGCCGACCCGAAATAGAGCCACCCGTCGGGCGCGAAACGCGGAAACCATTCCTGCGCAGTCGAATTGATCGGGGCGGGCAGGCGTTCGGGTGTCCCCCATTTGCCGTCGCGGCCGCGCGATACCCGCCAGATGTCCATGTCGGATCGCTTGATACCGTCGGTCGAACGGTTCGAGATGAACCATAAGCTGCGGCCGTGATCGGCGAATATCGGATCGGCCTCGACACCATCGCCCGCGATCGGTGCATCGACGGGTTCTTGCCAACCGTCGCGCCCGCATCGGCTGACCTTGATCCGCCAGCCGGTGAAATCGGGTTTCGAGCGGACGAACCATAAGTCTCCGTTCATCGGGTCGAACGCGGCATAGGCCTCGAACTGATCCGACGACACGCGCGGCGGCTGCCATGCGATCGGCGCCGAAGGAGCCGTCCCGCCGATCAGGACCATTGCAGACGCGACGAGAGCTGTCTTCACCGTGCCGGTCTCCATGCCCATTCCGGTCATTTTCCGCGATAACCGCGATAACATGGTGCCGCCGCGCAAGCGAGGGCGCCCATCCATAACCCGGCTTTAACGATGCCATGACTATGCGTGCGTGATGGGATCGACGGCGCCATCCATGTCTAGGGAAGATTTGTTCCTGAAGGCCAGGATCGACGCGATCTATTCGATCGCCTATCCGATGATCGGCATGGACCTGCTCGGGTCGGCGATGATGGCAGGGTTGTTCTGGCAAAAAGGCGGGGGGCTGTGGCTCACCCTCTGGGTCGCGGTGAGCGCGCTCGTCATCGGCGCCCGGGGCGTTGTCGCGGCGGCGTATCAATCGGGGCGGTTCAGCCATATTCCGCCACGCCGCTGGGCAGCCTCGCTGATAGGATTCTCCGCCGCCTCGGGCGTTGTCTGGGGCGCGGCCCTCGGGCTGATTGCCGCAACCGGCACCGACAATGAGGTCATGTTCGCGGTCTGCGTGTCGCTCAGCGGTCTGACCTTGTCGATCGTCCATGTCGCTTATTGGCCGATGTATGCCGCCTTCGAGTTGCCGGTGATGATCGCGGCGACGTGGGGATTCCTTGTCGGGAGCCGTCCCGGTCACTGGCTGTTGGGCGCCGCCGCGGCGGTGATGACAATCGTCCTGTTGAGTACCAGTCGCCGGCTCGCCGGCCAGGTGCTCCAGGCGCACAAGCTCGCTGCCGCCAACCAGGCGCTGGTCGAATCGCTCGGCGAGCGCGGAAAGGCACTCGAGCAGGCATGCGACGCGCTAGAACGCGTCAGCCGCACCGATCCGCTGACCGGGCTGGCCAATCGCCGCCAGCGCGACAGCCGCCTGGCCGACGAGTGGGAGCGGGGGCTGCGATCGGGCGGGCCGCTCGCAGTGGTTGCGATCGATGTCGATCACTTCAAGCGCTTCAATGACGCGCACGGTCATAGCGAAGGCGATCGCTGCCTCAAGGCGGTTGCCGAGATGCTTCAGGCAGGTCTTCGCGGACCGATCGATCTTGCTGCCCGCCATGGCGGTGAGGAATTCATGCTGATCCTGCCCGGGGTCGACCGCGCGGGCGCGGCCTCGATCGCGGAGCGGGTCCGCGTGATGGTCGCGACGTGCAGTAGCGATGCCGGCTTCGCGCTCCCCGAAAAGGTCACGATCAGCCTGGGAGTCGCGGCAATTCATCCGGCGCCGGGCCGCTCGGTCCACGAACTGACCATTGCCGCCGACGCTGCGCTATATCGTGCGAAAATGGCGGGACGAAACCGTTACGAGCTCGCCGCCATCGACAGCGTCGCCGCCGCCGCCTGAGAGTTCTTGCCAGCTTCGCTGGTTGCGGCACCGCCCTCCGTAGCCATTCCAACGACGCTTCGCGTCGCCGGAACCTTGGCCCGCTCCCCCCGCGCCCCCACCGACCGCCCATAACATATCCTGACTGGGTGGTCGGGTGGGGGAGCGGGCTGGTGCCGCATCCGTTTCAGCATAGCTGAAACGGACTCGAATAATTGCGAATCATTCTCACGGGTTCGAGGCCTTGCCCGACTCTGGGTGCCGTCCTAGAGACGCCGCAATGTTTCGCACCTGCGAGAGACAATAGTGGTCGATCTGTCACAATATCTGCCGATCCTGCTGTTCCTCGGCGTCGCGATCGCGCTGTCCAGCGCGTTCGTGTTCCTGCCGATGATCGCGTCCCGGTTCACCGGCACGCACCAGCCGAATCCGGAAAAGCTCAGCGAGTATGAATGCGGCTTTCCCGCGTTCGAGGACCCGCGCAGCCAGTTCGACGTCCGGTTCTACCTGATCGCGATCCTGTTCATCGTGTTCGATCTGGAAGCGGCGTTCATTTACCCCTGGGCAGTGAGCGTATTCTCGCTCGGCTGGACTGCGTGGATCAGCATGATGATCTTCATCGCAGAACTCGCGCTTGGCCTCGTCTATGCCTGGAAGAAGGGAGCGTTGGATTGGGAATGACCCCTTCGATTATCGGACATTCCGGCCCGGTCGAATTGCCGATGAGCACCAGCGGTCAGGCGGTGATTTCGCCCGACCAAGGTTTCTTCGACGGCCTGAACGGTGAGCTGCAGGACAAGGGCTTCCTTGTCGTCGGCGCCGAAGAGCTGTTCCAATGGGCCCGCACCGGCTCGTTGTGGTGGATGACCTTTGGCTTGGCGTGCTGCGCTGTCGAGATGATCCACGTCAACATGCCGCGCTACGATCTCGAACGCTTTGGCGCCGCGCCGCGCGCGAGCCCGCGCCAGTCCGACGTGATGATCGTCGCGGGCACCTTGTGCAACAAGATGGCGCCGGCGCTGCGCAAGGTCTACGACCAGATGTCGGAGCCCAAATACGTCATCTCGATGGGTAGCTGCGCCAATGGCGGCGGCTATTACCATTACAGCTACAGCGTTGTGCGCGGCTGCGACCGCATCGTGCCGGTCGATATCTACGTACCCGGCTGCCCGCCGACCGCCGAGGCCTTGCTTTACGGAATCATGCAGCTGCAGCGGAAAATCCGCCGCGCGGGGACGATTGAGCGGTGAAATCGGCTGCTCCCCTTTATGCGCCCAATGACGGCGTGATCGAAGTGGCCGAGAAGACGCTCGGCGGCCGCGTCCTGTCGAGCCTCGAAGCTGCGTACGAAGTGTCGTTCACCGTCGACCGCGACAGCCTGGTCGAGACGATGACCTTGCTGCGCGACACGCCCGGCCTCGAATATCAGCAGCTGATGGAGATCGCCGGGGTCGACTATCCCGACCGGGCGGACCGGTTCGAGGTGGTTTATTGCCTGCTCTCGCTGACGCGCAATCACCGCATCCGCGTCCATGTCCAGACTGACGAGATCAAGCCGGTTCCGTCGGTGACGGCGATCTGGCCGGTCGCCGGCTGGCTCGAGCGCGAAGTGTACGACATGTACGGCGTGCTATTCGACGGCAATCCCGACCTGCGCCGCATTCTGACCGATTACGGCTTTGTCGGTCATCCGCAGCGCAAGGACTTCCCGCTGACCGGTTATGTCGAGCTGCGCTATTCGGAAGAGTCCAAGCGCGTCGCCTATGAGCCGGTCAAGCTGGCGCAGGATTTCCGCACGTTCGACTTCATGAGCCCGTGGGAAGGCGCCGAATACATCCTGCCGGGTGACGAGAAGGCCGCAGCCGCGCCGCCGCCAGCTCCGCCTGCGCCACCGCCGGCCCAGCCCAAGACGACCGAGAGCACCGCGCAGAGCGGCGCAGGGAAGCCGGAAGCCGGCGCCAGTCCCAAGCCGGCTATGTCGCCTGCCAAAGCCGAAAAGGCCGAAGGCGGGGATCCCAAGCCCGCGCCGCCCGCCGCTGAAAAGCCCAAGCCAACGCGCGCGCGCAAGACCGCAGACGTCGCCGCGGCGCCTGAGGCCGCGAAGGCGCCATCGACAAGCAAGGTTGCCGCCAAACTGCGCGTGAAGCCGGATGCGCCGACCGCTGAGGCACCGGCCAAGCCGAGCCGCGCCAAGAAGAAGCCGGAGCCGAACAATGGCTGATACGCTCGACAAGATGCTGGGCGTGACCGACGCGGAGGACCCGACCGTCGGCGATGTCACGATCCAGAATTATACGATCAATTTCGGGCCGCAGCATCCGGCGGCGCACGGCGTGCTGCGCCTGGTGATGGAGCTCGACGGCGAGATTATCGAGCGGGTCGATCCGCATATCGGCCTGCTCCATCGCGGCACCGAGAAGCTGATCGAATACAAGACATACGCCCAGGCTTTGCCCTATTTCGACCGGCTCGATTATTGCTCGCCGCTGTGCATGGAGCACAGTTTCGTGCTCGCGGCGGAAAAGCTGCTCGACCTCGAAGTGCCGATCAGGGCGCAATATCTGCGCGTGTTCTTCGCCGAATTGACCAGAATTTCCAATCACATGCTGAACCTCGGGTCGCATGTGATGGATGTCGGCGCGATGACGCCGAACCTGTGGCTGTTCGAGATTCGCGAGGATTGCCTCAACTTCTTCGAGCGTGCCTCGGGCGCGCGGATGCACTCCAATTATTTCCGCGTCGGCGGCGTCCACCAGGACGTGCCGCTCAAGCTGCTGACCGACATCGCCGACTGGCTCGACACGCGCCTGCCGCGCTTGTTCGAGGATGCGATCAGCCTGGTCGCCGACAATCGCATCTTCAAGCAACGCAACGTCGATATCGCTGTCGTCAGCCGTGAGGATGCGGTGCGATGGGGCTTCTCCGGCCCGATGATCCGCGGCTCCGGCATTCCCTGGGATCTGCGCAAGTCGCAGCCCTATGACGCCTATGCCAGGATGGACTTCGATGTTCCCGTCGGCACGCGTGGCGACTGCTACGACCGTTTCATGGTGCGCGTCGAAGAGGTCCGCCAGTCGGCGCGGATCATGAAGCAGTGCCTCAACGAAATGCCCGACGGGCCGATCGCCAGCAGCGACCGCAAGGTGGTGCCGCCCAAGCGCGCCGAGATGAAACAGTCGATGGAAGCGCTGATCCATCACTTCAAGCTGTTCACCGAAGGCTATCGCGTCCCCGCCGGCGACGTCTATGTCGCGACCGAAAGCCCCAAGGGCGAGTTCGGCGTGTACCTGGTCGCCGACGGATCGAACAAGCCGTACCGCTGCAAGATCCGCCCGACCGCGTTCAGTCATTTGCAGGCGATGGATTTCATGTCGAAGGGCCACATGCTCGCCGACACCACCGCGATCCTGGGCGCGCTCGATATCGTTTTTGGTGAATGTGATCGCTAATGGCTGAAGCACCTCAAATCCCGGACGAAGCCGAAACCCGCGCACGCTGGGGCGATTTTGCATGGACGGCCGAGAATGCCGCCAAGGCGAAGGAAATCATCGGCCGCTATCCGCCGGGTCGTGCGCAATCGGCGTCGCTGCCGCTGCTGGATCTTGCCCAGCGCCAGGTCGGCTCGGATACCAAGACCCAGGGCTGGTTGCCGGTCCCGGTGATCGAGTTCGTCGCCAAGCAGATCGGCGTGCCGTACATGCGGGTGTACGAGGTCGCGACCTTCTACACGATGTTCAACATGGCGCCGGTCGGCCGCTATCACGTCCAGGTCTGCGGCACGACGCCGTGCATGCTGGCGGGCTCCGACGAGGTGCTGCGCGCGTGCAAGTCGAAGGGCTTGTCGAAGGGCCACACCACCGCCGACGGCCTGTTCACGCTGACCGAGGTCGAATGCCTGGGCGTCTGCGCCAATGCGCCGATGGTCCAGGTCAACGACGACAATTACGAGGACCTCGACTACGACCGCACGATCGCGGTGCTCGAGGCTTTGGCAAAGGGCGAACAGCCGCAGGTCGGGTCGCAGGTCGGCCGCCGTGCGAGCTGCCCTGAGGGTGGTCCGACCACGCTCAAGGAAATGGTCAGCGAGAACCACGATTACCGGGGGAGCTGGTAATGCGCGGCAACGTCAATCCGATCATCGCGATCTTCGCCATTATCGGCGCGCTGGTGATCCTGGGCCTGGTGCTGCGCGTGGCGTTCGCGCTGATCGGGCTCGCCCTGGTCGTCGGCGCGGTGCTGGTGATTTTCTATTTCGTCCAGAATGCGATGGGGAAGCGATAGATGCTCGCCGATAAGGATCGCATCTTCACCAATCTGTACGGCTTCCAGCCCTGGGGGCTGAAGGCGGCGCAGGCGCGTGGCGATTGGGACAATACCAAGAAACTGCTCGAGATCGGCGCCGACACGATCATCGACCGGATGAAGGCGTCGGGCTTGCGCGGGCGCGGCGGGGCAGGGTTCCCGACCGGTACCAAATGGGGCTTCATGCCCAAGGAGCCACGGCCCGATCGTCCGAATTTCCTGGTGATCAACGCCGACGAATCCGAACCCGGATCGTGCAAGGATCGCGAGATCATCCGCCACGATCCGCACAAGCTGATCGAAGGGGCGTTGGTCGCCGGTTTCGCGATGCGTGCGCGCGCCGCCTACATCTACATTCGCGGCGAATATATCCGCGAGGCGGAGACGCTCTTTGCCGCAGTCGCCGAGGCGTATGACGCCGGGCTGATCGGCAAGAACGCCTGCGGATCGGGCTATGATTTCGACGTCTTCGTCCATCGCGGTGCGGGCGCCTATATCTGCGGCGAAGAGACCGCGATGCTCGAAAGTCTCGAAGGCAAGAAGGGTCAGCCGCGGCTCAAGCCGCCATTTCCGGCGGGTGCCGGCCTCTATGGCTGCCCGACCACGGTCAACAATGTCGAATCGATCGCGGTAGCGCCGACCATCCTGCGGCGTGGTCCCGAATGGTTCGCCAGCTTCGGCGCCGAGAACAACCGCGGCACCAAGCTGTTCCAGATCAGCGGCCATGTGAACAGACCGTGCGTGGTCGAGGACGCGATGTCGATCCCGTTCCGCCAGTTGATCGAGGAACATTGCGGCGGCATTCGCGGCGGTTGGGACAATCTGCTCGCGGTAATCCCGGGCGGGTCGTCGGTGCCGTTGGTGCCGGCAGCGCAGATCATGGACTGCCCGATGGATTTCGACGGGCTCAAGGCGCTCGGCTCGGGCCTCGGCACGGCGGCGGTCATCGTCATGGACAAGTCGACCGACATCGTCCGCGCGATCAGCCGCATCAGCTATTTCTACAAGCATGAGAGCTGCGGCCAGTGCACGCCATGCCGCGAAGGCACCGGTTGGATGTGGCGCGTGATGGAACGGCTGCGCACCGGCGACGCCGATATCGGCGAGATCGACACCTTGTTCAACGTCACCAAGCAGATCGAAGGTCACACCATCTGCGCGCTGGGCGACGCCGCGGCCTGGCCGATCCAGGGCTTGATCCGTCATTTCCGCCCCGAACTCGAGCGCCGCATCGCCGAGCGTCAGGGCGGTGATTTTGCGCCCATGCAAGAGGCTGCCGAATAATGCCCAAAGTCAAAGTAGACGGGATCGAGGTCGAAGTCCCCGCCGGTGCGACGGTGCTCCAGGCGTGTGAGGCGGCCGGCAAGGAAATCCCGCGGTTCTGTTATCACGAGCGGCTGTCGATCGCCGGCAATTGCCGGATGTGCCTGGTCGAGGTGAAGCCGGGGCCGCCCAAGCCCCAGGCGTCGTGCGCGCTTCCCGCTGCCGACAATCAGGAGATTTTCACCAACACCCCGATGGTGAAGAACGCCCGCGAAGGGGTGATGGAATTCCTGCTGATCAACCATCCGCTCGATTGCCCGATCTGCGATCAGGGCGGCGAATGCGATCTGCAGGATCAGTCGATCGCTTATGGCCGCGGCAATTCGCGCTATACCGAGAACAAGCGCGCGGTGACCGAGAAGTATATGGGTCCGATCGTCAAGACGGTCATGACTCGCTGCATCCAGTGCACGCGCTGCATCCGCTTTGCCGAGGAAGTCGCCGGAGTCGAGGAGATCGGCGCGATTTATCGCGGCGAGGACATGCAGATCACCTCGTACCTCGAACAGGCGGTGACCAGCGAATTGTCGGGCAATGTCGTCGATTTGTGCCCGGTCGGCGCGCTGACCTCCAAGCCTTATGCCTTCGAGGCGCGGCCGTGGGAGCTCAAGAAGACGCTGTCGATCGACGTGATGGACGCGGTCGGCACCAACATCCGCCTCGACAGCCGCGGGCGTCAGGTGCTGCGCGCGCTGCCGCGCGTCAATGACGACGTCAATGAGGAATGGGCGACCGACAAGACCCGCCACGCGGTCGATGGCCTGGTCCGTCAGCGCCTCGACAAGCCCTATGTCCGCAAGCAGGGCAAGCTGGTCGCGGCGACGTGGGACGAGGCGTTCGCGGCAATCGCCGCGGTTAAGGCCGGCAACAGCGTCGCGGCGATCGCCGGCGACCTGGTCGATTGCGAGACGATGTTCGCGGCCAAGGCGCTGGTCACGGCGATGGGTGGCTCGCTGCTCGAAGGCCGCCAGACCGGCATGGATTACGACGTGTCGAACCTGGCCGCGGTCAATTTCAACACGACGATCGCCGGCGCCGAGACGGCCGACGCGATCCTGCTGGTTGGCACCAATCTGCGCTGGGAAGCGCCGCTGGTGAACACGCGCATTCGCAAGGCGATCAAGAAGGGCGCCAAGGTCTTCGCGATCGGGCCAGAGACCGATTTGACCTACAAGGTCGAGTGGCTCGGCAACGATCTGTCGCTGCTCGGCAAGCTGCCCAAGGCGGCAGCTGATGCGTTCAAGGACGCCCAGCGCCCGATGATTATCGTCGGCGGCGCGGCGCTCAAGGGTGGTCATGGCGCGGCGCTGGCGCTGGCCAAGACGCTTGGCGTGGTGAAGGACGGCTGGAACGGGTTCAACGTCGTCCATTTCTCCGCGGCGCGGATGGGCGGGCTGATGCTCGGCTATGCGCAAAAGGGCGGTATCGCGGACGTGGTCGCGGCCAGCCCGAAACTCGTCTTCCTGCTCGGTGCCGACGAGGTCGATTTCTCGAAGCTTTCCAATAGCTTCAAGGTCTATATCGGCCATCATGGCGACAAGGGCGCGGCGGCCGCCGATGTCGTCCTGCCGGGCGCGAGCTATGCCGAAAAGGCCGGCACCTTCGTCAATCTCGAAGGTCGCGTGCAGCGCGGCGAGCGCGCGGTATTCCCGCCGGGCGATGCGCGTGAGGATTGGACGATCCTGCGCGCTTTGTCGGAAAAGCTCGGCCAGACATTGCCGCTCGACACTTTCGAGGAGCTACGCGCGCAAATGGCGCTCGACGTTCCCGCGCTGGGCCAGGTTGGCCTCGTTAGCTTCGACTGGAACCCGCCGTCGCTCGACGCCAAGGGGTCGGGCGAGGTCGCCTATCCGATCAAGGACTTCTACCTGACCAACGCGATCTGCCGCGCGAGCCCAACGATGCAGCGATGCTCGTCGGAACTGCTCCATGGCCAAGCCTTTGCAGAGGCGGCGGAATGACCCGGCATATTTCCGTCATCCCGGCGAAGGCCGGGATCGCTGGCGGCTCTAGCGTCGCACTTTCGCCTGAGGCCCCGGCCTTCGCCGGGGCGACGATGTGTTTTGAGGCCGCAGCATGACCTCCTGGTTCACCTATCTCGGCATGGACTATGGCTGGGCATGGTTCGTCGCCACGATCATCGACATTCTGGTGATCGCGCTGCCGCTGATGCTGGCGGTGGCGATGATCATCTATGCCGATCGCAAGATCTGGGCGGCAATGGCGCTGCGTCGCGGCCCGAACGTGGTCGGTCCGCTCGGATTGCTGCAGTCGTTCGCCGATGGCCTCAAGGTCTTCCTGCAGGAAACGATCATCCCCTCGGCGGCGAACAAGGGCCTGTTCCTGCTCGCGCCGATCATCACCTTCACGGTCGCCTTGATCGTCTGGGCAGTGGTGCCGTTCCAGGCAGGCGTGGTGCTTGCCAATATCAATGTCGGCCTGCTCTACGTCCTCGCGGCGTCGAGCCTGGGCGTCTACGGCATCATCATCGCCGGCTGGGCGTCGAACTCGAAATATCCCTTCTATTCGGCGCTCCGAGCCGCGGCACAGATGGTGAGTTACGAAGTCTCGATCGGCTTCGTGCTGATCTCGGTGGTGCTGTGGAGCAAGAGCTTCAACCTCAGCGATATCGTTGAGGGGCAGAAGGCGATCTACACCTACTTCCCGATCAACGGCTATGGCTTCAACCTGCTGCTCTTCCCGATGGCGGTGGTGTTCTTCATCTCGTCGCTCGCCGAGACACAGCGTGCCCCGTTCGACCTGACCGAGGCGGAATCGGAACTCGTCGCGGGCTATCAGACCGAATATTCGTCGATGAGCTTCGCGCTCTACTGGCTCGGCGAATATGCCAACGTCATCCTGATGTGCGCGCTCAACTCGATCCTGTTCTGGGGCGGCTATCTGCCGCCGCTCGATTGGGCGCCGCTTTATTACGTCCCAGGGATCATCTGGTTGTTCGCCAAGATCCTGTTCTTCTTCTTCCTGTTCAGTTGGGTGAAGGCGACGGTGCCCCGGTACCGTTACGATCAGCTGATGCGGTTGGGCTGGAAGATATTCCTGCCGCTGTCGCTGTTCTGGGTGTTCCTGGTGTCCGGTTATCTGATGTTGACGCGTGTAGGAGTTGGATCATGAGCGTCGCCCAGATCATCAAATCGTTCACTTTGTGGGAGTTCATCAAGGCCCATGCGCTAACCTTCCGCTACATGTGGAAGGCCAAGGCGACGATCAATTATCCGTTCGAGAAGAACCCAATCTCGCCGCGTTTCCGCGGAGAGCATGCGCTGCGCCGTTATCCCAATGGCGAGGAGCGCTGCATCGCGTGCAAGCTTTGCGAGGCGATCTGCCCGGCGCTGGCGATCACGATCGAGGCCGAGCCGCGCGACGACGGCAGCCGGCGGACGACGCGCTACGACATCGACATGACCAAGTGCATCTATTGCGGGCTGTGCCAGGAAGCCTGTCCGGTCGATGCCATCGTCGAGGGTCCGAACTTCGAATTCGCCACCGAAACGCGCGAGGAGTTGATCTACGACAAGGCCAAGCTGCTCGACAATGGCGACCGCTGGGAGCGCGCGATCGCCGCGAACCTTGCCGCCGATGCACCGTACCGTTAAGCGCGCCGCAACAGTGGGACGCAGCATGATTCACCCCAATCCCGTCATCCGAGCGAACGCTGGGATCTCGCGCGGCCCTTGCGTCGCGACATCGCTTGAGGCCCCAGCTTTCGCTGGGGTGACGGTGCAGTAATGATCCAGGCAATCGCCTTTTACCTGTTCGCCGCCGTGGTGTTGCTGTCGGGTGCGATGACGATCACGTCGCGCAACCCGGTGCATTCGGTGCTGTGGCTGATTCTCGCGTTCTTCAACGCCGCGGGCCTGATGCTGCTGTGCGGCGCCGAGTTCATCGCGATGCTGTTGGTTATCGTCTATGTCGGCGCGGTCGCGGTGCTGTTCCTGTTCGTCGTGATGATGCTCGACATCGACTTCGCCGAACTGCGCGCCGGTTTTGTGCGCTACGCGATGATTGGCCTTGCCTTTGCGGTTTTGCTGGCGGCTGAAGTAGTTATCGCCCTCCTGGGGTGGTCGGCGGGGGGCCTCAAGCTCGATCAGCGCATCGCGCCGACGCCCGACAAGATGTCCAATATCGAGGCGATCGGGCATCTGCTCTATTCACATTATCTGTTCGTGTTCGAAGGTGCCGGCCTGGTGCTGCTCGTGGCGATGATCGGTGCGATCGTGCTGACGCATCGCGCACGTGGCGGGGTCAAGGGTCAGAAGATCAGCCGTCAGGTCGCCCGCCGTCCACAGGACGCGACGCGCAACATGCAGCCGCCGGTCGGCCAGGGGGTGGAATTGTGATCGGCCTGACGCATTATCTGGTCGTCGCCGCGATCCTGTTCGGGATGGGCGTGCTCGGCCTGATCGCCAACCGCAAGAATCTGATCATCATGCTGATGTCGATCGAGCTGATCCTGCTCGCGGTGAACCTCAACTTCGTCGCCTTCTCGGCCTATCTGCACGATCTGGTCGGTCAGGTGTTCGCGATGTTCGTGCTGACCGTCGCCGCGGGCGAGGCGGCGATCGGGCTCGCCATTCTGGTGATCTATTTCCGCGGGCGCGGGACCATCGCGGTCGACGATGCTAACCGGATGAAGGGGTGAGCGCGTGATCACGATCCAGCTCATCGTCTTCCTGCCGCTGCTGGCTGCCATCATTGCCGGCCTCGGCAATCGCGCGATCGGCAATGTGCCGGCCAAGGTGCTGACCACCGGCGCGTTGTTCGCGTCGTGCGCGCTCAGCTGGCCGATCTTCATCCATTATCTGACCGGCGGCGATCCCTATCCGGTGACCCAGGTGGTCACCTGGATGAAGTCGGGCGATCTCGACGTCTCCTGGGCACTCCGCGTCGACGCGCTGACCGCGGTGATGCTGGTGGTGATCACCAGCGTCTCGGCGCTCGTCCACCTCTATTCCTGGGGGTATATGGACGAGGATCCCGACCAGCCGCGGTTCTTCGCCTATCTGTCGCTGTTTACCTTCGCGATGCTGATGCTGGTGACGGCCAACAACCTGGTCCAGATGTTCTTCGGCTGGGAAGGCGTCGGTCTCGCCAGCTATCTGCTGATCGGCTTCTGGTTCAAGAAGCCGAGCGCCAATGCCGCGGCGATCAAGGCGTTCGTGGTCAACCGCGTCGGCGACCTCGGTTTCATGCTCGGCATTTTCGGCACGTTCCTGGTGTTCGGCACCGTCTCGATCCCGGAGATCCTGGCCGCCGCGCCGCATCTGGCGGGCTCGACGATCGGCTTCCTCGGCTATCGCTTCGACACGATGACGGTGCTGTGCCTGTGCCTGTTCGTCGGTGCGATGGGTAAATCGGCGCAGCTCGGCCTCCACACCTGGTTGCCCGACGCGATGGAAGGCCCGACCCCGGTGTCGGCGCTGATCCACGCCGCGACCATGGTCACCGCCGGCGTGTTCATGGTCTGCCGCCTGTCGCCGATGTTCGAGACCAGCGAGGTCGCGCTCGACTTCATCGTCTTCATCGGCGCCGCCACCTGTATCTTTGCCGCGACGATTGGTACGTGCCAGAACGACATCAAGCGCGTCATCGCCTATTCGACTTGCTCGCAGCTCGGCTACATGTTCTTCGCGGCCGGCAGCGGCGCGTACGGCGCGGCGATGTTCCACTTGTTCACGCACGCTTTCTTCAAGGCGCTGCTGTTCCTCGGCGCCGGCTCGGTGATCCATGCGATGCACCACGAGCAGGACATGCGTTTCTATGGGGGCCTTCGGAAGCAGATCCCGCTCACCTTCTGGGTGATGTTGCTGGGCACGCTGGCGATCACTGGCGTCGGCATTCCCGGCGTGTTCGGCCTGCCGCAGATCGGGTTCGCCGGCTTCCATTCGAAGGACGGTATCCTCGAGCTGGCTTACGCTTCGGGCCGCGGCACCGGCGCGTTCTGGGTCGGTATCCTGGCGGCGCTGCTGACCAGCTTCTATTCGTGGCGGCTGATGTTCCTGACCTTCTGGGGCAAGCCGCGCTGGATTCAGTCCGAGCATATCCAGCACGCAGTGCATGACGATCACGGCCACGGCCATGATGATCATGCCCATGCTCACGATGCTCATCACGACCATGCGCATGGCGACGGCACTGGCGGTTATCATCCGCATGAGAGCCCGTGGACGATGCTGGTTCCGCTGATTCTGCTGGCGACCGGCGCTGTGCTCGCGGGCTTCGTCTTCCACGGCTGGTTCATCGAGCCGGATTCGGGCGAGCGTTTTTGGCGCGGCGCGATCGCGTTCAACGAGCATCTCTACCATTCGGCGCACGAGGTGCCCGTCTGGGTGAAGCTGTCGGCGACATTCGTGATGCTGCTCGGGCTGGCCGGCGCGTGGATGGCCTATATCTGGCGCACCGATATCCCCGCGCGCTTCACGAGCACGTTCCGGCTGCTCTACGATTTCGTCTACAACAAATGGTATTTCGACGAGCTCTACAACCTGCTGTTCGTCCGTCCGGCCTTCGCGTTCGGCCGCCTGTTCTGGAAGGCTGGTGACGAGGGCCTGATCGATCGCTTCGGGCCCAACGGCTCGGCCTGGGTGGTATCGCTCGGCAGCCGCGTCACTGGGCGTCTGCAAACCGGATATGTCTACACTTATGCCTTCGTCATGCTGATCGGCCTGACCGCCGCCGTTACCTGGGCGATCGCGCAATGAGCGGCATTCTGTCCCTGATGCTCGCCATCCCCGCCATCGCGGCGGTGGCGTGCCTGTTCCTGAGCGCGAATGGAGCCCGTTGGCTGGCGTTGGTCGCCACGTTGCTCGACCTCCTGCTCGGCGCGGTATTGTGGAGCCAGTTCCAGATCGGCGGCCCGCAATGGCAATTCGTCGAGAATGTGCCGCTGTTCGGCACCTTCAACTGGGCGCTTGGCATCGACGGCTTTGCCTTGCTGCTGATCGAGCTGTCGGTGTTCCTGATGCCGATCTGCATCGGCGCGAGCTGGGAATCGATCCAGAAGCGCGTGCCCGAGTACATGGCGGCGTTCCTGCTGACCGAAGTACTGATGATCGGCACCTTCGCGGCGCAGGATCTGTTCCTGTTCTACATCTTCTTCGAAGGTGGCCTGATCCCGATGTTCCTGATCATCGGTATCTGGGGCGGCGCCAACCGCATCTATGCGTCGTACAAATTCTTCCTCTACACCTTGCTCGGCTCGCTGCTGATGCTGGTGGCTATGCTGTGGATGGTCAACGAAGCGCACACGACCAGCATCCCGTTGCTGCTCAACCACGATTTCCCGGTCCATGCCCAGACCTGGCTCTGGCTGGCGTTCTTCGCGTCGTTCGCGGTCAAGATGCCGATGTGGCCGGTCCACACCTGGCTTCCCGACGCGCACGTCCAGGCGCCCACTGCCGGGTCAGTGATCCTGGCCGGCGTGCTGCTGAAGCTCGGCGGCTATGGTTTCCTGCGCTTCTCGGTGCCGATGTTCCCCGAAGCGTCGTCCAGCCTGGTCTGGCTGGTGTTCGGCCTGTCGGCGGTGGCGGTGATCTATACCTCGCTGGTCGCTTTGGTGCAGTCCGACATGAAGAAGCTAATCGCTTATTCATCGGTCGCGCACATGGCGATCGTGACGATCGGCCTGTTCGCCTTCAACCAGCAGGGCATCGAAGGCGGGATGATGGTAATGCTGGGCCATGGCCTGGTGTCGGGCGCGCTCTTCTTGTGCGTCGGCATCATCTACGACCGCCTGCATACCCGCGAGATCGCGCGCTACGGCGGCCTCGCCATCAATATGCCGCGCTACGCCTTGTTCTTCATGCTGTTCACGATGGCGTCGGTCGGCCTGCCGGGCACCAGCAACTTCGTCGGCGAATTCCTGAGCCTGGCCGGCACCTACAAGGTGTCGACGACGATTACCTTGCTTTGCACTACCGGCATCATCCTGGGCGCGGCCTACATGCTTTACCTCTATCGCCGCGTCGTGTTCGGCGAGCTCAAGTTCGACGACGTCAAGGCGATGACCGATCTCAGTCCGCGTGAAATCGCGCTGCTGGTGCCGCTCGCGGCCGCCGTGTTGTGGATGGGCGTCTATCCCGAAAGCTTCCTCGCGCCGATGCGCGGCGACGTGAAGGTCCTGCTACAGCGGATCGATCGCGCCCAGCCGGCCGGCGACGCCCGGCCGACTCCGCCCAAGAATCCTCAGGTTAGGGCCGGGGAGGGCCACGCGTAATGGATTGGATCGCTTCGCTTCAGGCGACGCTTCCTGAATTGGTCCTGTCGGTCGGCGCGCTGGCGCTGATGCTGGTTGCCGCCTGGGGCGGGCAGGGCTCGACCCGTGCGGTCAGCTGGACCGCGGTCGCGGTGCTGCTCGGCGCGGGCATCGCCCTCGCTGGGCCGGCTTCCTACGCCGGGGTGGTATTCGACGGCCTGTATCGGGCCGATGCCTTCGCTGCCTTCTCCAAGGTGCTGATCTACGTCGCCGCCGCCGTCTCGATCGTGATCGCGCCGCGTTTCTTCGCGCGCGGCGACGGCGACAGTCTCCATCCCGAATATCCGGTGCTGATCCTGTTGTCGGCGGCAGGCATGGGAATGATGGTCTCGGCTGGCGACCTGCTGACGCTCTATGTCGGACTCGAACTGCAGAGCCTCGCGGCCTATGTGCTCGCGAGCTTCATGCGCCGCGATCAGCGTTCGGCCGAAGCCGGCCTCAAATATTTCGTGCTGGGCGCGCTCGCTTCGGGCGTCCTGCTCTATGGGATCAGCCTGGTCTACGGCTTCTCGGGCACGACGCTCTTCACCGATATCGCCAAGAGCTATGCCCATATCATCCCTGGCCAGCATCATTTCGGGCTGACCTTCGGTCTGGTGTTCGTGTTCGCCGGCCTGGCGTTCAAGATGTCGGCGGTGCCCTTCCATATGTGGACGCCCGACGTCTATGAAGGCGCACCGACGCCGGTGACGACCTTCTTCGCCTCGGCGCCCAAGGTCGCTGCGGTGGCGCTGGGCGTGCGCGTCGCGATCGAGGCGATGGGGCCGGCGATCGGCGAATGGCGCCAGATCGTGATCTTCGCCAGCCTCGCCTCGATCATCTTCGGCGCGGTCGCCGCGATCGGGCAGAAGAACGTCAAGCGCCTGCTCGCTTATTCGTCGATCAACAATGTCGGCTTTCTCCTCGTCGGTCTGGCCGCGGGGACGCAGGAAGGCGTCTCGTCGGTGCTGATCTACCTGACCATCTATGTCGCAATGACTCTGGGCGGCTTCCTGATCGTGCTCCAGATGCGCGATGCGGACGGCAACCCGGTTGAGACGATCGACAGCCTGTCCGGTATGTCCGAAACGCGCCCTGGCCTAGCCGCGGCGATGGCGGTGTTCATGTTCTCGCTTGCCGGCATCCCGCCGCTGCTCGGTTTCTTTGCCAAGCTGGCGGTATTCCAGGCGGCGGTTAGCGCCGGGTTGTATCCGCTGGCGGTGGTCGGCTTCGTCGCCTCGGTGATCGGCGCTTATTATTATCTGCGGATCGTCAAGGTGATGTATTTCGACAATCCGGCGCCGGCGTTCCAGCGCAGCAACGCGCTGGTCGAATATGGCCTGATCACGCTGCTGGCGCTGTTCATCTCGCCGGTCGGCTGGTTCGCGCTCAAGCCGCTCGGTATCGCGACGATGGCGGCGGCGAAGGCGCTGTTCTGATCGCCGAGATCAGCGGCCGTATCCGCACCGTCGCGGAAACCGGCTCGACCAACGCCGACATGGTCGCGCTCGCGACATCCGGCCAGGAAGAAGGCGTGTGGTTGCGCGCCGAGCGCCAGACGGTGGGACGCGGGCGGATGGGCCGATCCTGGGTGTCGCCGCCGGGCAATCTCTACGCGAGCACGCTGGTCCGTATTCGCCCGAACGATCCGCCGGCAGCAACGCTCGCTTTGGTCGCCGCGGTTGCGCTCGAAGAAACGGTCTCGGCCTATATTCCCGGCAAGGCAGCGCTCAAATGGCCCAACGATGTGTTGATCCATGGCGCCAAACTGTCTGGCGTGCTGCTCGAGCGCGCGGGCGATGCTGTGGTGATCGGGATCGGGGTCAATCTGGCGCATTACCCGACCGATATCGAGCGCCCCGCTACCAGCCTCGCCGCTCATAACGCCGCCGTCGCACCGGAAGATTTTATCGAAACACTAGCCGAGGCGTTCGCGCGTTGGATCGAATGCTGGCGCGGGCAGGGGATCGACGCGATCCGTCGCCGCTGGGTCGCCCATGCGCATCCGACCGGCACGCCGCTCAACGTCCGCCTGCCCGATGGGCCCGCGATCGATGGACTGTTCGACGGGCTCGATCCCGACGGCGCGCTCATCCTTCGCTTGGCGGACGGCACGCGGCGTGTCATTCACGCGGGCGACGTGTTCCTGCTCTAGAGAGAGGCAAATCCATGCTGCTCGCGATTGACGCCGGCAACACCAATGTCGTTTTCGCGCTGCTCGATGGGCACGAGGTGAAAGGGCGATGGCGCATCGCCACCGATCCTCGCCGCACGGCGGACGAATATGCCGTGTGGCTGACCCAATTGCTGAGCATCGAAGGCTATGATCGCAGCCAGGTCGATGGCGTGATCATCTCGACCGTGGTCCCGCGCGCGACGCACAATCTGCAGTGGCTGGCGGAGAAATATTTCAAGACGGATGCGCTGATCGCCGGGCAGAAGCCGGTCGAATGGGGCATGGCGATCGACGTGCAGGAGCCGCAAAGCCTGGGCGCCGACCGTGCGGTCAACGCCATCGCCGCGCACGCGCTGCACGAAGGCGATCTGATCGTGATCGATTTCGGCACCGCCAGCACGATCGACTGGATCGACTTTCGCGGCGCGTACAAGGGCGGGATTATCGCCCCGGGGATCAATCTGTCGCTCGACGCGCTGGTCAGCGCCGCCGCCAAGCTGCCGCGGATCGCGATCGAGGCGCCGGCCGATCCGACCGTCATTGGCCGCGACACGGTCAGCCAGATGAATATCGGCATCTATTGGGGCTATATCGCGATGATCGAGGGGCTGGTCGCGCGGATGAAGGCCGAAATCGGCCGCCCGGCCAAGGTGATCGCCACCGGCGGACTCGCGGTGCTGTTCGAGCAGCATACCGGCGTGTTCGACGTGATTGAGCCCGATCTGACCATCCAGGGGCTGGCCATGATGTGGGAACGAGCGCAGCAATAGCCGTCACCCCAGCCAAAGCGGGGTCTCGTGCGATCTCATCCGTCATCCCGGCGACGGTCGGGATCTCAGGCGAAGGCGCGACAAGGCTTGAGATCCCAGCTTTCGCTGGGATGACGTACAATGAATAACGATTAGGAATTGAAGTGACACCAGGTAAGGAACTGCTCTTCGTCGCGCTCGGCGGGTCGGGCGAAATCGGCATGAACGTCAACCTCTACGGTTGTCAGGGCAAATGGCTGATGGTCGACATGGGCGTGACCTTCGCCGACCCTGCTTATCCGGGCGTCGAGATCATCCTGCCCGACCTCCAGTTCATCGAGGAACAGCGCGCCAACCTAGTCGGTGTGGTGCTGACGCACGGGCATGAGGATCACATCGGGGCTCTGCCCTATCTCGCCGACGATCTCGGTGCGCCGCTGTTCGCCAGCAAGTTCACCGCCGGGCTGATCCGCGGCAAGCTCGAGGAAGAAGGCGTCCAGGACCGCGTCGAGTTGAACGTGGTCGAGCCGAATGCGGTGATCGACCTCGGGCCGTTCAAGTTCCACTTTGTCCCGCTGGCGCATTCGATTCCGGAGGCGAGCGCGCTGCTGATCGAGACGCCCTACGGCAAGATATTCCACACCGGAGACTGGAAGCTCGATAGCAGCGATGCGGTGCTCGGCACGCCGTCGACCCCCGAGCAACTGAGCGCTGTCGGCGATGAAGGCGTGCTCGCGCTCGTCTGCGATTCGACCAATGTCTTCAATCCGCAGGCATCGGGCACTGAATCGAGCGTTCGCGACGGGCTCATCGACGCGGTGAAGAAGGCGAGGGGCAGGGTGGTCGTCACCACCTTCGCGTCGAACGCCGCGCGCCTCCAGACGCTGGGTGAGGTCGCCAAGGCGACGAAGCGCAAGATCTGCGTCACCGGCCGCTCGCTCGACCGTATCCTGATGGTGGCGCGCGCCAATGGCTATTTGAAGAGCTTTCCCGACCCGATCTCGCCCGAAGCGGCGATGGCGCTACCGGGTCGCGACGTCCTGGTGGTGGCGACGGGCGGGCAGGGCGAACCGCGAGCCGCGCTCGGGCGCATCGCCGACGGCACGCACCCGATCAAGCTCGTCGCGGGCGACACGGTGGTCTTCTCGTCGAAGCAGATCCCGGGCAACGAACTCGCGATCGGCCGCATCCAGAACCAGCTCGCCGCTGCCGGCGTCGAAATGGTCACCGAGCGGCAGGAGCATGTCCATGTCTCCGGCCATCCGGGACGCCCCGAGCTCGAAGCAATGTACGGCTGGATCCGTCCGCAATTGCTCGTGCCGGTGCATGGCGAGATGCGGCACATGATGGAGCAGGCGCGGTTCGGCCTGTCTAAGGGCATTCCCCAGGCGCTGGTGCAGAGCGACGGCGACATCGTCCGCCTCGCCCCCGGCAAACCCGAAAAGCTCGGCCATGCCACCGTCGGCCGCTTGATGCTCGATGGTGACGTCATCCTTCCCGCCGACGGCGCGACGATGAACGAGCGCCGCCGGGTCGCGACTTATGGCCAGATGTCGGTTGCGGTGGCGATCGACCGCAACAACCGCCTGATCGGCGTACCGCGCGTCGGGCTGCAGGGCATTCCGGTCGAGGAGGATCGCGAGGCGTTCATCGACGAGGCGATCGATGCCGCCGCGGAAGTGGTGAAAAAGCATCGCGGCGATCTGCCGGCGCTGCGCGAAAGCCTGCGTCTCGGCGTCCGCCGCGTCGCGACTCGCTGGACCGGCAAAAAGCCCGTGGTCGATGTGCTGGTAATTGAGGCCTGATATGCGTTGGACGTCGTTGCTGGCCATCTATTTTCTGTGCTGGGCCTTTTCGGTGTTCCTCGTGCTGCCATTCGGCGTGCGCACCACGCATGAAGTGGGGGGAGAGTTCATCCCCGGCCAAGCCGAAAGCGCGCCGCACGAATTCAATATCAAGCGCGTCGCGATCCGCGTGACGATTGTCGCGACGATCGTCTGGGCGGCGTTCGTGCTGAACTACATCTACGGCTGGGTGACGCCCGCGATGCTCGATTTCGTCAATCCGTCGAACAGCGCGGGTTGAACCAGGGCGTATAAGAAACACTCCGTCGGCAAGCGACCCATTTGCCGTCATTAAATGCATCCCTCCATGCGCCTAATTGCGGACGTAGTTCTCAAGCGATAACGGTTCGCGATGAACACCAGGCGCTTCATTGTAAATTCGCTGCTCGCCGGTGCAGCGCTCGCGCTATCTTCATGTTCAAAGTCAGACGCCGGACCTGCCGGACCACACTTCGGAACATTTTGCCTACAGCAGCGGGATTGGGCCAATCTTATTGCGCTGATGAAAAGATATGGCGTTGAGCACCAGCTAAGCTTCCACGGGGAAGTTTCCGCGACGCCGTCCGGGCCAATCTTCAATTACTACCTTGCGCAAGGCTACAGCTACTATTTCGGAGATGATTTTGACTTATGGATCACGTCCGATCCCTTTCGTTCGGGCCGAATGGACCTTAACGGGCCGGTCAGACGCAAACCAGCCACACCGGAGCAGATCAACCTAGGTCACGGTCTTATCACGGTCATAAGAGGTCTAAGCTCCTGCGATATTATCGAAGCGGAGTGATGCCATATTCATTTTCAGCAGCGATTAATTGCCCGAGCCCCGCCGAAAGCTGCCAGTCTCGAAACCATCCATTTTCAGCCGCTCAGTCCTTTTGCTGATAGCGGTCGTTTATCGGCTCTCGACCGAGAGTAGCTCAGCTCGGTTGTCCCCAGGGAGCATGCTGAATCAGGTCCGCAACCGCTCGATCGCCTGGGCCAGCGCGACATAGAGCTTGCCCATGTCCGACGATAGCAAGGTCACGCCGATCGCCGCGCCGTCGCGTTGCGCCAGGATGCCGCGCAGCATCGCTTCGAAATCGTGGATGTAGCGATTGACCTGTTCGCGAACGGTATCGTCATTGTCATAGGCTTCAAGCACAGCGCGCATCTCACCGGCGTCGAGCAGCTTGACCGCGCGCCGCGCGAACGCTCCGCGATTGCCCTTGAGATAGGCCAGCCAGGAAGAATCGGGGACTTCCGACGAATAGATGCTGGTGAGGTCGATCGCCGCCGAGTTAAGCGATTCGATCAACAGCGACACGCGGCGGGCGAAACCGTTCGCCTCCTCGGTATCGGCCAGCCGCGCCTCGATCAGGCTCGACGCCTCGGCGATCGCTAGCATCTGGCGATTGAGCTTGTCCGATGCGTCGGTTGCCGATGCCGCCGCCGTTTCGGTGGCTTGCGCGATCGTCGCCAGGCTGCGCTCGACGGCTTGCGATGCCGCCGCTTCCAGCGCGTCGGCCGCGTCGGGGGCGATCCGTGCCATCGCCTCGCGCGCATGCTCGGCCGCGGCATTGGCGGTGTCGCGGATGCGCATGAGCGTTTCGAGCAATTGCGGCGCCGCCTCTCCGGCGAAACGATGCGCCGCGCCGCTGGTATCGTCGATCGAGCGAGTCAGCGCGTCGACCTGCTCTTGGCCCGCGGCGAGAGTCGCGGCAACATGATTGGCCACGGCTTCGATCCCGGCGATGCGATCGGCCAATGCGGTGGTGCTGTCGGTGGCGGTGCGGTCGAGCGCGGCCTGGTTGGTGGACAGCATTGCGAGCATGGCGTCGCCCTGCGCGGCGATGCCCTTGCGGGCCTCATCCACTGCGCTGGCGGTGCGATCGAGCAGGCCGTCGACTGCTTCGGACATCGCGCTGGTGACCTGTTCGAGGCGAGTACCCGCGGTTTCGCTGGTCGCTTCCATCCGCGCGATATGCGCGGACAGGCGTTCCGCCGCGCCGCTGGTATGGCTATCGACTTCGCGCGCGCGCTCGCCAAGCGCGACGACCTGGGCGTCGAGCGCCGCCGCGCGCTCGCTTGCGGTCAGGCCGATCGTTTCGATCTGACCAGCCAGCGTCGTCGTCTGGTCATGGGCGTGGGGAAGCGTCGCCAACATGATCTGGAGGTTGGCCTCCAGATTGGCGGCGGCCTTGTCGATGCGGGCAGCGTCGACCTCAGCCTTGGAAAGGTGGCTGTCGAGCACCGACGATGCTTCGCTCAGGCGATCCGAAGCGGCGCTCGCCGTCGCCATCATCACCGTGACCTGATCGGCCAGCTTCTCGCGATTGCTGTCGATCGTGTGCGCCATGACGTCGATGACGGACTGGAGATGCTCGGCCTCGGCGCGCATCGATCGCGCGGTGTCGTTGAATCGGCGCGCTTCGATCCGGCTTGAGCGCCGCGCGACCAGCCAAAGAACGGCGATCAGCGCCAACGGCGCGGTCAGTCCGGTAGCCAGTTCGGCCAGCACGGTCGGCGTGGGGGCAGCCTGCATGGCTGGCCAGGCATACCAGCCGAAGAAGCCGATCCATGCTGCCGCAGACACGAATGCCAGGCCAGCCAGGATGCGCCATTTCGTCGCGCCCGACCGCTCTTCCAATTCCTCAGGTTGCTCGAAAACCTCGCCTTCGTAAGGCTCGGTCAGCTGCAACGGCTCATCCGCCGCGGCGTACTGAACGTCGCTGACGTGCAAGTCGATGATCTTAGACCCCCCGTTCATGACGCTTTGTTTATCATAAAACAGACCATTTCAAAGCGATTGCGCAACGTTCCGTTAAAGCCCTTAGGGCTAGGATGGGTCATGGCCTATGATCCCGGTGCAATCGATGCGACCCTAGCTGCGGCAGTCGGTGACGAACCGGGGCTGATTGCAGAATTGCGCGCGGCTTTCGTCGAGAGTGCGGAAAAGGCGATCGATGCGTTCGAAACGGCCGGAAGCGACGAGGCCTGGCGTCTTGCGGCGGCGCGTCTCAAAGGACTGGCGGCAAGTTTCGGCGCGGTGCGCCTGATGAGCCTGGCGTCCGAAGCCGCGACCGCGCCCGGCAATGCGGATGTGGTGAGAACCTTGCGGCGTGCGGTGGCGCGGCTCTAGCCATCCGGCGCCGGCGACTCGGCGATCAATCACGATCCTTGCGATAGCCGAGTGCGAGGCTTAACAGCCCCGGATGCTTGCCGGGCTCCTGTTCGCCACAGCCGACGCGTCCGATCGCCAAGATACACTGGCGGCGACGTTGCCGGTGGGGGGCGTGACGCTGATCGAATTCCAGGCGCGGCTGTTGATCGCCGCTGGGGCGTCGCAGATCATCGTCGTCGTTTCCCGCCTGACTCCGGAATTGCTTGGCGCGATCAATCGCATGGGTCGGCGCGGCATTGCGGTCGACGCGGTGCGTGGTCCCGCCGAGGTGCTCGCCAAGCTCCATCCGCTGGCCCGCGTGATGTGGTTGGCGGATGGGCTGATGACGACCAGCGTCATGGTCGAAGCGATGCGCGATCGCGATCGCGATACGTTGCTGGTGGCCGCGACTGGCGACGAACTCGAACGGATCGGTCCCAGCGCGGTATGGGCGGGAATCGCCACGATCGACCCGCAGCGTATCGCCGATGTCGTGAAGCTGCCGGCCGATTATGATTTCGCCTCCTCGCTCTTGCGGGTGATCGCGCAACGCGGTGCCGAGCAATTGCCGCTACCCGAAACCGCCGTGCGCGAAGGTCACGGCGTCCAGCGCGATTCGCGCGCGCTGGCGGCAAAGGGCCGGGCCGCGCTGGTCGCGGCGCTCGGCACACGGACCAATTGGGTCGATCGCTTCCTGGTCGCGCCGCTCGCCAAACTGGCGCTGCCGCCATTGGTTGCACGCGGCGTGCCCCCCGTTGCGCTAGCCGGGCTTGGCGGCCTGTTCGGCGTGAGTGGGCTAGCGGCGATCGCGATCGGCTGGTCTGCCTCGGGCATGGCGGCGATCGTGCTGGCGCTCGCGCTTCTCGCGCTGGCTGATGTACTGGCGTGGCTGCGCGACGAGCGGACGCTCGGCAGGATATTGCGCTGGAGTACGCCGGCGGCGGTCGCATTGGCGACTCTGCTATTGGGTCAGCGGGTCGGGTTTCTGGCCGCCAGCGCAACGCCGCCGCTGCTAGCCTTGACGACGGTCCTGGCCGCAGCGCTGGCAGAACGTGCGGCAGGAGTGGTCGCACGACCGTGGTGGTGGGCAGTCCCGGCCGCTTATCCGCTGATCCTGCTGCCGGCAGTGCTGGTCGGATATCCGGTCTGGGGATTGGCGGCGGCGGCCAGCTATGCCGGCGTCACGCTCGGTTTTGCAGTGGAAGCTTTGCGATCGCGTATAGGCGGTTAACCACATCCCGCGAAATCGGTGAGTTCTGGCTAACCTCGCTTTAACGACACAATCGTACAACCGCACGATGTCGATCGACCAAGGCGATTGGGACGATGGCGCCCGTGCGAGCGCCAGCACGCTGCTCGCGCGCGCGGCGGCAGCGGCGCGTCATGTCGACCGCCGCCTGGCCGAGGCGATTGACGACTTCTTCCTCCCCGACGATTCGCGGCTCGACGACCGGACGCGCGCGGCGCTCGCGGCGACGCTGACCGCGATGGTCGCGGTGGTCGAACACGATCTCCGCCAGCGAACCGTCACACTTTTGGCCAGCGTGGATCCGGCATTGATCCAACGGATCGACAGCGGTGCGCCGGTGCTCGACCGCCTGGTCGACAGCGGATTGCTGCGTGATTTCGAGCTAATGCGCGAATTGATCGCGCGAACCCGGCAGGATCTGCTGGTCGACCTGTTGCCGGCTTTGCCGCCCGATGAGATCGGCTCGGCCAGCCTGCTCGCGCGGCTGGCCGGAAGTGCCGACGCCTCGGTCGCGGATGCGGCGTTGACGATGATGGCCGCCGAAAGCCGGCGCCGCGGGCTGATCGACAGCAATCGGCTGGAGCGGACCGAACTCCCGGCCGAACTGCACCACAGGCTGGTCTGGTGGGTAGCAGCGGCGATTCGCGAACAATTGGGGCCGAGCATTGCAGATCGCATGATTGTCGAGGCAGCGTTGCGCGCGCTCGCCGACCATGACGAAGGCGATCGTCTGGAAAGCGCGGCGATGCGGCTGGCGGCCACGATCGATCCGCAACCCGCCGAACTGGCGACGGTACTGAGGCATGCACTAGGGGATCGGCGAGTGGCGCTGGTCATCGCGTTGCTCGGGCATGCCTTGGGCATCGATTACGTGACGATGCGGCAGATCGTGTTGGATGGCGGCGAGCAATTATGGCTGGCGCTACGCGGGGCCGGGCTCGACCGCGCGACGGTCGCCCGGATCGGGCTCAGCCTGTGCGAAGCCGACCCGCGACGCGATGTCGAAGTCTTTGCCGATCAATTGGAAGCGATCGCCGCGGTCACGCCCGACGAGGCGCGCGGGGCGCTTGCGCCGCTCCGGCTCCATCCCGATTTTCGCGCGGCGATGGCCGACCTGGAGAAGCGTCGATGAGCGCGGTCGACGCCGGCTTGCCGCCGGTTCACGGTTTCGTCGATCGCGACGGGCGCCTGGTGGATGCCGGGCCGCGGCTCGACGACCTCAACACACGCGCCGGTGGCGCGCTCGGGGAGCCTTTTGTCGTGCCGCAGGTCGCCGTGCTCGCGCGGCTCGCCCAGCGGCTGGGAATCACGGTCGCGCGGCATGTGCTGGTCGCCGACGGACCCGATGAGGTCGAATTGTGGGTTCGCGCCGATCCGGTCGACGACGGCGTGCGCCTGGAGTTGAGTGGCTGGAAGCTGCGCGCGCCGTGGACGCCGCCGGTCGATCCGGCGCGGCGTGACCGCGATCTGTTGCTGCAAGGCGCCGATTGGTGGTGGGAAACCGATGCGACCTTGCGGTTGACGGCGGTAGCTGCGGGGGCCGCACAGCAGGGGGTGGCTCCCGAAAGCGCGCTCGGCAAGCCGCTAGCGTCGTTGTTTGCGCTTGAGATGGACGCTGAAGGGGCGATGCCGATGCTCGGCGTGCTGACGGTGCACCAGTCGTTCGAGGGTCAAGCGGCGACGGTGCGCGCGACCGGCCAGGCTGTGACCTTGTCTGCGCACCCGACCCTCAACGCGGAGGGCCTGTTCGCGGGCTATATCGGCGCGGTCAGGGCCGAGGCGCGTGAGGTGACACAACCGGCGGAGGATCGTCCCAGCGATCCACTCGACGCGTTCAGCGCCCGGCTCGATCGCGCATTGCGCACGCCGCTCGGGCGCATCATCGCCAATGCCGACAGCATCCACGCCCAGACGGAGGGACCGATCCGGCGCGATTATGCCGATTATGCCTCGGACATCGCGAGCGCCGGACGGCATCTGCTCGGTCTGGTCGACGATCTGGTCGATCTGCAGGCAGTCGAGCGGTCCGACTTCGCACCCGCGGCGGAACCGATTGACCTCGCCGATATCGGGCGCCGCGCGGCTGGCCTGCTAGGCGTCCGCGCGGCGGAACGCGGCGTCAAGATCGACGCGCCGCAAGAGGTCGACAAAGCCCCCGCAACCGGCGAGTTCAAGCGCGTGCTGCAGATCCTGGTCAATCTGATCGGCAATGCGGTGCGCTATTCGCCCGATGGGGGGATGGTCTGGATCCGCACTCATCGCGACCGTGGTACGGCGGTGATCATCGTCGCCGATCAGGGCAAGGGCATCGCCCCCGAGGATCAGGCGCGCATCTTCGAAAAATTCGAACGCGTCGATACCAGCGAGCCGGGCGGCAGCGGACTGGGTCTCTACATCGCCCGACGGCTGGCGCGCGCGATGGGCGGCGACCTGACCGTCGATTCGGCGCTGGGCCAGGGTGCGCGTTTCATGCTGACTTTGCCGGGAGCGAGCGGCTGAAGATTTGGCTCGCACAAAGACGCGAAGGCCCAAAGAAGAAGAGTGGTTTGCCCAGAGGCGCAGAGGGCGCCGAGGTGTTTCGCCCGGCTACGTTAGCAGCCTTTCATTTCCTGACTGCGAAAACGAAAGCGCACTTTCGCGCGCATTATCTCCGCGTTCCCTGCGCCTCTGCGCGAACCAAATCTTCGCGCCTTCGTGTCTTTGTGCGAGAACTCATATCAACAGGTCCCGCACCTGACTTGAGCAGTGCTGACTCTAGCGCCGGCCGATCCACACCAGCACGATGCCGCCCGCGGCGAGCAACGCGCCCCAGATCGACCAGATGCGCTGATCGAGCATGAAGCTCGATGCCGGCCAGTGGACCAGGCCGGTGCCCTGGCCCACCCACAGCAACCCCATCGCGATGCAGATCGCGCCGACGATCTGGAGCAGCAGGCGCATCAGCGCTGGCCGATAGCGGTGTAATCGCGCTGCGTCGGGCCGGTGTAGAGCTGGCGCGGCCGGCCGATCTTCTGGGCGGGGTCGCTGATCATCTCGTTCCACTGTGCGACCCAGCCGACAGTGCGGGCGAGCGCGAACAAGGCGGTGAACATCGTCGTCGGGAAACCGATCGCCGACAGGATCACGCCCGAATAGAAATCGACGTTCGGGAACAGCTTCTTCTCGACGAAATAGGGGTCGTTGAGCGCCATATGCTCGAGCTGCAGCGCGACCTCGAACACCGGATCGCTGACCTTGAGCGCGTCGAACACTTCGCGCACGGTCTGCTGCATCACCGTCGCACGCGGATCATAATTCTTATAGACGCGGTGACCGAAGCCCATCAGGCGGAACGGGTCGTTCTTGTCCTTGGCGCGCGCGATGAATTCGGGGATTCGATCGGGCGTGCCGATCTCTCGCAGCATGTTGAGCGCGGCTTCGTTGGCGCCGCCATGCGCCGGACCCCACAGACAGGCGATGCCCGCCGCGATGCACGCGAACGGATTGGCGCCCGATGACCCGGCCAGGCGGACGGTCGAGGTCGACGCGTTCTGCTCGTGATCGGCATGGAGGATGAAGATGCGGTCGAGCGCACGCTCGACGATCGGGTTCACCTCATACGGCTCGGCCGGGACGCCGAACGTCATGCGCAGGAAATTGCCGGTGTAGCTCAGCGAGTTGTCCGGGTAGAGGAACGGCTGTCCGACGCTGTATTTGTACGCCATCGCCGCGATCGTCGGCATCTTGGCGATGAGGCGGTGCGACGCGATCATTCGCTGGTGTGGGTCGTTGATGTCGGTCGAATCGTGATAGAAAGCCGACAGCGCGCCGACCACGCCGCACATGATCGCCATCGGATGCGCGTCGCGACGGAAACCGCGATAGAAAGTCGCGAGTTGCTCGTGCAGCATGGTATGGCGGGTGATCGTGTGGGTGAATTCGTCGAGCTCGCCCTTCGACGGCAGTTCGCCGTTGAGGAGCAAATAGCTCACTTCCATGAAGCTCGATTGCTCGGCGAGCTGGCCAATCGGATAGCCGCGATGGAGCAGAATGCCCTCGTCGCCGTCGATATAGGTCAGCGCCGATTCGCAGCTGGCGGTCGAGGTGAAGCCCGGGTCATAGGTGAACATGCCCGTTTCGTTGTACAGCTTGCGGATATCGACCACCTGGGGGCCGACCGAACCGGACATCACCGGATAGTCGTGATTCCCGAACTTGAGGGTGTTCGTGTCGGCCATATAACATTCCTTCGAATTCAGGCTGCCATCCGGTCGGATATGCGGCCCAGGCTTTCCACGCGGCCAAGGACAACAAGCACGTCGAAAATGCCGGGGGAAGTGCGCTTGCCGGTCAGCGCCGCGCGAAGCGGCTGCGCGACCTGGCCGAGCTTTACCCCGGCGTCTTCGGCGACTTGCCGAACCGCGTTTTCGAGCGCCTCCGTATCCCAGTCCGCGACGGCGTCAAGCGCCGTGTGAAGGCGCGCGAGCAAGGTGAGTGCCTCACCCTGAAGCAGCATTGCTGCATCTGCGTCCATCGGCAGCGGTCGGGCGTGGAAAAGGAACATGCTGCCCTCGGCCAGTTCGACCAGATTGGCGGCGCGCGGCTTGAGGAACGGCATGGTGCGGCGCAACAGTTCGTGCTGCGGCGGGGTCAATTCCAGCGGGATTCGGGGGGCGACGAGATCGGCGAGCCGAGCGTCGTCCGCTTCGCGAATATAATGCCCGTTCAGGTTCTCTAGTTTCTTCAAATCGAACCGACTTGGTGATTTTCCCACACCGTTCAGGTCGAACCAATCGATTGCCTGGGCGCGGCTGATAATCTCGTCATCGCCATGACCCCAACCGAGCCGCAACAGATAATTGTCCACCGCCTCGGGCAGCAGGCCCATCTCGTCGCGATAGGCGTCGACGCCGAGCGCGCCGTGACGCTTGGACAGTTTGGCGCCATCCGCGCCATGGATCAGCGGAATATGGGCATAGACCGGTTCCGGCCAGCCCATCGCGCGATAGATCGGCAATTGGCGGAAGGCGTTGTTGAGATGATCGTCACCGCGGATGACGTGAGTCACGCCCATGTCATGATCGTCGACCACCACCGCCAGCATATAAGTCGGGGTACCGTCCGATCGTAGCAGGACGAGATCGTCGATTTCGCTATTCTGGACGGTGACCTCACCCTGGACGCGATCCTGGATGGTGGTCGCGCCGTCGGTCGGGGCCTTCAGACGGATGACGTGCGGCGCTTGCGGATCGTTGGGCACGCGGTCGCGCCAGGGCGAGCGGATTCTGAGCGGCTTCTTCGCCGCTTCGGCCTCGGCGCGCATCTGGGCAAGCTCATCTTGCGTGAGGTAGCAGCGATAGGCGGCTCCCTTTTCGACCATTTCATACGCGACCTCGGCATGGCGAGCGGCGCGCGAGAATTGATAGATTTCGGGCCCGTCCCATTCTAGGTCGAGCCAGCGCATTCCCGCCAAAATGGCGTCAATTGCGGGCTGTGTCGATCGCGCGCGGTCGGTATCCTCGATGCGCAGGAGGAACTTGCCCCCGTGGTGTCGCGCGAACAGCAGATTGAACAACGCGGTGCGCGCGCCGCCAATATGCAGAAAGCCGGTCGGCGAAGGCGCGAACCGGGTGACGACGTTGGTGACGGGTGCGCCTGCGGGCGCCCCGGAGTCAGAACTGGCGCTCAACCGCGCATGCTCCCAGGCTGGATGACTGATGGCGACCGTCGCCGCCGCGCGCCCTAGCACGCGGTTCCTACCGCTTCAAACGCTGGCGGCACGATGTACGCGTGCGCGCTTTGCACTCGAACATGGGTTGGAGGCGGAGCGCGATCAACTCCCGTTATGGCTGCCGGTGGCATTGGGCGGCGGGATTGCTTTGTGGTTCGTGCTCGACGACCCGATGCAGTGGATCGCAGCGATGCTTGCGCAGGCCGGCATCGTGCTGGCGGCAATCGCAATCGGGCAAGGCGGGCGCGCCAGCCGCGCCGTGGCGCTGGCCGCCGGCCTGGCGGCATTGGGCCTGGGGCTGGCGTGGTGGCGCGCTTCCTATGTCGCGCAACCGGTGCTGGTGCGGCCGGCCATCGTCATGCTGACCGCGCGGGTCGAGAGTGTCGAGCCGCTGCCGGCCCGCGAACTGGTGCGAGTGAGGTTGACGCCGATAGCGGCCCAGGCTGTTGCCAGCCCGCCGCGGTCGAAGTGCGGCAAGGAAGGCGGCTTGCCTTATGGGCGGGGAGGGCGGGGATGCGATGATCGGCCCAGGCCGCCTCTCGTGCTGCCGCCGCATGTCCGGGTGAATATCGCGGACACGGACGTACCCGCCGGGCTCGGACCTGGTGCCGTCATCAAGCTGCAGACGCGGTTGATGCCGCCCAACGAAGCGACGGTGCCCGGCGCCTATGATTTTCGCCAAGTGGCATGGTTCGACGGCCTCGGAGCTACCGGCAGGGGAAACGCGCCGGTCAAGGTGATCGAACCGGGCAGGGGGTCGAACGGCCTGCGCGCAGCGCTGGCGGCGCACATCCAGAGCAAGGTCGAGGGCAGTGCGGGCGGAATCGCGGCCGCGCTGGCGGCTGGTGACGAGGGCGCGATCTCGCTGGAGGATGCCGACGCGATGCGACGATCCGGGCTCGCGCATCTATTGTCGGTCAGCGGGCTGCATATCACTGCCGTGGTCGTCGCGACGATCTGGGCGGTCACGCGGCTGCTCGCCTTATGGCCATGGCTCGCGCTGCGGGTGCGGATCCCAGTGGTCGCTGCGGGCGCGGGTGCGATCGCGGCGATTGGATACACATTGCTTACCGGCAGCCAGGTGCCGACCGCGCGGTCGTGCATCGCCGCCTTGCTGGTGTTGGCGGCGCTCGCCATGGGCCGCGAGGCGATAACCCTGCGGCTGGTCGCGGCCGGCGCCTTCATCGTCCTGCTGATCTGGCCCGAGGCGCTCGCGGGGCCGAGCTTCCAGCTCAGCTTCGCTGCGGTCGGATCACTGATCGCGTTCCACGAGCAGCCGCGCATCAAGCGATTGTTCGAGAAACGCGATGAGGCATGGTGGCGTCGTGTCGCGCGCGAAATCGGCTCGCTGCTGCTTACCGGCCTGGTCGTCGAAGCGGCGCTGGCCCCGATCGCGCTCTATCACTTTCATAAGGAGGGCATGTACGGTGTCGTCGCCAATATCGTCGCGATACCGCTGACCACCTTCGTCATCATGCCGGCCGAGGCGTTGGCATTGGCGGGCGACGCGATCGGCTTGGGCGCGCCGTTCTGGTGGGTGACCACGCACGCTCTCAACCTGTTGCTGTGGATCGCGCGTACCGCATCCAAAGCGCCGGGGTCGGTAGCGATGCTGCCCGGCATGCCGCCGGGCGCGTTCGGCCTGATGATCCTGGGATTGTTATGGCTGATGCTGTGGCGCTCGCGGATGCGCTTTGCCGGACTCGTTCCGATGGCGATGGGCGCAATCTGGGCGCTGGCGATCCCGGCACCCGATCTGCTGATCTCCGGTGACGGACAGCATCTTGCGGTGCGCACGCCCGACGGCGGCGTGGCCATCCTGCGCGATAAGGCAGGGGATTATACCCGCGATACGATGACCCAGAATGCCGGAGTGGATGGGGAGGCGTTGCTGCTGTCCGACCAGCCCTTCGCCAAATGCACGCCCGACGCATGCCTCGCTCTGGTGCAATCGGGCGGACGAATATTCCGCGTGCTGGCGACGCGAAGCCTGTACCAATTGCCGTCCGACCAGCTGATCGCCGCGTGTCGCGCGGTGGACATTGTCGTCAGCGACCGGCGATTGCCGTCAGCGTGCCGCCCGATCTGGCTCAAACTCGATGCGCCGTTCCTGCGCCGCACCGGCGGGATGGCAATTAGCCTGGCCAGCGGACGGATCGTCACCGTCCGCCAGCCCGGCGACCGCCATCCTTGGGTAATATCGGGTCCGCGACTTAATCGTATCGGCGCAACAGGCCGGCGAGGCGGCCCTGGATCCGCACCTGCTGAGGAGCGTAACGCTGCGGATCGTAAGCGCGATTGGCCGGATCGAGCCGCACCATAGCGCCTTCGCGGCGGAAATATTTGAGTGTCGCTTCGCTTTCCTCGATCAGCGCCACGACGATTTCCCCGTCGCGCGCCACGTCGGTGCGGCGGATCAGCGCGTAATCGCCATCGAGGATACCGGCCTCGACCATCGAGTCACCGGCGACTTCCAGCGCATAATGCTCGCCGCTGCCGAGCAAGGCGGCAGGGACCGGCAGCATCGACGATCCTTCGAACGCTTCGATCGGCACGCCGGCTGCGATCCGGCCGTGCAGCGGGATCTCGATCACGTCGTTGGCGGGTTCGGGGGCGGGGCGGAAATTGTTCGGCTTGGGCTGCGCGGCCACGGCACGCTTGCTGTCGGCACGCTCAGGCATCTTAAGCACTTCGAGTGCGCGTGCCCGATTGGGCAGGCGCCGCAGGAACTGCCGCTCCTCGAGCGCCGAGATCAGGCGATGCACGCCGGACTTCGACTTGAGGTCGAGCGCCTCCTTCATCTCCTCGAACGACGGCGACACGCCGGTTTCGTTCAAGCGATCGTTGATGAAGCAGATCAGCTCATGCTGCTTCTTAGTGAGCATCGACGTTCCTCCGTCCAGAACAGACGCGGAACTTTTACGGAACGTTGCGGATCAAGTCAAGCGAGCGGCAGGACGTCCACAGTATCGCCGATAGCGGCTGGCGGTGCGTGTGGCGGACGGACGATCAGGCAGGTCGCTCGCGCGAGTGTCGCCAGCATCGAACTGTCTTGTATGGCGGCGGCCGAGACGCGGCCATCGGCCAACGTTGCGCGCAGATAATCCTGGCGGCGGTCGTTGGCGGGAAGGGGGGCAGAGAGCTCCGCGCGAAGCATCCGCGGCAACGGATCGGCCGCGCCTGCCATCGCGGCGATCAATGGCCGCAGGAAGAGAGTGGCGGTAACGAATGCCGATACGGGGTTGCCTGGCAGACCCAGCATTATCGTCTCGCCGAGGCGGCCCGCGAGCATCGGCTTGCCCGGCCGGATCGCGATCCGCCAGAAATCGACCGCTCCGCCTGCCGCTTCGAGCGCCGGGCGTACCAGATCGTGATCGCCGACCGACGCGCCGCCGGTCGTGATGATAATATCGGCATGCGCGCCGGAGAACGCCGCGACGAGAGCGTCGAGCCGGTCGGGGATGATCCCTGCTACCGTCACGTCGACCGGCAGATCGGCGAGCATCGCCGCCAGCATCGCGCTATTGCCTTCGGGCAGTGCGAGCGGGTCGTCGCTGGCGGTGCCCGGCGCGATGAGTTCGTCGCCGGTCGCCATGATAGCGACGCGCAAACGGCGATTGACGGTGAGTGCGCCATGCCCGCCGGTCGCCGCGAGCGCGATCGCGGCGGGTGTCAGACGGGTGCCAGCGTCGATCAGCACCGCACCCCGCTCGAAATCGAGTCCCCTGCGCCGCACACTCGCGCCGCAGCGCGGCGGCCCCTCGCCGGCGAGGACCAGTGTGTCACCGGCGCGCTCGGCTTCTTCCTGAACAAGCACGCTGTCGGCCCCCGCGGGCATGGCCGCGCCGGTGAAGATCCGCACCGCCCCTCCGCGCCCGATCGAACCGCCAAAAGCGCTTCCCGCCGCGCTTTCGCCGATCACGCGCCAAGGACCAGGCAAGTCGTCGAAGCGGATCGCATAGCCGTCCATCGACGACAGATCGGCACCGGGCTGCGCGCGCAGGGCGATGACCGGCTCGGCAGTCCATCGCCCCGCTGCCGCGGCGAGCGACACGTATTCGGTTGCGACATTCGGCGCCATCGCAAACAATCGGGCTTGGGCATCGGCGACGGGGAGCAGTGGAGTCATCGCTTACGTCATGCCACAGCCCATCGCCTCCCCGCCAGCGCTTCGCCGCGCGATGAACCCTGTCAGCCAGCTGGATGCGGCTTGACGCCCGACCAAGTCCAGGCCTTGATCTTCCAGCCTGCTTTGCCTTTCGACAGAACGAAGGTCATCTCGCCTTCCTCGGCGGTCCGCGCGCCTTTTTCCCGGTAGGCATAGACAGTCGGAATGATGACATAGGCCCTGGCACCGTCGATTTCGCGGCGCGTCGGAGCGCCGTATTTGACCGATCCGTCAGATACGCCGCTTGCTTTCGCGTGCTTGTCGTAATCGGCCGCCCACAGTTGGGGCGCCTTGGGGCCAACCCACAGGTGCGGAGCGAATTCGTCGATGATCGACACGTCGCCTTGGACATATGCGGCATAAGCCGATTTGGTGTCGCCGGTGTTGAAGCCGTCGATGAACTGACGAATCGGCTTGGTCAGATCGCTATCGGCTGCGGGTGCTGCGGCCGTGACCGGCGCGATCAGCAATGCTGCCAGCGGCAGCAGGAACAGCTTTTTCATTGGCATCCCCCCTCGGAATGCACTGAAGGGTGAGCTTGGGGAGACGAGCGGTCAACGCATGCCGGACAAGGTGCTGTGATCTTCCGGAATAGTCCGATCGATCAAGGGGCCAGCCAGTCCCCTGACTTGCCGCCGGTCTTCGACAGCAGGCGGACCGAGTCGATCGTCATCGCTTTGTCGATCGCTTTCGCCATGTCGTAGATTGTCAGCAGCGCGACCGAGACTGCGGTCATCGCCTCCATCTCAACGCCGGTGCGGCCGGTGGTGGTGATCGTCGCGGTCGCGGTCACGCCGTCCGCATCTACCGATAGGTCGATCGCGGCGCTGGTGATCGGGAGTGGGTGGCAGAGCGGGATCAATTCGCCTGTGCGCTTGGCGGCCATGATGCCGGCGATGCGGGCGGCGGCGAGGACGTCGCCCTTGGAGACATCGCCCGCGCCGATCGCGGCTGCGGCTTCACGAGACATCGATATGCGTCCGGTCGCGACCGCTCGGCGCTCGGTTTCCAGCTTGCCGGAAACATCGACCATTCGCGCCGCGCCTGTCTCGTCGAGGTGCGTTAGATTCCCCTCCCGCTCGCGGGAGGGGTTAGGGGAGGGGGTGTCGCGTTGGGACATGAAAACGACATGCCCTCCCCCGACCCCTCCCGCAAGCGGGAGGGGAGACTAATCCCCCAGCAACTCTTTGGTCGCCGCGGCGATATTCTCCGCACGCATCAGGCTCTCGCCGACCAGGAAGCAGTTCACGCCATGCGCGCGCATCGCTTCGAGATCGGCGTGTGAGGTGAGGCCGCTTTCGGCAACGAAGGTGCATCCCGCCGGCGCCTTGCCGACCAAGTCATAGGTACCAGCGAAGCTGATCGAGAAATCGCGCAGGTCGCGATTGTTCACGCCGATCAGTCGCGACTGTAGCTTGAGCGCCCGATCGAGTTCCTTCTCGTCATGGACCTCGACCAGCACGTCGAGGCCGCAATCGATCGCCGCCGCCTCGATCTCGGCCATGCGCGCGTCGTCGAGCGCGGCGACGATGATCAGGATCGCGTCGGCGCCGAGCGCACGGCTCTCATGTGCTTGCCACGGATCGATCATGAAATCCTTGCGCAACAGCGGCAGCGGCACGGTCTCGTGGATCAATGCGAGATAGGAATCGTCGCCCTGGAAATATTGCTCGTCGGTCAGGACCGACAGGCAAGTGGCACCGCCCTTGAGATAAGCAAGCGCGTGTGCCGGCGGATCGAAGTCCTCACGGATCACGCCTTTGGACGGGCTCGCTTTCTTGACCTCGGCGATCAATGCCGGGCCGCTCTTCGCCTTCTTGTCGAGCGCCTTTCTGAACCCGCGCGGGGTATCGCGGCGGCTGATCATCGCTTCCAGGCTGGCGAGCGACGTTGTCGCTTTTTTCGCGGCGACTTCAGCGCGCTTGGTTTCGAGGATACGGTCGAGGATATTGGTCATTTATAGGCGATCCAGCAATCGAGCAGCGCGTTGGCAAGACCCTTGTCGATCGTCTCGGCTGCTTCCTCCGCACCTTCCGTGAGCGTGTCGGCGGCGCCGGCGACGACGAGCGCGGCGGCAGCGTTGATCAGCACGGCATCGCGATAGGCGCCATGCTCACCCAGGAGTAGGCGGCGCAACGCGGCGGCGTTATAAGCGGGGTCGCCGCCATGGATCGCAGCAATCGGATGGCGCCGCAGGCCGGCATCTTCGGGCGTGATATGGCCTGGCAGCGACAGCCGCCCAACGCTGACCGCCACCGTCGGCCCTGCGCCGGACACCTCGTCCAGCCCCTCCTCGCCCGAGACGACCAGCGCGGCCTCGGTGCCGAGCTGCTCGAGCGCCTCGGCATAGGTATCGGTATAATCGGGCCGCGCGATGCCGATCAGCTGACGCGTGACGTGCGCGGGGTTGGCGAGCGGGCCCATCAGGTTGAAGATCGTGCGGCGACCGATCCGGCGGCGGATCGGGGTAATGCGCTTCATCGCCGGATGATGGTTGGCGGCGAACAGGAAGCAGATGCCGAGGTCGTTGAGCGTCGCCTGGGCAAGCGCGCCGGCGCGTTCCATGTCGAGGCCCAGCGCCTCCAGTGTATCAGCGGCACCGGCCTTCGAACTCGCGGCCCGGTTGCCATGCTTGGCCACCGGCACGCCGCTTGCCGCGACCACCAGGCTGACCGCGGTCGAGACGTTGAGCGTGTGGTGGCCATCGCCGCCGGTGCCGCAGACGTCGATTGCGTTGCCCGGCGCGTCGATCGGGATCAGCCGTGCACGCAGCGCGCGCGCGGCTTCGGCGATCTCGATGCTGGTCTCGCCGCGATTGGTCAGCGCGATGAGGAAGTCGGCGATCGTCTCCTCGGACGTCTTGGCGTCGAGGATGTCGGCGAACGCCTGGGCCGCCGATTCGCGCGATAGCGGCGTCGAGGGGTCGGGGAGGAGCACGAATTCAGTCATTGCCGTCATGCCGGACTTGTTCCGGCATCAAGCGCGCAACGACGGCTGGATTCCGACATGGCAGGTTGGGCCCCGGAACAAGTCCGGGGTGACGGTTAAGCAACCGTTTCACGCCAGCGCCTTAGCCTTCAACCCGGCAAGTTCGAGGAAATTGGCGAGCAATTGATGGCCATGCTCGGTGGCGATGCTCTCGGGATGGAATTGCACGCCGTGGATCGGCAGGGTCGCGTGGCGGAACCCCATCACGAACCCGTCTTCGGCACGCGCATTGACGATCAGCTCGGCGGGCACATCCTCGACCACAAGCGAATGATAGCGAGTCGCCTGGAATGGCGAAGGAACGCCCTTGAACAAGCCGGTCCCGTCATGGGTGATCGCCGACGTCTTGCCGTGCATCAGCCCGCCGCGCACGACATGCCCGCCGAAATGCCGACCGATCGACTGATGGCCTAGACAAACGCCGAGCAGCGGCCGTCCCGCTTCGGCCGCAGCGGCGACCAGATCCAGGCTGACCCCGGCTTCGTTTGGGGTGCAGGGACCGGGCGAAATCAGGAACGCCTCGGCATTGCTCGCCACGGCATCGCGCGCGGTCAGGGCGTCGTTGCGCACGACCTGCACGTCCTGGCCGAGCTCCATCAGATAATGGACCAGGTTCCAGGTGAAGCTGTCGTAATTGTCGATCACCAAAATCATTGCGGCCCCGCTAGCGCGTTCGCTGCACCGCGACAATCGTCGTTGCGCCCTCGTTTCGCCGTGTTTCGGCCTGCCAAGCGCTGGAATGATACGGGATCGATCCTATCTGGGGGGCGTTGAAGTGCCCAAAGAAAGGTCGCACCGATGATCCGTACCGCGTTCGCAGCCCTGGCCTTGCTTGCCGTGCCCATGGGCGCAATGGCGCAGGACAAGCCCGATAAGCAGGTCGATACCGGCCAGCCGGTCAAACGGATCCGCTCTGTGGTCGTGGAACCCGACCAGAAATGTCCGCCATCCACCGGTGACGAGATCGTTGTGTGCACGACGGTCGACGATCCTTATCGTATCCCCAAAGCGCTGCGCGGCGCCGGGCCGATCCCACCGGCGCGTCAGGCCTGGACGAATCGCGTCGCTGCCGACGAGCAGACCAGTCGTGAAGCTGCAGGCTTGCCGGATACCTGCTCGCCGGTCGGATCAGGCGGTCAGACCGGTTGCGCGCGGTCGGCGGCCCGGGCCTGGGCGGCCGAGCGCCGCGCCAAGGCCAACGGTCAGTCGGACGACCAGTAAAACCTATTGCCCAAAGCGAGCGTCGCCCGCCCGGGCGATCGCTTCGCGGGCGGCGGCGAGCAGGGCGCCTGCTTTGGCCTCGCACTCGCGCTGTTCGTAAACCGGGTCGCTGTCGGCGACGATGCCGGCACCGGCCTGGACGTGCATGACGCCGTCCTTGACCACCGCCGTCCTCAGCACGATGCACGAATCCATCGAGCCATCGGGCGAGAAATAGCCGACCCCGCCGGCATAAGCGCCGCGCGCCTCCGGCTCGAGTTCGGCAATAACCTGGCACGCGCGGACTTTGGGCGCGCCCGACACCGTCCCCGCGGGAAACCCTGCGAACAGCGCATCGACCGCGTCCTTGCTGCCGTCGAGTTCGGCGACCACGTTTGAGACTATGTGCATCACATGGCTGTACATCTCGATCGTATAGCTGTCGGTGACCTTGACCGTGCCCGGTGCCGCGACGCGGCCGGCGTCGTTGCGGCCGAGATCGAGCAGCATCAGATGCTCGGCGCGTTCCTTGGGATCGGCGAGCAACGAGCGGCGATTCTCTTCGTCCTCGGTCGCCGATTTGCCGCGCGGGCGCGTGCCGGCGATCGGGCGGATTGTCACTTCGCCGTCGCGTACGCGCACCAATATCTCGGGACTGGAGCCCGATAGCGCGAAGTCGGGCAAATCGAGGAAATAGAGGAAGGGCGAGGGGTTCACTCGTCGCAGTGCACGGTAGAGTTCGATCGGCGGCAGCGCGAACGGGGCGGTGAAACGCTGCGCCAGGACGACCTGAAAGATATCGCCGGCCGCGATATAGTCCTTCGCCTTCAATACCATCTCGCGATAGGCGCCGTCCGGCAGCACCGGGGTCAGCGTGACCTCTCTCGGGTTGCCACGCGGCGCCGCCGGGATCGGCGCGCTCGCCAGCCTGGCGGCGACGCCGTCGATGCGTTCCTCGGCAAGCGCCAGCGCTGCTTCGGGGCTAAGCCCGCTATCGGGCCAGAGCGGCGCCACCAGAAACAATTGATCGGCCAGCCGATCGAAGATCAGCACCGTTGTCGGCCGCACGAAGATCATGTCCGGCAAGCCGAGCCCGGGATCCGCGGGGCGGGGCAAGTCCTCGACCAGCCCGACCGTCTCGTAGCCGAAATAGCCGACCAGACAGGCGAGCGCAGGCGGCAGTTCCGGCGGAACATCGTCCATCCGGCACGAGGCGACAAGCGAGCGGAATGCCGCCAGCGTGGGCTCCGCGCAAGGCTCGAACGCGGCGCGATCGGTCAGCCAATGGCGGTTGATCGCCGCACGTTCGCCGTCCGCGCGGAACACCAGATCGGGCGCGAGTCCCAACAGGCTGTGCCGTCCGCGCACCGCGCCGCCCTCGACCGATTCGAGCAGGAAGTCGCCGCGCCCGGGTTCGATCAGTTTCAGTGCCGCGGCGACCGGAGTCTCGGTGTCCGCGACCTGACGCCGCCAGACCAGGGCGGGGCGTCCGGCCGCGAGCGCGGTCAGCGCGGCGTCGGCTCCTTCGACCATGGCGTTATTGCGGCTGGTCGCTGCCGTCGCCGCCCTGGCCGAGCAGGTCGCGGCGCAGCGCGGTAATCGCGGCGTCGTTCTTCTTCACGCCGACCTTGTTGCGCACAGCGCTGGCGAATTGCTGGCGATATTCGTCTCCCATGCTCGCGCCGAGATCGCCGCGCATCTTGTCGACCAACTGGGCATTGCCGGCGGCACTGCCCTTGTCGATCGAGTCGACGACGATGACGAACCAGCCACCTTTGTACGGCGCCTCGACCAGCGACGCGCTGCCCTTGGGCTTGCTGAATAGCAATACCAACGGGGCAGGCGGCTGCTTGGTCGCGAACAGCTGGGCGCGATTGGCCGACATCGGCTTGGTCGCGTCGAGCTTGATGCCCGATTCGGCCATCGCCTGGGCGAGCGGGACGCCTTTGTTGACCTTTCCGGTGATCGCGTTGGCGACGTCGCGGGCTGCCTTGACCTGACGGTCGATAACGATGTCCTTCTTCACCTGATCAGTGATCGACGCCAGCGGACGTGGGGCGGCGGGAATGACCTTGTCGAGCTTGGCGACTGCGAAGCTGCCGTCCTGGCCGTACGGCACCAGCTGGGGATCGTCATCGGCTTCGGATTGGAAGGCGAGCTGATAGAGCGTCGTCTGGTTGGGGTCGGGCTTGACCGGAGTCGCCGCGGTTGGATCCGTGCCGTTGGCGGTCAGCGTCGTCGTCGTCTGGACGGTCACGTTGAGCTTGGCCGCGATCTGATCGAGCGTCTGGCGATTGGTGATCGCGTCCTCGATCTGGTCGCGCAGCGTCTGTGCGATGGCCGCCAGTTTCTGGTCGGTGAGTTCCTTGGTCAACTCGGGCTTGGCCTGATCGAGCGTCTTGCCCGCGACCTTGGTGATCTTGTCGAGATGGGCGACCACCCAGCCGAGCGGCGTCTTGACCGGACCAATCACCGCACCCTGCGCCGCGCCGAACACCTGATCGGCCAATGCGGGCGTCGACTGGCCGGCATAAGCGGTCTTGTTGACGTCGTTGATCGCTGCCGCCTCAAGCCCCAGTGCCTTGGCCGCGGCTTCGATCGCGGTGCCGCCGCGGACTTTGGCCGCCAGATCGGCGGCGGCTTTCTGGTCCTGCAATACGACTTGCTTCAGTGACCGGTTCTCGCCCGCGTCGAACTTCGCCTTTTGCGCCTGATAGGCCTTGGCGATCTCGTCATCGGTCGGAGTGGCGCGCTTCTTGAGCTCGTCGAGCGTGATCAACGCGTAACGTGCCGAGCGGCGTTCGGGAATCGTATAGCGCGCGACGTTGCGGCTGTAATAAGCGTTCGCTTCGGCGTCGGTGACCGGCGCGCCTGCGGGCATCTTCTTGGTATCGACGAAGGCGACGGTGCCGTTGCGCTTTTCGAGGAGCATCGAGGCATAGGAGGTCGCCACGCCTGCGGGGCCCTTCAGCTTGTCGGTCGCGTTCGCCGCGATCGGGCCGAGCATCAACTGGGTCATCAGGTCGCGGCCCATTTGATCGTGGAATTGCTGATCGTTGGACTTCAGCATCGCCAGCAAGCGGTTGTAATTGTCCTTGTCGAACTTGCCGTCGAGCCCACGGACACCGGGAATGTTGGCGATTTGGTTGTCGATCAACGACTTACCGATGCGGATACCTTGGCTGTGGCCGAACTGTTCCATCGCCATCGAGGTCAGCCGGCTTTCGAACGGGCCATCGAATCCGCCGCGGCTGATGAACTCCGCCATGGTGAGCTGCGGCGCCTGATTGCGGTACATGTTGAGCATGCCGTCGGTGGCATTGCGCAGATCAGTCACCGAGATCGTGTCGTTGCCGACAGTTGCGGCGGTCGCGGCGCTTTGTCCGCCCAGCGCGTTCGAGCGCAGGCCGGTGACGTCGCCCAGCCCGAACGCCACGCCGATCAGGCCGACGACGATCAGCGTGATGAGGGCGCCGATGCGCGAAAAGATGATCTTGCGGAAGAAAGTGAGCATGGGGCCCGATCGTTAGTCCTGAAAAACGAGCCGACGCTTTAGGGTCCGTGCTCGATTACGGCAATGCCTGAGCACACGCTCGAGCCGCCGCGGCGCGGCATATCAAGCGCGACGCTTGCGCGGGCTCCCGCGAGCGCTATCGGGGACAAAGAAAAACGGGAGGAACCATGGCACGGCGCAAGCTGATCGCAGGTAATTGGAAGATGAACGGCAGCCTGGCGGCGCTGGCCGAGCTCGACACCATCGCAACGGCAGCCGCTGCGGCACCCAATGTCGATGTCGCGATTGCCGTCCCGGCGACGCTGATCGCACCGGCGCATGCGCGCGTGCCATCGCTCGCGATCGGTGCCGAAGACGTGCATGAGGCTGATAGCGGCGCGCATACCGGCTGCGTCTCGGCGTCGATGGTCAGGGAGGCGGGTGCCGCCTTCACCATCGTCGGCCATTCTGAACGCCGCGGCGACCAGCATGAGACCAGCCATGACGCGTATATGAAATCTGCTGCGGCGCATCGCCAGGGCCTGACCGTCATCCTGTGCGTCGGCGAAACCCAGGCCGAGCGCGACGCCGGGCGGGCCGAACGCGTCGTCCAGGCGCAGATCGAGAAATCCTTGCCCGACGATGCCCATGCCGATTGGCTGACGCTTGCATACGAACCGCGCTGGGCGATCGGCACCGGCTGGACCCCATCCATGGAGGACATTGCAGCGATGCACGCCATCGCCCGCGCCAAACTGCGTCAGATGATCGGTGACACCGCGCTCGACATGCGGATCCTCTACGGCGGGTCGCTGACCGGGGCGAACGCCGCCGAAATCCTGGCGCTGGAAAATGTCGACGGCGCGCTGGTCGGCGGCGCCAGCCTGACCGCGGACAAGTTCGTGCCGATCATCGAGGCCGCCAAGGCGCAGTCGACGTGACCGACGCGCCGCTGCCGGCGCCGCGCCGGGTACTCACCGCGATCGATGCGGATGGCCGGTCGTACATCGCCGAGGACGGTCCGAGCCCGGCCGAGTTCGTCCTGCCCGGCTCGACCTATCGCAGCACCAATATGTGGCGCACGCACGCGGCGCCTGGCGCGATCGAGGCGCCTGACGACATCAACCAGCATCGTGGCGTGTTACCGCCGAGCCGCGGCACGGTGCTGCGCGTGATCGACTTTCCGCCGATCGGCGATACCACACCGGAAGAACGCGCTGCGATGGTCAAGGCAGTGTTCGCCGCGCTCTATCCCGATGCCGATCACCACGAAGGCAGCGCGCGATCGGCGAGCATGCACACCACCGATACGGTGGATTATGCGATCGTGCTGCAGGGCGAGATCGTCGCGGTGATGGATCGCGACGAGACGATCCTGCGCGCGGGCGACATCCTGATCCAGCGCGGGACGCCGCATGGATGGGAAAACAGGTCGGACCACCTGGCGCGCATTGCCTTCGTGCTGATCGACGCGGTACGATCACCCGCCGCGTGATCGCGGTCGGTTTGCGTCGGAATCGAACTAGCAGCTTGACCTTCCTCTTCAGGAGTCGCGGCAATGGATATTCTCGGACAGCTTCTTCAGCAGGCGACCGGCGCAGGCGGCGGCGATGCCGGCGCGTCACCGCCAGTCGATGTCGGTGCGCTCGCGCAGCAATTCGGGCTCACCCCCGATCAGGCTAATGCGGCAGTCGGCGCCTTGCTGCCGGCGGTTCTCGGCGGATTGAAGAAGGTCGAACAGGGCGGCGGGCTAGGCTCGGTCGCCGACATCGCTGGCGCGACTAGTTCCCCGGCGACCGACACCGATGCCGGCAATGCCGTGCTCGGCCAGATTTTCGGGTCGAAGGACGTCAGCCGCTCGGTCGCGACCGCCGCCTCGGCACAAACCGGGATCAGCGATACGATCATGAAGGCGATGCTGCCGATCGTCGCCGGATTGGTCGCGCAACAAGTGTCGAAGAAAATGGGCGGCGGCGTAATGGGCGGGATCGCCGCGAGCGTGCTGACGTCGATGATCGCCGGCGGTGGCGCGAGTGCTGCTCCTACCATTCCGGCGGCATCCGCTGCGGCGCCAGCCGGCGGCATCTTCGGCAGTCTCGGCGGGCTGGCATCGATGCTCGATGCCAATCACGACGGCAATCCGCTCGACGACATCCTGGGCATGGTGCGCGGCAGCGGTCAGCCCAGAGCGTAACGCTTCTTCAGCATCGCCCAGGCAGCGCGCACGCCCAGCGCGTCGCCGCCCTTGGGGCGTCCCGGCTTGGCGGTCGGGCGCCAGGCGAACGTGTCGAGATGCGCCCAGGGCACACCTTCGGGCGCGAAACGGCGTAGGAACAAGGCGGCCGTGACCGCGCCGGCATAGCCATTGTCGGGTGCGTTGACCAAATCGGCGACATCCGATTTGAGGTACTCATCATAGCCGTCCCATAGCGGCAGCCGCCACAACGGATCGTGGACCGCCGTGCCCGCCTCGATCAGGTCGGCGGCCAGCGTCTCGTCGCTGACGAAGGTCGCGGGTAGATCGGGGCCGAGGGCGACACGCGCCGCGCCGGTCAGCGTTGCGTAGTCGATCACCAGTTCGGGCTTGCCTTCGCCTGATTTGGTCAGCGCATCACCGAGCACCAGCCGTCCCTCGGCATCGGTGTTGGTGTTCTCGACGGTCAGCCCTTTGCGCGTCTTGAGCACGTCGCCGGGCCGGAAGGCGTCAGCCGAGATCGCATTCTCGACCGCGGGGATCAACACATGCAGCCGGATCGGCAGTCGTGCGCCCATGATCAGATTGGCCAAAGCGAGTGCGTGCGCGGCGCCACCCATATCCTTCTTCATCAGCCGCATGCCGCTCGCCGGCTTGATGTCGAGCCCGCCCGAATCGAAGCACACGCCCTTGCCGAGCAAGGCGACGCGCGGATGTTTGGGATTGCCCCATTCGATCTCGATCAGCCGCGGCGCGCGATGCTTGGCAGCGGCACGGCCGACGGCGTCGATCATCGGATAGCCCGTGGCCAGCGCATCGCCACGCGTGACCGTCAGCGTCGCATCGAATGTCTTGGCGAGCTTCGCCGCCTCGGCTTCGAGTTCGGCCGGGCCCATGTCGGACGAGCCGAGATTGACCAGATCGCGGGCCAAGGCGGTCGCCTGTGCCAGCCTGACGGTTTCGTCGACGGTCGCGGGATCGCTGGTCAGCAGGACGCGCGGCCCATTGTCCTTGTCAGGCTTGGTGTATTTGTCGAATCGATGCTGCGCGAGCAACCAGCCCAGACCCGCCGCACCCAAATCGCCGCTCTTCAGCCGGTACGTGCCTTCGGGCAGGAAATCGGGCTGGGAGGCCAGGCGCCATGGCGACGTCGCCGCTTCGTCGCAGATATGCAGCACCGACCAGTCTTCGGCGCCCTCGCCGGGAAGGATCGCCTTGCTGCCGGCCTTACCGGTCACCCGGGCAGCAGTGAGCATCGCACGCACCCGCGGCGGTTGCGCAGCCAGCCAATCGGCAAATCCGTCGGGATGGATGACCTCGATCGTACGGGCGGACTGACCGCGGTCAGCTTGAAGGAGGGCAGGGAAGTCGGTCATGCGATTGTCTCGTCGGGTAAGCGGGTCGATCGGTGGAGCTCTGTCACTCGGCGGGCATCACGATGAACTGTTCGTAGCGGCCGGCGCGGTCCGGCTCGGCATAGGTCACCACGGCCAGCTTGGTGCCGTTCGCATAAGTGACGGTATAATTGCGGTTGACGAACCCGCCGCGCAGCCGCGCGGGCCGCGTCAGGACGAACGACGCGGGGTCGCCGAGCTTGGCGAGGCTGTTGCGATAGTCGCCGATCGCGGTGGCGTCGAAATAGTAGTTGGCGTCCTCGGTCATCGTCGCGCGATCGAGCTTGCCGGCCCGCAACTGGTCGAAGATCGCGCGCGCCTGCGCGGTCTTTGACGTTTCGGCGTCGCCAGGCACCGCGGCCCCGGTGGCGGGCGGCAGGATAAGCTCGGAAATCTGGCTCGCAATACCGGTAAAGGCATCGGAGAAATCCGAATTGACCAGCACCACGACGGCCGCCTTGGCGTCGGGATAGACGATATTCTCGGACAGGAAGCCGACCGCCTCGCCGCTATGTTCGACGTAACGATGCCCCTTTTCGGTGCCGGCGAAGACCCCCAGGCCATAATTGGTCGACTTGCCGTTGGTCAGCAGGATCGGGGTTTCCTGCACCTGCCAGTCATCCGCCGGCATCGCGCTGCGGTTCAATCGCGCGATGTCCCATTTGGCGAGATCGCTCGCCGACATGGCGAGCTCGCCCGCCGCGAATAGCCAGCCGCGTGCCGCCGGCTTCTCGACCCGCACCGGGCCGAGCGCATAACGATGATAGCCTTGCGGATAGCCCTTGCCGACCGCCAGATCCTGATCGATCACCTTCATGCCGAGCGGCTTGAACACCTTGTCCTGCAGATAGGCGAGCAGCGGCTTTCCCGCCGCCTTTTCGACGATCAGCCCGGCGACGACATAGCCGGTGTTCGAATATTGCCATTGTGTGCCCGGCGCGAAATCGAGCGGCTTCTTCGCCCAGCGATCGACGATCTGCTGCGGCGTGATCGGCTTTTCCATTGCCGCGAAGCTGTAATCCTGCGGCCAGTAATCCTGCAGGCCCGACGTGTGGCTGAGCAATTGGCGGATGTTGATCTTGTCGCCATCGGTGATGCCGGGAACCCACTTGGCGACACTATCATCGAGGCTGAGTTTGCCCTCATCCTCCAGCATCAGGATCGCGGCGGCGGTGAATTGCTTGGAGATCGACGCGATCTGATACGGGGCATCGCTGCGCGGTGTCGCGATCGTCTCGGCCTGTTTGCCATAGGCTTTGGCGAACACGATCTTGCCGTCGCGAACGATCGCGATCGATGCCGAGGGCACGCCATTGCGTGCGAGGGTGTCGGTGACGATGGAATCGACCTTGGTGGTTTCGGCCGGGGTCAGATCCTGCGCGAGGGCAGGGGTGGAGACGAGAAGCAGGGCAAGCGGCAGAAAGCGCATCGGCGGGCGGCTCCGAAAGAATGGCCCGCTCGCTATACGCCGCCATTCGCCGCGCGCAATCAGCGGACCAGCGGTACCCCTGGCATGAGCGCCAGGCGCGGGGCGTATTGCCAGGTTTCGGCGCGGAGCGTGCGTACAGGGCTGCCGCTCAGCGACAAAGGCGGCGGCACGCTGGGCGAGTGCGCGGGGAGCATCAGCAAATAGCGTCCCGGCGTTCCGTCGAGGCCGCGATACCAGGTTGCGCCCCGCAGCGGCCGAGCGGCGATGGCGGCCTCGAACGCTGCGGGATCGTCCGCGGCAATCGCATAGACGTGCAGATATGCCCCCGGTCGTCGCTGTTCGAGCGGCGTCGCGCGGCTCGCTTCGCGCCACAATTCCCAACCTTCGTCGCCGATCGCGGAGACGTAGGGCCCGGCATTCGCCCGGAAGTCGGCGCCGTCGCCTTTGGGATCGGGTCGACCAGCAAGGCTATCAGGAGTCGTCCCGAACGTTCCGTCGACAAAGGCGCCCGCGCGATCGCCGTTCGCCACGTACCAGGCGAACCAGGCGAGCTTGTCGGCATGAGCCGCATGCCAGCGCAGGTGCTGGCGATAGCCAGCTTCGAACGCGGCTCGGTCCTTCACCGTATAAGCATAAAGGTGCGCGGTGCCGCCTGATTGCGCGGCCGCGACGGCGGGAACGACGATCGGCAGGCAGGCGAACAAAAGTCGGACGAGCATCGGAATTCTCCTTCTCTCGCGGTGTAGACTTGCCCCGGTAATTCCGTAATTCGAAAGTCAGGCTCTAATCGTTAGGTGAAACGGAATGTTTGAAGGCGCGGGTCTGCGGCGGGCGGCCATATTCCATGCGGTCGCACGGGCCGGCGGCATCGCAGCGGCGGCACGCGCGATCGGCAAATCGGCGCCCGCGGTCCATGCCGACCTTCGCCGGTTCGAGCGCGATGTCGGCGTGACGCTGATGGAGCGATCGGGCCGGGCGCTTCGGCTCACTCCGCAGGGAAGAGTGCTGTTTGATACAATCGGCCGCGCGCTCGACGAGATCGATCGGGTACGCGTCTATCTCAATCGCGACGACGGGTTTGTCACGCCATTCAGGATCGGCGCGGTGACCGGGTTCGGCCGCTACCGGCTCGCGCCGCTGCTGTTCGCGACACTGCCGGGTGCGCGGCCGATCCTGTTTCGCACCGGATCGCACGACGATCTGCTCGCGGCGTTGCTGGCTGGGGAGATCGATCTGGCCGTGACCTATCGCGCGGTGACGGCGGTGCCAGTCGAATCGGTCAAACTGGCGAGCGAAGAAGCGGTGCTGGTGGGCGCCAGCGGCGATGTCGGCAGGCTCGATGCGATCGAGCGGCTGCGCTTCGTCACTTATGACGAATATGATTATGTGTTCGGCCATTGGTTCGACCGAGTGTTCGGCCGCCAGCCCGCGTCGTTGATCCGTCACGACCATTGTACCGAATTGGAAGAAGCCCTGATCAGCGTCCGCGCCGGGCGCGGGGCGACGATCGCGCCGCTCGACGCCTGCCTTGCGGCCGGCCTCGATCCCGCAAAGGCAGGGCGGGCGCCCAACACGCTGTATCTCTGCGGGATCGGCGGAGCGCTGGCCTCGCCCGAGGCGGCGATGATCCGCGAACTGCTCGCCTAGGGTCCGTACTCACTTCCGGCGAGGTCGTGACGGAGCCGATTTTGGTGTCCGGCTG
>NZ_BCYU01000009.1 GCF_001598355.1 Sphingomonas asaccharolytica NBRC 15499
TCACCTTCCCACTCGGCTATGCCGAGCGGGCCCCTTCCTCTCCCAAAGGGAGAGGAGATTGCACCGATCGCACTGCATCCCCTCGCCTCAGGCCTTTCCCGAGCCGAGATAGTCCTTCAACCCCGCGACCAGCGCGTCGAACACCGCGCGCACCGGGGCGGAAGTACGCAAATCCTCGTGCATCACTACCCAGGTGTCGAGCGGATGGCTGAACGCGTCGGGCAGGATGCGGACCAAAGCCGGGTCGCGCGCGGCGAGGGGCACCTGGCATACGCCGATCCCCAGCCCGGCTCGGAGCGCCGCCATCTGCGCGAGGTCACTGTCGGTGCGGAAGGCGAAGTCCTCGACCCGGATCGGGATGCCGCCGGCGCGCATCGCGCGGGTCACGGCGTTGTCGTTCTCGACTCCGATCAGCCCGAAGGCGATGACCTCCTCGAACGTCGCGGGCGCCGGCCGCCCGGCGAGCAGCTCGGCGCGGACGTGCAGCCCGACATGGATATCGCCGATCCGCCGCGCGACCAGCGCGTCTTGCGCGGGCCGGACCATCCTGACCGCGACATCGGCCTCGCGCCGCACCATGTCCTCATTGCGATTATTTGGGCTGAGCGCGACCACCAGCCGCGGATGGCGCCGGCGCAGATCGGCGAGGATCGGCGGCAATATCTCGACCGAAATCACTTCGCTCGCCGACACGCGGACCAGTCCGGCGACCTCGTTCCCCTGCGTCGCGCCCCGGGCAAAGGCGGCGGCGGCGATTTCCATCGCCTCGGCATGCTGGCGCAGACTGAGCGCGGCCTCGGTCGGCACCAGCCCGTCGGGCGCGCGGGTGAACAAGGCGACGCCCAGCCCTGCCTCGAGATCGGCGATCCGCCGCCGCACCGTCGGCTGCGCCAGCGCCAGCCGCCGCGCGCCGCCTGACAGGCTGCCTTCCCGGAGCACCGCCAGGAAAGCGCGGTGACGTTCCCAATCTTCGCTCATCAAATTTATATGGGCCGATCGTCATATCGTGACAATTTTATTCAGGCGCCGGCTGGCCGATATCAAGGTCAACAAATCGAGGAGACGAACGATGACGAAAACGGGTCTGGTGCTGGGCGCGACCGGCGGGGTTGGCGGAGAGACGGCTCGGGCGCTGATCGCTAATGGCTGGACGGTGCGCGGACTGACGCGCTCGCCGCGCGAGGGCGACGGCATCGACTGGCGGATCGGCGATGCGATGGACCGTGCGGCGGTGCTGGCGGCGGCGGACGGCGTCGATGCGATCGTCCATGCCGTCAACCCGCCGGGCTATCTCGATTGGGAAAAGCTCGCCATGCCGATGCTCGAGAACAGCATCGCCGCGGCGCGGGCCAACGATGCCCGGCTCGCGCTCCCGGGCACGATCTACAATTACGATCCGCGCACCTCGCCGGTGATCGCGCCCGACAGCCCGCAGCATCCGAACACCAGAAAGGGCGCGATCCGCGTCGCGATGGAGCGCGCAATCGAGCAATCGGGCGTAAAAGGAGTGATCCTGCGCGCGGGCGACTATTTCGGCCCGCGCCCGGGCAATAGCTGGCTGAGCCAGGGCCTGGTCACGCCGGGCAAGCCGGTCGGCCGGGTGATGGTACCGGGCAAGGCGGGGATCGGGCACGCCTGGGCCTATCTGCCCGATGTCGGCGGGACGTTGGCGCGACTGCTCGACAAGAGCGACGACCTGCCTCGCTTCGCTCGTTATCATTTCGCCGGCGTGTGGGACGATGACGGCACGCGGATCACCGGGGCGATCGCGCAAGCGGTCGGGCGTCCGGTCAAAACCTGGCGAATGCCCTGGGCACTGCTCCCGCTGATCGGCCTGTTCAATCCGACGATGAAGGAAATGGTCGAGATGCGCCCATTCTGGGAGTATCCGGTGCGGCTCGACAATGAAGACCTGGTCGCCGCGATCGGACCCGAGCCGGACACGCCGCTCGATATCGCGATGGCGACTAGCCTCAAGGAACTCGGCTGCGACTGACTTGCTGGCGGTGGCGGGACATGTCAGCCTGCGGCGGACAAGGGAGGAACAATGAGCCCGATCGCCCTGCTGCTCGCCGCCGCCGCGCCGCAAACCACGCCGCCGCCGACGCCGCCGAAGGTCGACTGCACCGACGCCGACCACCGCGCACTCGATTTCTGGATCGGCGACTGGGACGTCTTTGCCGCCGGATCGAAGACTCCGGTCGCGCACAGCAGGATCGAGAAAATCGTCGGCTGCGCGATCAGCGAGACGTTCGATCAGTCGATCGGGCCGAACGGCAAACCGATTGCGTATAAGGGCCGTTCGATCAGCGCCTATGTCCCGGCGGAAAAAGGCTGGCGGCAATATTATGTCGATAGCGGCGGCACGGCGGCGACGTTGACGGGCAATATTACGAGCGGCGACATGATCTTCCTGTCGACCAACGGACCGGTCACCAACCGCATGACGCTCGGCCCCGATCCGGTCGGCTCCGTCCATCAGCGAGGCGCTTTCTCGACCGACGGCGGCAAGACGTGGAGCCCGGCCTACGACTTCACCTATCGCCGCCGCGCGGTACCCTAGCCACCCACCTAGCAAATCACGCCCTTTTCCCCTATGTGCGGCGCCATGCAGACAGAGTCGGCCGCCCTCATGCCCATTCCGGGGCACATCGATCCCGTGCCCGTGCCTCGCCAGACGGTGGCGCGCGAGGATGGCCGCCTCGACCTGATCGGCCTGTCCAAGGCCGAGTTGCGCGAGGCGTTGCTCGCCGCCGGGATGGACGCCAAGCAGGCGAAATTGCGCGCCAAGCAGATCTGGCACTGGATCTACAATCGCGGCGCGACCGACTTCACCGCGATGACCGACATCGCCAAGGCGCAGCATCCCTGGCTGGTCGAGCGCTTCGTCGTCGGCCGGCCCGAGGTGATCGAGGCGCAGGTGTCGACCGACGGCACGCGCAAATGGCTGCTGCGCGGGCCCGACGGCCAGGATTACGAGATGGTGTTCATCCCCGACGCCGATCGCGGGACCCTATGCGTGTCGAGCCAGGTCGGCTGCACGCTCAATTGCCGTTTCTGCCACACCGGCACGATGCGGCTGGTACGCAATTTGACCAGCCAGGAGATTGTCGGCCAGGTCATGCTCGCGCGCGACGCGCTCGGCGAATGGCCGTCGCAGCCCGAGGGGCGGATGCTGACCAACATCGTGATGATGGGGATGGGCGAGCCGCTCTATAATTTCGACAATGTCCGCGACGCGCTCCATGTCGTGATGGACGGCGACGGGCTTGCGCTGAGCAAGCGCCGGATCACGCTGTCGACCTCTGGCGTGGTGCCGATGATGGCGCGTGCGGGTGCCGAGATCGGGGTCAATCTCGCCGTCTCGCTCCATGCCGTGACCAAGGAAATCCGCGACGAGATCGTCCCGATCAACCGCAAATACGGAATCGAGGAATTGCTCCAGGCGTGCGCCGACTATCCCGGCGCCAACAATGCCCGGCGCATCACGTTCGAATATGTGATGCTCAGGGACAAGAATGACAGCGACGAGGAAGCGCACGAGCTCGTCCGCCTGATCCGCAAGTACAAATTGCCGGCCAAGGTCAATCTGATCCCGTTCAATCCCTGGCCCGGCGCGCCGTACGACACATCGACGCCCGAGCGCGTACGGCGGTTCAGCGACATCATCTTCGAAGCCGGCATCTCGGCCCCGGTGCGCACCCCGCGCGGCCGCGACATCGACGCGGCCTGCGGTCAGCTCAAGACCGCGTCGGAGAAGAAGAGCCGGGCGGAACTCGATCGCCTCGCCGAGGAAAAGCTCGCCGCTCTGGGCTGAGAGTCCGTTTGGAAATGCGCCGCGAGCGCATTTCGCGGCACCGGCCTTAAAACTCGCTCTACCGCGAGTTTTCAAACGGTCTCTGACCCTCGGGAAAGAACGTCAGGCGATTACCGAGTCGGCCACGAACGGGTTCGACTGGCGTTCCTGGCCGAACGTGCTCGGGTCGCCATGGCCGGGCAGGAAGAAAGTGTCGTCGCCCATCGGCCACAGCCGCGTGACGATCGAGTTGATCAATTCCTGGTGATTGCCGCGCGGAAAATCGGTGCGGCCGATCGATCCGCGGAACAGCACGTCGCCGACGATCGCCAGTTTCGACTCGGCATTATGAAATACGACATGGCCGGGCGTGTGCCCGGGCGTGTGGTGGACCGCGAACTCGACCTCGCCGACGGTGACCGTGTCGCCCTGGTCGAGCCAGCGCGATGGTACGAACGATCGGCCGGGTACGTCGTAGCGCAATCCGTCCTCATGGAGCTTTTCGAGCAGGAACATGTCCTCGGGATGCGGCCCCTCGATCTTGACGCTGAGATCGTCGGCGAGCTGCGCCGCGCCGCCGCAATGATCGAAATGGCCGTGCGTCACCAGGATCTTCTCGATCGTGACGTCGTGCTTTTCCATCTGCGATTTGAGCAAAGGCAAATCGCCGCCCGGATCGACGAACGCGCCGCGCATCGTCTTCGTGCACCACAGCAAGGTGCAGTTCTGCTGAAGCGGAGTGACGGGGATGATCGCCGCGCGAAGCGGCTGCGCGGTGCTGGCCATGGCGGAGACCTAAGGTCTGTGTTCGCGACGGGCAATGCCCTGTGCGAGGTGACTTGCATGAGCGCCTGACGCATCGCGGCAAAAGCTTGGGGTTGCGGAAGCGTCGGACCCGGTTGCATGAGCAGGGCAGTGATCCGCCGCGGCCGCCCTTTCATTCTGCTCGACGACGCCCGCGAAATCGGCGCCGCCCCCGCGCGGCTCTATCAGTCGCCGGTCGAGATCGTCGAGGCGCGCGAGATCACCGCGGTCAAACCCGCGCTCGAGCGGCTGCGCGCGGCGCGGCATCGCGGACTCCATGCCGCCGGGTTCCTCGCCTATGAGGCGGCGAGCGCGTTCGAGCCGGTGTTGGGCGACCTGCCCCAGGCCCGAACCCCCTTATTATGGTTCGGCCTGTTCGAGCGGTTCGATGAGATCGCCCCGGCCGATGTCGCCTCCTGGCTGCCCGATCCCGCCGCCGCCTGGCTCGGTTCACCCGAGCCCGATATCGACCGCGACACTTATGCCGACCGCTTCGCCGAAGTGCATGCGCTGATCGAAGCGGGCGATCTCTATCAGGCCAATCTGAGCTTTCGCGCGCGGGTGCCGATCGCCGGCGATCCGCTGGCCGCTTATGCGCGGCTGCGGGGCAGCGCGCGCGCGGGCTACGGCGCGGTGGTGTGGACCGGGCACGATTGGCTGCTGTCGCTGTCGCCCGAATTGTTCTTCGCGCTCGACGGCGGCCGGCTGACCACGCGACCAATGAAAGGCACCGCGCGGCGCGGCGCGACTCCCGAAGAGGATCGCGCGTTCGCCGCCGAACTGCGCGGCGACGCCAAGCAACGTGCCGAGAATTTGATGATCGTCGATCTGCTGAGGAACGATCTGTCGCGCGTCGCCGAACCGGCCAGCGTCGCGGTGCCCGAATTGTTCGCGGTCGAGACCTATCCGACCATCCACACGATGACCTCGACCGTCACCGCGACCTTGGCCCCCGACCAGGATGCGATCGATGTGCTGGCGGCGTTGTTTCCGTGCGGATCGATCACCGGCGCGCCCAAGATCCGCGCGATCGAGGCTCTTGCAGGGATCGAGATGGGCAGCGCGCCGCGAGGGCCCTATACCGGCGCTATCGGTCGGTTCGACGCGACCGGCGGGGCGATGTTCAATGTGGCGATACGGACCTTGGTGATCGAGAATGGGGCGGACCACGCGCTGTTGGGCGCGGGCGGCGGTATCGTCGCCGATTCGCGAATGGGCGAGGAATGGGACGAGGCGCAGGCCAAGACCGCGTTCGTCGGCGTCGGCGCGCGCCGCTTCGACCTGATCGAGACGATGGCGTTCGATCCGATCGAGGGGATCGCCATGCTCGAACGCCACCTGGCGCGGATGAAGGCGAGCGCGACCGCCTTCGGTTTCGCGTTCGACCGCCATGCCGCGCGCAACGAACTCCAGGCGGCGACCTTCCGGTTGCGCCGGGCATCACGCATCCGCTTGCTGTTGGCGCCGTCGGGCGCGGTCGCGATCGAAGTCGCGGCAATGCCGGCGATGCCCGAGACGCCGGTCGCGGTGACGATCGCGCCGCTGCCGGTCGCGCCCGACGATTTCCGCCTGCGTCACAAGACCAGCGATCGCGCCTTTTACGATCAAGCGCGTCAGGGGTTCGAGACAGTGTTCGAGGTCGACGGCCGTCTGACCGAAGGCAGCTTCACCACTCTGTTCGTCGAGCGCGGCGGCGTGTTGCTGACCCCGCCGCTCAGTGCCGGACTGCTCCCCGGCATATTGCGCGCCGAGCTGATCGAGAGCGGCCGCGCCGTCGAGGCGGCGCTGACGCGCGCCGATCTCAAACACGGCTTCTTCGTCGGCAACGCCTTGCGCGGGCTGATCCCGGCGACGTTGGGCTAAAGTTTGTTTCAGCAGAGCTGAAACAGTTGCGGCACTAAAGATCAGTCCGTTGCCTCGACCCAGCCGCGCTTGAGCGGCTTGATCGCCAGGAACGCGAGCAAAGCCGCGACCAGGTACAGGCTCACCCCGATGATCGCGGCATAGCGCAGCGAATCGGCACCGTAGCTGGCCTTCAGCGCGTCGGAGAGCGTGCCCATCAGCAACGGGCCGAGGCCGAGGCCGAGCAGATTGTTGACCAGCAGGAAGCTGCCCGAGGCGCTCGCGCGCGTCCGCGACGGCGCCAGATGCTGGGCGGCAGTGACGATCGGGCCGAGCCACAGCGTGTTGAGCGCGTTGGGGATCAAGAGCAGGAACCAGGCGAACATCGGATAGGGCGTGAACAGGCCGAGCATGAAGGTCGGCGCGGTGATCAGCCAGGCGATGGCGGGCAACCGCGCATACCAGGCGCGATCGACCGTCCCGAGCCGGTCGGCAAACACGCCGCCGAGGAAAATCCCTGTGGTCCCGCCGATCAGCAGCAGCGAGCCCATGAACTGGCCGACCTTGATCAGGTCGTGATTGGAGGTCCAGCCGTAATGGACCGCGATGATCTTGGGCACCCACAGCGCCAGGCCGTAGCCCGCCATCGAGCTGCACCCGGCGCCGATCGACAACAGCCAGTAAGCCGGCTTGCGGGCCAGGATCGGGATGACCGCCAATACCGGCACCGCGTCGGCTTCGGCGACTGGCGCGGGGCGCGGACGATCGCGCACCAGCCACAGGAAGACCGGCGCGACCAGGATGCCGGCGACGCCGACGGTAAGGAACGCGGTCTGCCAGTCGACCAACGCGGCGATATAGGCGCCGAGCAGCACGCCCGAGCCGAGCCCGATCGGAATGCCCATCGAATAGATGGCGAGCGCGCGGGCGCGGCGCTCGACCGGGAAATAATCGGCGATCAGCGCATAGGATGGCGCGACCCCGCCTGCTTCGCCGACGCCGACGCCGAGGCGCGCGAGGAACAGCGACCAGAAACCGGTCGCGGTGCCGCACAAAGCGGTAAACCCGCTCCACACCACCAGCGAGCCGGCGATCACCCGGGTCTTGCCGACGCGATCGGCGAGCAGGGCAAGCGGCACGCCCAGGACCGAATAGAGAATGGCGAAGGCGGTCCCGCCGATCGCGCCGAATTGCGCGTCGCTCAAATGGAGGCTGGCCTGGATCGGCTTGGCCAGGATGCCGAGGATCTGGCGGTCAAGGAAGTTGAACGTATAGACGACCAGCAACATCGTCAGCACCAATGCCGGATAGCCCGGCCGCTCGGCCCTGTTCGTCATACGCCCTCTCCCGCTTATAGAAAGAGCCGGGCGCGCGGCTGGCGCACCCGGCTCATCCCCCTTTTACCCTGCCATCAGAATTTGAGCGAGAAGGTTCCGAACACCTGGCGCGGATTGCCGTAGAACGCGGTGGCGATGCCTTCCTTGCCCAACGTTCCGATATAGCCCGTGCCGTTGGTGATCGGCTTGTTGGCGGCGTCGAGCGGCACGCCGGCGAGATCGGTCTTGATGTATTGGTATCCGCCGATCTTGTAGCGCACGTCGGTGATATTCTTGGCGTGTAGCCCGAACGAATACTGCTTCTTCGATCCGAAGCTGTAGGTCAGGTTTGCATCCCACAAGGTGTAGCCGGGCTGATCGAGGAATGGCGACGCCGTTTCGAACTGATGCGTCAGGCTGCGATACGACACGGTGGACGATGCGGTCAGGTCGCCGGTAGCCACTGGCACGGTCCCGCTTAGCGTCCCCGAGAGTGTCCATTTGGGCGTGTTCTGGAAGACGCGGATATTGGCGATATCGGTACCCGTCGGGCCAATGAAGCGCTTGTACTTCGCGTCCAGATAGCCGAGCGCGCCGGCGAAGGTCAGGTTCGACCCCGGCCCGGCAAAGCCACGGGCCAGCACCGCGTTGGTTTCCAACTCGACGCCCTTCAGATCCGCCTTGGCAGCGTTGCTGGTTATGCCAATGAAAGTCTGCACGTTATTGACGATCTGTGCGGCCGAGCCCGGAATCTGAACGTTGCTATAGTCCGAATAGAAGCCGTCGAGCGCCCAGGTCAGCCGTTTGTCGAACGCCGATCCCTTCCAGCCGATCTCGTAGCTCTTGACCGTTTCGGGGTCGAACGAGAGGTAGTTGTAGATTTCCTGATATTGCAGGCCCGGCACGCCGTTGGTCTCTGGCGCCGAGGCACCCGAACCGCGCGGATCGAAGCCGCCGCCCTTGAAGCCTTCCGAATAGGACACATAGAACATGTGATCGGCGCTGGGCTTGAACGCGAGGCTGGCGCGCGGCGTGAAACGCTTGAAATTCGCCTCGCCGCGGAAGTTGGTTAGCGGTGCGCCAAACGGGATCGGATTGCCGCCGAACTCGCTGGTCGCGCCAAACAGCGGCCCACCCAGGTAGTTCGCCTTGTAGATGAACGACGTGCGCTGATCCCAGGTGTAGCGGCCGCCGAGCGACAGGCTCAATTGCGGGGTGAAATCGAAAGTGAAATCGCCATAGATGGACGACGTTTCTGTGCGGACGTCACCCGCGGTATAACCATCGAGATTGGGCAACGTGGTATTGAGCAGGACATCGAACCCGGTCGAAGCCTTGGCGCCGAGATAATAGAAGCCGATCAGGCCGTTGACCTTGCTGCTCGACCATTGGAACTGGAATTCCTGGCTGGTCTGCTCGTTGCGATAGACCGCGGGCACGTCGACATCGACCGACGGTGTCGAATCGAAGTCGATCGGGGTGAAGCTGCGGTCCTTGCGCCAGGCGCTGATCGACTTGAAGGTCAGATGGTCGGTCAGCTTCGCGGTCGCGGTCATCGACAGGCCGCCGGCCTGGATATCCTGTTTGGGGAAATTGAGCCCGGCATTGGTGTCATAGACATTGTCGAGCACCGGCGATCCGGTCAGCTTGCCGGCGAACAGGCGATGGCCGTTGCGCGGCGCCGATTTGTCGTGGGTATAATCGCCGGTGATGCGGACGAGCAGGCGGCTGTCGGGCGTTTCGAACTCGATCGTGCCGCGGCCAGCCCAGATGTTCTTGTTGTAATTGTCGATGCCGAGATTGCGGTTGCGGCCGAACCCGTCGCGAGTCAGCCGCGCGCCCGACACGCCGATCCGCACCATCGATCCGATCGGCGCCGACAGGCTGACGATGCCGTCGGCCTGATTATACGAGCCATAGGTGCCGCGCGCGGCGACCTCGAAATGGTCCGGCAGCCGGCGGGTGACATATTTGACCGCGCCGCCGATCGTGTTGCGGCCGTACAGCGTGCCCTGCGGCCCGCGCAGCACTTCGATCCGCTCGACGTCATAGATGTCGAGCACTGCCGCCTGCGGACGGTTGAGATAGACGTCGTCGAGATAGATGCCGACACCGGCCTCGAATCCCGGCACCGGGTCCTGCTGGCCGACGCCGCGGATGAAGGCGGCGAGCGTCGAATTGGTGCCGCGCGCGTCCTTGATCGTCGTGTTCGGGGTGGTGTTCTGAATGTCGGTCAGGTCGACCGCGCCCATCTTGTCGAGCTTGTCGGCGGTGAACGCGGTCACCGCGATCGGCACGTTGAGCAGGGTTTCCGAGCGGCGCCGCGCGGTGACGACGATATCGGCGGGCGCATCGGCGTTCGCCTGGACATCGTCCGCGACCGGCTGCGTCGCCGGCGTTTCCTGCGCGTAGGCGGGGCCGGCGAACAATGCGGTGGCGGCAGCGCCGAGATACAGCGCGCGCACGTGACGGTGACGAATCATCCCTTCAACCCTCCCAATGGTCTATCGTCCGTGCGGGAAACGACCCGGTTGAACGCTTGTTGATCCGGCCTATACTGAAACCTGAACCGGGTTTCAACTTGCCGGTTGACGGGGAGGCAAAAAGAATGGTCCAGCGTGGCTCAACTGCAACGCTCGATGCCACCGCCAGCGAAGGAAAAGCGCCACGCACCGAGCGCGGGCGGCGGACATTACGCGCGCTGCTCGACGCGGCCGCGATCGAATTCGGCGAAAAGGGATTTCACGACGGATCGATCAGCGGGATCACGCGCCGCGCCGGCGTCGCGCTGGGCAGTTTCTACACCTATTTCGATTCGAAGGACGCGATCTTCCGCGCGCTGGTCCGCGACATGTCCGACCAGGTCCGCGACACCGTCGCCCCGGCGATTCGCGCCGCGCCCGACCAGATCGCCGCCGAGCGCGCCGGCCTATTGAGTTTCCTCGAGTTCGTGCGCGGCCACAAGGAGATCTACCGCATCATCGACGAGGCCGAATTCGTCGACCCCGCCAGCTTCCGCACCCATTATGCGACCACTGCCGAGCGCATCGAGCAGCGCCTGAAAGCAGGCGCCGAGCGCGGCGAGATTCGCGACGACGTATCCGACGTCCACGCCTGGGCAGTGATGGGGATGAACGTGTTTCTCGGGCTGCGCTACGGCGTGTGGGACGAGGACCGCACGCCGGAAGCGGTGGCGGATGTCGTGGCCGAACTGCTGCGGGATGGATTGCGGGCGCGGTAGGGGGTTTCCGGCTAAAACGACCGTCATCCCCGCGAAAGCGGGGACCCATCGCCGGGAGATGCCGCAAGCTTAGCAGTTGATATCGAAGAACAAATCGCGCCAATCTGGGTTGTTGCGTTCAGTCAGGGCAATTTTCCAAGCCCGGTTCCATTTCTTGATCGCCTTCTCGCGAGTTATCGCGTCGTAGATCGGGTCGTGGCTCTCGACATACACCAACCGGTTGATGCCATACTTCTTGCAGAACTTGCTGCCGGTCCCATCGCGATGCTGCATCATACGCGCGGCGATATCGGCGCAGACGCCGGTGTAGAGCGCACCATGTTTGCGGTTAGTCAGGATGTAAACGAAGCCGCCGGTCATCAGGCACGCGCTGGAGATGGGTCCCCGCTTTCGCGGGGATGACGATGAAGAACTATTCTGCCAGCGCTCGCGCCAGCATGTCGCGAACCGTCCTCAGCGCGCTCAGATCAATCGGCGAACCGGGCACTGGGACAGGTGCGGCCGGAACCGCCGGTGCCGGTGCGGGCGACGGCGTTGGCGCGCTCCCGCGCGCCTCGGCCGCCAGCAATTTTTGCACGCCGCGGATCGTATAGCCCTGCTGGTTGAGCAGGTCGTCGATCCGCCGAATCAGCGCGACATCATCCGGCCGGTAATAACGGCGCTTGCCGGCGCGCTGCAGCGGACGCAATTGTGCGAAGCGCGTTTCCCAATAGCGCAGGATATGCTGGGGCAATCCGGTGTCTTGCGACACCTCGCCAATCGTACGGAATGCGCCAGCCGCCTTGTCGAGCGCGGCCATGCGCTGCTCCGTCAGCCCGCGTCGACGATGCGGTCGCGCATCATCTGACTGGCGCGGAAGGTCAGCACGCGCCGCGGCGCGATCGGCACTTCCACACCGGTCTTGGGATTGCGGCCGATTCGCTGACCCTTGTCGCGCAGGACGAAGGTACCGAAGCCCGAAATCTTGACGTTTTCGCCACGCGCCAGCGCGTCGCACATGTGACCCAGGATCTCCTCGACCAACTTGGCCGAATCGGCCCTGGATAGCCCAACCTCACGCTGTAACGCATCGGACAGATCAGCCCGCGTCAACGTACCCACAATTGCCATTCACACCCTCCCTTGCGTGGCAAAAAATTGTCGTAACACAATGGAGGAAGGCATGAAATGGCCTTAGTGACCCTAAATAGGTGCCCTTGGACCGCTTTGGGTCAGATGCGGACGACCGCGGCGCCCCAGGTGAAGCCGCCACCCATCGCTTCGAGCACGACGATCTGTCCCGGCTTGATCCGCCCGTCGCGCACCGCGGTGTCGAGCGCGAGCGGGACCGACGCGGCCGAGGTATTGGCATGCTGGTCGACCGTGACGACGACTTTTTCGGCCGCCAGCCCGAGCTTGCGCGCGGTCGCGTCGAGGATGCGGGCATTGGCCTGGTGCGGCACCACCCAGTCGACGTCGCCGGGGACGAGGCCCGCCGCGACGAGCGATTCGTCCATCACGCTGGCGAGGTTGTTGACCGCGTGCCGGAATACTTCGCGCCCCTTCATCCGGACCTTGCCGACCGTGCCGGTAGTCGACGGGCCGCCATCGACATAGAGCAGTTCGTTGTGGCGACCATCGGCATGGAGCCGGCTGGCGAGGATGCCGGGACCGTCCTCGGCGACGTCCCGGGCCTCGAGCACGATGGCGCCGGCACCGTCGCCGAACAGCACGCAGGTGGTGCGATCTTCCCAATCGAGGATGCGGCTGAACGTCTCGGCGCCGATCACCAGGGCGCAATTGGCGGAGCCGGTCTTGATCAGGCTGTCGGCGACCTGGATCGCATAGAGGAAGCCCGAGCATACCGCGCCGACGTCGAACGCGACGCAATCGTCGATCCTAAGCATCGCCTGGACCTTGGTCGCGGTGGCGGGAAAGGTCTGATCGGGAGTCGCGGTCGCGAGCACGATCAGGTCGACCTCGTCCGCCGCTTTGTCCGCTGCGGTCAGCGCCGCGCGCGCCGCGTCGGCGGCCAGCGTGCCGGTGGTTTCGTCAGGGCCGGCAATGTAGCGGAAGCGGATGCCGGTGCGCTCGACGATCCACTCGTCACTGGTGTCGACGGTCTCCGCGAGCTCCGCGTTCGACACGCGCCGCATCGGCAGCGCCGACCCGGTTCCGGTGATGACCGCACGCCTCACGCAACTGCTCCTTCGGGTTCATGCGCCTCGAAATATTTGAGATCCTCGGCGATCTTGCGCGCCAGATCGTCGCGCACGCTCTTGGCCGCAACCGCGATCGCGTTGGCGACCCCGGTTTCGTTGGCGCCGCCATGGCTTTTCACAACAAGGCCGTTCAGGCCGAGAAAGACCGCGCCATTATGGTTGTTGGGGTCGAGATGGTGGCGCAGCAATTCGGTCGCCGGACGCGAGATCAGGAAGCCGATCTTCGAGCGCATTGAGCTGCTGAACGCGCGACGCAGCAGGTCGGCGACGAATCGCGCGGTGCCCTCGGCGGTCTTGAGCGCGATATTGCCGGAAAAGCCGTCGCACACGATCACGTCGACATCGCCGCGCGACAATTTGTCGCCTTCGATGAAGCCGGCAAAGGTCAGCGGCAAATGGGTCGCGTCGCGCAGCGCCTGGGCGGCGTCGCGAATCTCCTCGGTACCCTTCTGGTCCTCGGTGCCGATGTTGAGCAACGCGACGCGTGGACTGGCAAGATCGAGCTGAGTGCGGGCATAGGCGGCGCCCATCACTGCGAACTGCATCAGATTGCGCGCGTCGCACTCGGTATTGGCGCCGAGATCGAGCACGACCGTGTCGTTGGGGCCGAGGCTGGGCATCAGCCCGGCGAGCGCGGGACGATCGATCCCCTTCATCGTGCGCAGCGAGACTTTCGCCATCGCCATCAGCGCGCCGGTATTGCCCGACGAGACGGCGGCGGCGGCGCGGCCCTGCTTCACCAGGTCGATCGCGACGCCCATCGACGTGATCTTGGCGCGGCGCAGCGCGGCGCTGGGCTTTTCGTCGCCCTTGATGACTTCGGGCGCGTGGACGATTTCGGAATTGGCCGTCAGGTTGGGGTGATTCTTCAGCCCCTCGGCGATCTTCGCTTCGTCGCCGACCAGGAAGAAATGCGTGCCGTCGAATCGGCGCCGCGCTTCGGCGACGCCTGCCAACATTACCGCCAACCCCTCGTCACCGCCCATCGCGTCGATGGCGATCCAGGAGTTGGTGGTCACGCCTCAGTCCCCCCTCAATGGGCCCCGATCAACCTTCGACCGAGACGACCTCACGGCCATTATAATGGCCGCACGACGGGCAGAGGTTGTGCGGACGCTTGAGCTCGCCGCAATTCGGGCACTCCTGGAACGACTCGACCGAGAGCGCATCGTGCGCGCGGCGCATGCCACGGCGGGAGGGCGAGGTTTTCTTCTTGGGAACGGCCATTGCGGCGACAACCTTCAACTATCGAATTGATCAAGACGACTAGGCCCGGACGTTTATCGGCGCAACCGACGGGTCGGCCACGCGGTACAAAGGCTCGGGATGCATCGCGAAGCGTGCGCCTATAGCGATTTGGCGCGCCGTTGCAACCCGCGCGGCGTCGCGGTCAGCCGCCGTTCGCGCGACGGCAGCGCGTCCGGGGTGCAGACATCCCAGGCGAGCCCCAACCGTTGCAGCAGGCGGATCAGCATGAACCCCCAATCGCTCTGCCCTGGATAGAGCCCGATCCGTGCCGAGCCCGGGAAAGCGTGATGATTGTTGTGCCGCGCCTCCCCCATGGTCGGGATCGCCGCCCAGGGGACGTCATGCGCTTGCACCCCGGCCGCGTCGACCAGCCAGGATTGCGGGCCGCGGCGATGCGCGAGGTGACCGACCAGCCAATGGCCATGGACCGAGATCGCGACGCGCGCGCAGACGCCCCACACTACCCAGGACCAGCCGCCGATCGCCCAGCAAGCGAGCGCGATCGGCACTTGCTGCGCCATCCACCAACGATCGAGGAAACGATAGAAACCCTGCCGCTCGAGCGCGCTGAGGTCATAAGCGGGCGGGTGGGCGAGATCGAGCCGGCAATGCAATTGCCACCAGGCATCGATCAATGGCGGACGGCGATGCGCGAGATAATCGTGACAATCCGCCTGGCGCTGCGCCCAGTCGCGCAGATCGTGCGTGCGAATCATCCAGTACGGGCCGCTCATCCCGACCGCGGTGCCGCACCAGACCAGGAAATATTCGATCGCACGCGGGGTGCGGAAGCTGCGATGGATCATCAGCCGGTGAAAGCCGACCGAATGACCGAGCAACAAGCCGCCGCCGGTGGTGAGGACGAACAGCAGCAGCGCGCCGGGGGTTGCGACCAGCGGTCCGGCGATCAGCGCCACGCCCGCCATGCCGCCGTTACACAACGAATGAAGCGGATCCCAGCGTACCCGACCGGTCGACGGGTGGGCACCCGGCGTCTCGACCAGCCAGTTGACGGCGCATCGGTCGTGATCGTCCCAATGCTCTCGCTGATTCATGGCGACACCTCTATTAATTAAGGCATGACTTAATTACCTAACTGCCATCTGGAAAGTATTTAAGCAAGCGCCTAATAAGACATCATGCAAAGAGTCTTCGAAGCCCTGGCGTCCACCACCCGCCGCAAGATCCTGGCCTATCTGTCCAAGGCGGAATTGACGGCGGGGGAGATCGCCGCGCGCTTCGAGATTTCCAAACCCGCGGTGTCGCAGCATCTCAGCGTGCTGGAGAATGCCGGGCTGGTGACGAGCGAAAAGCGCGGCCAATATGTCCATTATCGGTTGGTAGAGGACAATCTGGCCAACACGCTGAACGGCTATCTGCAGGAAGTCTGTCCGGTGTCGCGCCCGCTCAAGGTCGAGAGCGCGGCCAAGGCGGCGCGGCTAGACGACGGCTGAGCAATAACAATACCCCGCATCCACGCGGGAAAACCAAGGGGAGGATCGCCATGATATTGCCAGTAACGCTCGTGATCGCGGCAGCGACCGGGTTGATCAACGTCTGGCTGGCGTTCGGCGTCGGGCGCGATCGGGTAAGCAGCAAGGTCATGCTCGGCGATGGCGGCGAGGCGGCGATGACCGCCAAGATTCGCGCGCACGGCAATCTGACCGAATATGCGCCGACCGTGCTGATCCTGATGGCGTTGATCGAACTGGCGCGCGGGCCGAGCCTGTGGTTGTGGATCGTCGGCGCCGTGTTCATCGTGGTCCGGCTGGCACATGCCTTCGGCATCGTCCGCCCGGCGCCCAGCGTGTTGCGCACGATCGGCGCGCTCGGCACCTGGCTGGTGATTCTCGTCCTGGCGATATGGGCGCTGGCGATCAGCTATCAGGCCGAATGGACGCCGCCGGTGCGGTCGATGCAGGTCGCCCCGCCCGCGGCGTGATTCGGAATTTTGCGCTGATCCTTCTTCATCAGGGGTGCGTCCGCGCTTCGGCCTGACACGATTGCGATCTCGACTTTTGCCGCCAACGCTTCAAGGGAGCGGGCGATGAGTCCGACCCTTTCCCTCCTCTTCGCGTTCGGCGCGGGCGCTGTCGGCGGCGCGATGAACGCATTGGCCGGGGGTGGGACGTTCGCGACCTTGCCGTCGCTGCTCGCGCTGGGCATCCCGGCCAACGCCGCCAATGCGACCTCGAACGTCGCTTTGCTACCAGGCGCGGGGATGAGCGCCTGGGCGTTTCGCGACGAGCTCGGGCCGGTGGGCGGCGTCGGGGTTCGGACATTGTCGGCGATCACGTTCGTCGGCGGGCTGGCCGGGAGCGTGCTGCTGGTGCTGACTCCCAGCCATGCGTTCGATGTGATCATCCCCTGGCTGGTGCTCTATGCCTTTATCGTGCTGGCGTTCGGCAAGCGCGCGGCATCGTGGTTGCGCGACCGCGTGACGATCGGGCGCGGCAGCCTGATGGTCGTGCAGATGCTGCTCGGCATTTATGGCGGCTATTTCGGTGGCGGGGTCGGGTTGATGACGACGGCGACCTATGGCCTGCTCGCCGGACATACGCCGCGCGAATTGTTCGCGCCGCGCACGTTGATGCTGGCGGTCGCCAATCTGGCCGCGGCATTCGTCTTCATCGCCGCCGGGATGGTGCGCTGGATCGCGTGCCTGCCGATGCTGGCGGGATCGATCCTCGGCGGCTGGGCGGGCGCGCATATCGGCAAGAGACTGCCTGCATCCGCGGTGCGCGTGTGGACGTTGCTGGTGACGGGTGTGACGACGATCGTATTCTTCGCACGCGCTTACGGCTAGACGAAGCGACGATCGCATGTAACCGATCGGGCGTATCGTTCGAAGGAATCGACATGGACGAACCGACCGCCCCTCCCGATCCATCCGCCAAGCCGCCCGCCGCGACGGGCACCGTTTACCGCCACCGGCTGGCGACGCGGATTTGGCATTGGATCAACGCGATCGCGATCTTCATCATGATCGGCAGCGGCATCGGCATATTGAACGCGCATCCCCGGCTCTATTGGGGTCAATATGGCGCCAATTTCGACCATGCCTGGCTCGATCTGAGGCCATATGGCAATATCCTTCGATCGGGCTGGCTGACGATCCCGGCCGGCTACAATCTGGCTATTTCGCGGCGCTGGCATCTGCTGTTCGCGCTGGTGCTCGCCTTCGGGCTGCTCGTGTTCATGATCGCCAGCCTGATCAACCGTCATTTCCAGCGCGACCTGCGCGTTCGCGCCAGGGAAATCGGACCGCGCTATCTCTGGGCCGACCTGCTCGCCCATCTGCGCTTCGATTTCCACAATCCCGACGATCCGGCGGCCTATAACACCCTCCAGAAGCTCGCTTATGTCGGCGCGATCTTCGTGCTGATCCCGCTGATGATCTTCACCGGGCTGGCCATGTCGCCAGGAATGGACGCGGCGTGGCCATGGCTGATCGAGCTGTTCGGCGGGCGCCAGTCGGCGCGGTCGATCCATTTCATCGCGGCGAGCGGGATCGTACTGTTCGTCATCGTCCACCTGACCCTGGTGGTGCTGGCCGGGCCGATCGAGGAGATATGGTCGATGATCACCGGCCGCTGGACCTTGCCCACGGCACCACCCGAACCGCCGCCCGCCGCGCACGCCGAACCAGAGGCCGCCGAATGACTCTCCTCACGCGACGCTCGCTCGTCACCGGCGGCGCGCTTGGCGCCGGGCTGCTGCTGTCGGGCTGCGACAAGCTCGCCCAGCAACCCGGCTTTCGCCGCATCCTGTTCTCGGGCGAAAAGATCAACATGGGCCTGCAGCGCGCGCTGATGGACCGCAACGCGCTCGCTCCCGAGTTTCGCCCCGACCAGATGTCGCCGGTGTTCCGCACCAACGGCAATTCCAACCCGAACACCACCGATTACAACCGCCACGTCGCCGAGAATTTCGCCAATTGGCGGCTCGAGGTGGGCGGGCTGGTCGACCGGCCGCTGCGCCTGAGCCTGCCCGATATCGGTGCCTTCCCGCAACGCGCGCAGATTACCCGCCACGATTGCGTCGAGGGATGGAGCGCGATCGGCAAGTGGCAGGGGCCGATGCTCGGCAACGTGCTGAAGGCGGCGGGTGTGCGCAATTCGGCGCGCTACATCGTCTTCACCTGCGCCGATTTGTGGAGCGGCGCGCCCTATTACGAATCGATCGACATGGTCGACGCCTTTCACCCCCAGACGATCCTGGCCTGGGCAATGAACGACAAGCGCGTCTCGGTCGGCCATGGCGCGCCGATCCGGCTCAGGGTCGAGCGGCATCTCGGCTACAAGAACGCCAAATACGTCATGCGGATCGACGCCGTCGCCAGCCTGGCCGGGATCGGCCTGGGCAAAGGCGGCTATTGGGAAGATCATGTCAATTACGACTGGTATGCGGGGATTTGATCCGGCCTGAGGTGTCGTCAGGTCTTTTCGCGGCCGCATTCAAGCGATAGCAGCGATCCTCTATGGCCCTGATCGATCTGTTCTTCACGCGCGCGTTCAAGCGCGGCACGCTTTCCGTCACTTATGCCGACGGCACGACCAAGTCGTTCGGCACGGCGGACCCCGATTATCCGGATGTCGCGATCCGCTTCACCACCAAGAGCGTGCCGGGGCAAATCGTCCGCAATCCGGCACTCGGCGTGTCGGAAGCGTTCATGCACGGCCGCATGGTGATCGAGCGCGGCGACCTCATGCAATTGCTCACCCTGGCGACCAAGAACAATCGCTGGGAGGACGCGACCGGCGCGCTCGACCCCGGCCTGGTCGCCAAGGCGGTGGTCGGGGTCAAGCGCAAGCTCGACCAGTTCAACCGTGCGCGCGCGGCGCGAGCCAACGTCAAGCATCATTACGACATCGGCAACGCGCTCTACGATCTCTTCCTCGATGCCGACCGCCAATATAGCTGCGCCTATTTCGTCGACCCCGACGAAAGCCTCGAACAGGCCCAGCTCGACAAGAAGGCGCATATCGCCGCCAAGCTCGCGCTCAAGCCGGGCATGCGCGTGCTCGATATCGGCTGCGGCTGGGGCGGGATGGCGCTCTATCTGCACCAGACTTACGGCGTCGACGTCCTTGGCATCACGCTCAGCGACGAACAGATCGTCACCGCCAAGCAGCGCGCGCTCGACGCCGGCGTCGCCGACCACGTCAAGTTCGAGCTGATCGACTATCGCCATTTGACCGGCACGTTCGACCGCATCGTCTCGGTCGGCATGTTCGAGCATGTCGGCCCGCCGCAATATCGCACGTTTTTCCGCAAATGCCGCGAGCTGCTCAGCGACGACGGCGTGATGCTGCTGCACACGATCGGCCGCGCCGGCGGGGCTGGGGTGACCGACGAATTCACCGCCAAGTACATCTTTCCCGGCGGCTATATCCCGGCGCTGTCGGAGATCGCCAAGGGCTATGAAGGCCTGCGCTATTACATGACCGACCTGGAGGTACTGCGCCTCCATTACGGCTACACGCTCCGGCATTGGTACGACCGTACCGTCGCCAATCGCGACAAGATCATCGCGCTGTACGACGAGCCCTTCTACAATATGTGGATCTTCTACCTCGCCGGCTCGTGCACCAGTTTCCTCTATGGCGGGATGGTCAATTACCAGCTGCAGTTCGCGCGCAACCGCGACGCGCTGCCGATCACGCGCGATTATATGGGCGACGAGGAGCGGCGAATCGCGGCGAAGGTTTGAGGGCCGCCGGCCGCACATGCCGACGGTAGAGGGGCGTGGAGCGGCCTAGGCCGCCTTGCGCAGCTCCAGTTCGAGCCGGTTCCAGATATCGACCAGCGCCTTGGTGAGGTCGCGCATCATCGCTTCGTCATGCGCGGGGCCGGGCGTGAAGCGCAGGCGCTCGGTGCCGCGCGGCACGGTCGGGTAGTTGATCGGCTGAACATAGACGCCGTATTCAGCGAGCAGGATGTCGCTGATCCGCTTCGCCTTGACCGGATCGCCGACCATCAGCGGCACGATATGGGTGTCGCCAGGCAGCACCGGCAGACCCACTTCGGCCAGCATTGCCTTTAGCATCCTGGCCGATGCCTGTTGCCCGTCGCGCTCGGCGGTCGACGCCTTGAGATGGCGCACGCTTGCCAGGACGCCGGCGACCAGCACCGGCGACAGCGAGGTGGTGAAGATGAACCCCGGCGCATAGCTGCGGATCACGTCGATGATCGTCTGGTCGGCAGCGATATAGCCGCCCATCACGCCGAATGCCTTGCCCAGCGTCCCCTCGATGATCGTGATGCGGTCGGCAACGCCATCGCGCTCGGAAATGCCGCCGCCGCGCGGGCCGTACATGCCGACGGCATGGACCTCGTCGAGATAGGTCAGCGCATTATATTTGTCGGCAAGGTCGCAGATCGCCGCCAGCGGGGCGATATCGCCTTCCATCGAATAGACGCTCTCGAACGCGATCAGCTTGGGCGCGTTGGGGTCTTCGGCGGCGAGCAATTGTTCGAGATGCGCGACGTCATTGTGGCGGAAGACGCGCTTGTCGCAGCCCGAATTGCGGATGCCGGCGATCATCGAGGCGTGGTTGAGCTCGTCCGAGAAGATGATGCAGCCGGGCAGGATCTTGCCTAGGGTCGCCAAGGTCGCCTCGTTCGAGACATAGCCACTGGTGAACAGCAGCGCGCCTTCCTTGCCGTGCAGGTCGGCCAACTCGTTCTCGAGATCGACATGGTAATGCGTATTGCCGCCGATGTTGCGCGTGCCGCCCGAGCCCGCGCCGACATCGTGCAGCGCCTCTTCCATCGCCGCGATCACCTTGGGATGCTGGCCCATCGCCAGATAATCGTTCGAGCACCACACCGTGATCGGCATCGGCCCGTTATGTCCCGCGAAACACCGCGCGTTAGGAAACATGCCCTTGTTGCGCAAAATGTCGATGAACACGCGATACCGCCCCTCGGCATGCAGCCGGTCGATCGCCTGGGTGAATACCCGCGAATAATCGACGGGCCGCGCGGTGGAATCGCTCATGAACTGCGCCAATAACGTGGGTTTTGCCGATTTTCCATGGGTAAGACGTGCAAAAGCTGCAATCGCGACGCTGCTTTGGGTCAACGCAAGTGTCGCATTGCCATGGTATAGAGCGAGTCGTCGCCGGCGTTCACGGGTCCGAACGGGCCGGGCGATCGAGAGCAGGAACGCTCCCGCTTGCATTGTCGGAGCTTGCCATGTCCGATCAGATCGGCCCCAAGGGCCAGGATATAGATTATCTCGCGCGGCGCGAAGCCCAGGAACGGATGGCCGCCGAGCTATCCGCCGATCCCTCCGCGCGCCACGCCCATCAAGTGCTGGCCGAGCAATATGCCCGGCGGCTGCGCGCGTCGCCCAGGTCCGTAGCCTAGCAGCTAAAGCGACTCGGCGCGGTTGATACCGTAGCGCGCCAGCGACGGCGCGAGGTGGCGTTCGGCATCGCCGAACCGGGTGAAGACCGCACGATGCAGCGGCGTTTCGGGCCAGTCCTGTCCCTCGGTAAGGTGAGCGACTCGCCGCGCGATTCCCGGCGCCCCGTCGACAAAGCGCACCGGATGCGGCGCGGCTTCGACGAGCTCGTCGCCGACCAGCGGGAAATGCGTGCAGGCATTGACCACGACATCGATGCGGTCGCCCCCGGGCTGGTCGAACAGTCCGAAGATCGCCGCGCGATAGTCGGCGATCGGCCGCGCTTCCCCGTGGAGCTTGGCTTCGGCGAGTTCGACCAACGCGGCCGAGCCGTGGCGCAGGACGACGCAATCGCCGGCAAAGCGTGCCGCGAGATCGTCGACATAAGGCTGGCGCACCGTCGCGTCGGTGCCGAGCACGCCGATCACGCGCGTCTCGCTGATGTCAGCCGCGGGCTTGATCGCCGGGACGGTACCGACGATCGGCAAATCGAGCGCGGCCCGCACCGCGCCGAGCGCGATGGTCGAGGCGGTATTGCACGCGATCACGATCAGCCGCGGATCGTAGCGTTCGGCCAGCCGACCAAGCAGCGCCGGGACGCGCGCGGCGATCTCCAGCTCGCTCTTGGTGCCATAGGGAAATCCGGCCGAATCGGCGACATAGACCAGCGGCGCCCGAGGCAGCAGCGCCTGGGTGGCAGCGAGCACCGAAAGCCCGCCGACGCCGGAATCGAATAGTAAGAGGGGACGATCATCCATAGTGTCGCGCCTCTAGGCCGTGTCCCCCAGGCCGGCAACGGCTGCGCCTCGGGATACATCCATTCTGATCGAGATGAGTAGCGCCAGCCAATGCGCTCGATTATGTATCCAGCCGATTGGGGGAGGTTCACGTGGCGACGGAATATCTATGGGCAGCGCCGGCCGGCGCCATGCTGCTCGGTTACCTTCTCGGCTCGATCCCGTTCGGTGTCCTACTGACCCGCGCGTTCGGCGCCGGCGACCTTCGCCAGATCGGGTCGGGCAATATCGGCGCGACCAACGTGTTGCGGACGGGGCGGAAGGGCCTGGCCGCCGCGACCTTGCTGCTCGATCTCGCCAAGGGTGCCGCCGCGGTGCTGATCGCCGGCTGGCTGTTCGACGGCTACCAGATTCCCGCCGCCGCGGCCGTTTTGCTCGGCCATTGCTATCCGGTCTGGCTCAAGTTCAAGGGCGGCAAGGGAGTCGCGACCTTGATGGGGATCGTGCTCGCGCTGCACTGGCCGATCGCGCTGGTCTATGCCCTGGTCTGGCTGGGCCTGCTTGCGGTGCTTCGCATCTCCTCGGTCGCGGGCATGGCCGCCGCGATCTCCACCCCGATCACGGCAGCGGTGCTGGGCGATTTCGACGCGGTGTTCCTGCTCGTCGCGCTGGCGCTGATCGTGTTGTGGAAGCATCGCGCCAATGTCGAACGGCTGATTCAGGGCAACGAGCCGAGGATCGGCGCCAACAAGGATGGCTGACCCGAGGCTTGCGCGGCTGCGGCTGATCCGCACCCCGACGATCGGCCCCGTTACTTATCGCCAGTTGCTGGCACGGTTCGGCAGCGCCGAGCGCGCGATCGAAGCCTTGCCCGATCTTGCCGCGCGCGGTGGCGGCAAGCCGCCCCGGATCGCCGACGCCGCGACCGTCGAGCGCGAAATCGCCCGCGTCGAGAAACTCGGCGCGCGCTATCTGTTCATCGACGATGCCGACTATCCGCCACTGCTCGCCGAGCTCGACAATGCGCCGGCGGGGATGACGATCCGGGGCGATACCGCGCTGTTCGCGCGCACCAGCGTCGCCATGGTCGGCGCGCGCAATGCCTCCGCCGCGGCATGCCGCTTCGCGCGCGGGCTGGCGGTCGAATTGGGACGCGAGGGCGTGGTGATCGTCTCCGGGCTGGCGCGCGGTCTCGACACCGCGGCGCATCAGGGATCGCTGGCGACCGGCACGATCGGGGTGATCGCGAGCGGCATCGACATCGCCTTTCCGCCGGAGAATCGCGCGTTGCAGGATCAGGTCGCCGAACAAGGCCTGCTGATCGCCGAGCAACCGCCGGGCAGCGAACCGCTGGCGCGCAACTTCCCGCATCGCAACCGCGTCATCGCCGGGTTGGCAACCGGGACCGTCGTGGTCGAGGCGGCGCCGCGATCGGGATCGTTGATCACAGCGCGGCTGGCGGCGGAAGCAGGACGTGACGTCATGGCGGTACCCGGCAGCCCGCTCGAGCCGCGCGCGCAGGGCTGCAATTTGCTGATCCGCGAAGGCGCGACCCTGGTCCAGTCGGCCGCCGACATATTGGAGACGATCCGCCCGATCGACCCGCGCATGGTCCGCGCGCCGGCGAGTCCGTTTGACGGCCAGACCGGCGGCGAGCCGGGCGATGCCGAGCGCCGCGCGCTGATTGGCCTGCTCGGCCCGGTGCCGGTGGCAATCGACGAATTGATCCGCCAATCGGGATTGCCGCCCGCGACGGTCGCGCTGATCCTGCTCGAACTTGAGCTAGCCGGCCGGATCGAGCGGCATGCGGGCGCCAGGATCAGCACGGTCTGACCGCGGTCCGCGGCGATAGCGCTTGCCCCGCGATACGCGGCTAGGCAGAATCGGCGACGGGCAGGCAGGGGATTGGCGATGGATCGCAAATTTTCGTTCAGCGAAGTGATCGGCGCGACCTTCGCGCTGATGGTGAGCGACCTTCCAATGGCCCTCGGCGCGATCGCCGTCATCGCCGCGGCGTCGACCTTTCTCGACGTCACCTCGACCACGCTCTCCAACATCCTCGCGATCCCTGTGCTGGTGGCGCAATATTTCCTGATCCGCCGGTTGGTCGAGCGGCAGGGGCTGCAAATTGCCGATCGCCTGGGCGGGTTCGGATCGTTCTTCCTCCTGGGCATCGTCACCAGCCTGGGCGTCGCGTTCGGCTTCGTCCTGCTGATCCTGCCGGGCATCTATCTGAGTGCGCGCTGGTCGATGGCCAGCGCGGCATTGATAGCGGAGAATCAGGGATCGGGCCGGGCGATGGCGCGGAGTTGGGATGCGTCGCGCGATCATGTCCTGCCGATCGCGCTGACTTGGGCGTTGATCGTCGCGCCTCTCATCGCCGGCATGTTCGCGCTGGGGGGCGTCGGAGCTATGACTGAGCGCTCCGCCGGCGGCGTGCAGTTGGCGATCGTCGCGTGGGATGCGCTCTCCAACCTGCTGATCTACGCGTCGCAGGTCGCCGGCTGGTATTTTGGCGTGGCACTCTATCAATTGCTCGCCGCTCCGGCTGAAACTCGCTTGGACGAGGTATTTGCGTGACTTCTAAATCCGCCCGCTGGCTGTTCCGCGGCGCAGCCATTTACGGCCTGATCATCCTGTTGCCGTTCTATTTCCTCGAGCGGCAGGTCGCGGCCCCGGCGACATCGCTCGACCATCCGATCTATTATTACGGTTTCGTCGGTGCCGCCGCGGCGTGGCAAACGGTCTATTGGACGATCGGCGGCGACCCGCTGCGCTATCGCGCGTTCATGCCGCTGGCGGTATTGGCCAAATTCGGTTTCTGGATTCCCAGTCTGATTCTATGGTTGAACGGACGCGCCCCGACCTCCACCTTTGTCGTGACGAACGGCGACCTCATCCTGGGGATTGCCTTCATCCTCGCCTGGCGGAGCCTCAAGGCCCCGGCTTGACGGGCATCATCGGGGCTCCCCATCCTCGCGCGTACACGTAAGGATCGCTTTTCACCGCCATGCAGCTTGTCATCGTCGAATCGCCCGCCAAGGCGAAAACCATCGAGAAATATCTGGGTAGCGATTATCGCGTTCTCGCGAGCTACGGCCATGTCCGCGACTTGCCGCCCAAGGACGGATCGGTCGATCCCGACGCCGGCTTCGCGATGGATTGGGAAAATTACGCCGACAAGGCGAAGCAGCTGAAAGCGATCACCGACGAGGCCAAGAAGGCCGACCGCCTGATCCTGGCGACCGACCCCGATCGCGAGGGCGAGGCGATTTCGTGGCACGTCCAGGAAGTGCTGCGCAACCGCAAGGCGCTGCCCAAGCAGGTCGAGCGCGTCACCTTCAACGCGATCACCAAGGCGACCGTCACCGAGGCGATGAAGCATCCGCGTCAGCTCGACGAGGATCTGATCGACGCCTATCGCGCCCGCCGCGCGCTCGATTATCTGGTCGGCTTCACGCTCTCACCCGTTTTGTGGCGCAAGCTGCCCGGCGCCAAGTCGGCGGGCCGCGTCCAGTCGGTCGCGCTGCGCCTGATCGTCGACCGCGAGCGCGAGATCGAAGCGTTCGTCAGCCAGGAATATTGGTCGGTCGCCGCCACGCTGGAACAGGACGGCACGCCGTTCACCGCGCGGCTGATCAAGTGGAATGGCGAGAAGCTCGACCGCTTGTCGATCGGTAAGGAAGGCGATGCGCTCAAGGCCAAGGCGGACGTCGAGAACGGCCGCTTCACCGTCCAGTCGGTCGAAACCAAGCCGGCAACGCGCAACCCGCCGCCGCCCTTCACCACCTCGACCCTGCAGCAGGAAGCGGCACGCAAGCTCGGCTTCTCGGCCAGCCATACGATGCGCATCGCCCAGGCGCTCTACGAGGATGGCGCGATCACCTATATGCGGACCGATGGCGTACAGATGGACGGCAGCGCGATCTCGGACGCGCGCAAGGCGATCACCGAGCGCTATGCCGCCAATTACGTCCCCGACAAGCCGCGCCAGTACCAGACCAAGGCCAAGAACGCGCAGGAAGCGCACGAGGCGATCCGCCCGACCGATTTCCGCCGCGACCATGCCGGCTCGGGCGACCATGCCCGGCTGTACGAGCTGGTCTGGAAGCGCGCGATGGCGAGCCAGATGGCCTCGGCGCAGATGGAACGCACGACGATCGACCTGGCCGACGGCACCGGCCGCCACGGGCTGCGCGCGACCGGACAGGTCGTGCTCTTCCCCGGCTATCTCGCTTTGTACGAGGAAGGTCGCGACGATGAGGGCGACGAAGAATCGCGCCGCCTGCCGCGCCTGCGCGACGGTGACGTGCCGGCCAAGCGCGACGTCACTGCCGAACAGCATTTCACCCAGCCGCCGCCGCGCTTCTCGGAAGCATCTTTGGTCAAGCGGCTCGAGGAGCTCGGCATCGGGCGCCCCTCGACTTATGCCTCGATCATCCAGACGCTCAAGGACCGCGACTATGTCCGCGTCGAGAAGAACCGCTTCTTCGCCGAGGAATCGGGCCGGCTGGTGACCGCGTTCCTCGAACGTTTCTTCGAGAAATATGTCAGCTTCGACTTCACCGCGGGCCTTGAGGACGAACTCGACGAGATTTCGGGCGGGCGGGCGCAGTGGCAGAAAGTGCTCGAGGCGTTCTGGCGCGACTTCAAGCCGCGCACCGCCGAGGTGATGGAGTTCAAGCCGTCCGAAGTGACGCAGCAACTCGACCAGTTCCTCGCGCCCTATCTGTTCCCCGACAAGGCCGATGGCGGCGATCCGCGGCTGTGCCCCAATTGCGGACTCGGCCAATTGTCGCTGCGCGGCGGACGGTTCGGCGCGTTCATCGCCTGCTCGAATTACCCCGAGTGCAAATATACCCGCCGCTTCGCCCAGGCGGGTGCGGCGGACGGCGCGGACACCGGGCCCGAATCCTTGGGCAAGGATCCCGAGACGGGGTTGGAAGTCGAGCGCAAGGCGGGCCGCTTCGGGCCCTACATCCAGCTCGGCGAGGGCAAGGACGCCAAGCGTGCCTCGATCCCGAAGGATATCGAGCTCGACCTCGACTGGGCATTGAAGCTGCTCAGCCTGCCGCGCGAGGTTGGTGCGCATCCGGAAACGGGCAATCTGATTACCGCCTCGATCGGGCGCTATGGCCCCTATCTGGCGCATGACGGCAAGTACGCGCGCTTGCAGTCGACCACCGAAGTGTTCGAGACCGGCATGAACGCGGCCGTGGTCAAACTGGCCGAAGCAGCGGCGAATGGCGGCCGGCCGGCACGCGGATCGCAGGCCCCGCTCAAGGTGCTGGGCGCGCATCCGCGCACCGAGCTGGAGATCAAGCTGATGGAAGGGCGCTATGGCGCCTATGTCACCGACGGCACGACCAACGCGACCTTGCCCAAGACGATCGACAAGGATCAGCTGACGTTGGAAGAGGCGGCCCAATTGATCGACGCGCGGGCCGCCGCGGCACCGGCCGGCGGCAAGGGAAAGCGCGGAGCGAAAAAGGCACCGGCGAAGAAGGCTGCTGCGAAGAAAGCGCCGGCGAAGAAAAAGGCGGCGGCTGCGAAGTGATCGTCACCCCAGCGAAAGCTGGGGTCTCATGCAAAGGAAATACGGCCAGAGATCCCAGCTTCCGCTGGGATGACGGCTTGTCAGGCCGCCCGGCTGCTCGTCGCGTTCAGCCAAGACCTGGCGCGGGTCTGCGCTTCGGCGATTTCGCGCGCGGTCATCTCGTCGGCCACTTCGGCGCGGCAATAGCGCGCGCCTTCATGACCGCCGCGCGACGCGGCGAGGTTGAACCATTTGTGCGCCTCGACCAGGTCGAGATCGACGCCGTTCGCGCCGGTCGAATAATCGACTCCGAGATCGTAGCAGGCGTCCCAATTGCCGCGCGCGGCATCGATCAGCCGGCTCTCGATCAGGAACTGCGCATTCTTCAGGCTGCTGCCCATCGTCGCCACCCCTTTATCCCTTTGGCCGGGCTACCTTGGCGGGCGAGCGGTCAACAAATGGTTAACGGCGTTTAACCACGAAATTCAGGGCTCTATGTCCAGGTTGTCGATCAGCCGGGTGGTACCGAGTCGCGCAGCGGCGAGCAGACGGCGAGATTTTCCCGGTTGCGGCTCCCCCAGGGACGCCGCATCGACCAGCGAAACATAGTCCGTCACGAATCCTGCATCGGTAAGTGACGTCATCGCGGCATCGATCGCGCCCGGCTCCTCCGCCTCGATCGCGCGTTTCGCCTCGGCCAGCGCCTTGGGCAGCGCAACGGCTCGCGCGCGCTCGTCGGGCGAGAGGTAAATGTTGCGCGACGAGAGCGCGAGCCCGTCCGGCTCGCGCACCGTCGGTACCCCGACGATCTCCAGCCCCATGTCGAGATCGATCACCATGCGGCGGATCACCGCCAGCTGCTGAAAATCCTTCTCGCCGAAAAACGCGGTATCGGGGCGCACCTGGTTGAACAATTTGGTGACGACGGTGGCCACGCCGTCGAAATGGCCGGGCCGCGCCGCGCCGTCGAGCCCATCGCTGACTCCCGACACCGACACGTTGGTGGCAAACCCCGCCGGATACATGTCGTCGACCCCCGGCATCCACAACAGGTCGCAGCCATGGGCGATCAACAACGCCTTGTCGGCTTCGGCCGGGCGCGGATAGCGCGACAAATCCTCGTTCGGGCCGAATTGCTTGGGATTGACGAAGATCGACGCGATCACCTTCGCCCCCGTCGCCCGCGCGGCATCGACCAGCGCCATATGTCCGGCATGGAGCGCGCCCATCGTCGGGACCAGCGCGACGCGTGCGCAATCGCCGCGCAGCTCGGCGACCGCGCGTCTCAAATCGGGCAGATGATGGACAATTTGCATGGGACTTGTCGCTTCGATAGACGAAGGTTCGCCTGTAAGAGGCGCGGGGCATCTCAGGCAACCAGGGTCTTTACGTGGCGGACGCCAACAAACCACATATGATCGTCTTCGCCAACGAAAAGGGCGGGACCGGCAAGTCGACCACCGCGGTCCATGTCGCGATCGCGCTGCAGGCGCGCGGCGCGCGCGTCGCGGCGTTCGACCTCGACCATCGCCAGCGCACCATGGCGCGCTATTTCGAGAATCGCGTCGCTACCGCCAAGCGCACCAGCCGCGAGCTGCCGACGCCCGCCTTTGCCGCGCATGACGGCGAGAGCCTGGAATATTTCGACGACACGCTTGGCCGGCTGTGCAGCGACGCCGATTTCGTGGTGATCGACACGCCGGGCCGCGACGACCGCTTCGGGCGGCTGGCGGCAAGCCGCGCCGACACGATGGTCACGCCGATGAACGACAGCTTCGTCGATTTCGACCTGATCGGGCAAGTCGATCCCGATACCTACAAGGTGACCCGGCCGAGCTTCTACGCCGAATTGATCTGGGACGCGCGCAAGGCCCGGGCCAAGGCCGATGGCGTCGCGATCGACTGGGTCGTGTTGCGCAACCGCCTCCAGCATATCGAGGCGCGCAACATGCGCCGGGTGTCCGAAGCGCTCGACCAGCTTGCCAAGCGCGTCGGTTTCCGGATCATTCCCGGGCTGGGCGAACGCGTCATCTATCGCGAATTGTTTCCCAAGGGGCTGACGATGATCGATAGCCGCGATTTCGGCGAAATGGGCATGGCGCACGTCGCCGCGCGGCAGGAATTGCGCGAGATGATGGCGGCGCTCGCTCTGCCCGAGCCGGTCCTGCCGCTCTTCGCCTGATCATGGCCAAGCTCCTCCTCGCGTTGGCCGTGGCCTGGTTCGGCTGGTGGCTGTGGCAAGGACCCAAGAGGGTCTGGACCGACGGCCGCCGCAAGCCGCAGCGCAGCGAGGACGAGATCAGCGCGCTCGCCGTGCTGGGACTCGATCCCGGCGCCAGCCGCGACGAGATTCGCGTCGCGCATCGCCGCCTGCTGCGCAACGTCCATCCCGATCATGGCGGCACCGACGAGCTCGCTCGTCGCGTAAACGAGGCGCGCGATATCTTGTTGAAGCCCAGGATCGAGCCGAGGGATTGAACTTTTTCCCTGCTCGGCGGATTGGGCGCGCATCAACCTGACGGGAGCCCCCATGACCCACCGTTTCGATCCTACATCGCTGCGCGAATATGATATCCGCGGAGTCGTCGGCAAAACCTTGTCGACCGACGATGCCCGCGCGATCGGCCGCACCTTCGCGACGATCGTCCGCCGCGCCGGCGGCACCCGCGTCGCGGTGGGGCGCGACGGCCGCACCTCGTCGCCGGCGATGGAAACGGCTTTGGTCGAAGGGCTGCTCGCCTCTGGCGTCAATGTGGTCCGCACCGGCATGGGACCGACCCCGCAGCTGTACTGGGCCGAGGCCGAGCTGGAAGTCGATGGCGGCATCCAGATCACCGGCAGCCACAATCCGGCCGAATATAACGGCTTCAAGATGGTGCTGCAGCACCTGCCGTTCTTCGGCGAGGATATCCAGAAGCTCGGCCGGATGGCGGCCGAGGGCGATTGGGAAGAAGGCGAGGGCGAGGTTTCCGACGTCGATATCGTCAACGATTATGTCGGCCGCCTGATCGCCGGCTATTCGGGCGGCGCGTACCGGATCGGCTGGGACGCGGGTAACGGCGCCGCGGGGCCGGTGATCGAGAAGCTGACCAAATTGCTGCCGGGCGAGCATCACCTGCTGTTCACCGAGGTCGACGGCACTTTCCCCAATCATCATCCCGACCCGACCGAAGAGAAGAACCTGGCGCAGCTCAAGGCGCTGGTGGCGGAGAAGGGGCTCGATTTCGGCGTCGCGTTCGATGGCGACGGCGACCGCATCGGCGCGATCGATGGAAAGGGCCGGGTGATCTGGGGCGACCAGATATTGTCGATCCTGGCCGAACCGGTGCTGCGGGAATTGCCCGGCGCGACGATCATCGCCGACGTCAAGGCGAGCCAGGCGCTATACGATCGCATCGCCGAGCTGGGCGGGCAACCGCTGATGTGGAAGACCGGGCACAGCCTGATCAAGACCAAGATGAAGGAGACGCACGCGCCGCTCGCCGGAGAGATGTCGGGCCACATCTTCTTCGCGCACGAATTCTACGGCTTCGACGATGCGCAGTACGCCGCGGTCCGCCTAATCCGCGCGGTGCACATGATCGGCAAGTCGATGAACGAGATCAAGGACGCCATGCCGGTGATGGTCAATACGCCCGAAATGCGTTTCCAGGTCGATGAGAGCCGCAAGTTCGCGGTGATCGACGAAGTGCTCGACCGGCTCGAGACCGAAGGCGCCGACGTCAACCGCACCGACGGCGCGCGGGTCACTACGCCCGACGGCTGGTGGCTGTTGCGTGCGTCGAACACCCAGGACGTGTTGGTCGCGCGCGCCGAGGCAAAGGATCAGCCGGCGCTCGACCGCCTGCTCGCGCAGATCGACGCGCAACTGGCGGCAAGCGGGCTGGAGCGCGGACCGCAAGCGGGGCATTGAGGTCGGGTGGTGCGGCGGATGCACGCGAGGTCGTCACCCCGGCCTTGTGCCGGGGTCCGCCGTGCCGCACGTGATGGACTAGAAGCTCAAGGTCAGCAGCTGCTGCCCGGCGGATCCCGGCACAAGGCCGGGATGAAGGTTGGTATTTGGCGGCGCGTTCACCGCCCGGAGTCGCTTTTTCCGGCCAAAACCCCCATCTAGTCCGAATGCCTTCCCCCTCGATCATCCGTGTCATCGACCTCGAAACCACCGGCAGCGCTCCACCACAGCATGGCGTGCTCGAAATAGGCTGGCAGGACGTCGCGCTCGGCGCGGACGGGCGTTGGGAAATATACGGCGAGGGCGGCAGCCGGATGGTCAATCCCGGCCGCCCGGTCCCGCCGATCACCCAGGCGATCCACCATATCCTCGACGAGCAGGTCGCCGACGCGCCTTATTGGATCGATGTCGCGCGCCCGGTGCTCGATCCCTATCCGCGCCGACTCGCGCTCGCCGCGCATCGCGCCGATTTCGAGGAGCAATTCTGCACCCCGACCTTGACCCATGGCGCCGACTGGATCTGCACCTGGAAATGCGCGCTCAGGCTATGGCCCGATAGCCCAAGCTTCTCCAATCAGGTGCTGCGCTATTGGCGCAAGCCCGAGGGACTCGATCACGAACGCGGCCTGCCCGCGCACCGCGCCTTTCCCGACGCCTATGTCACCGCGCACCATCTGCGCGACATGCTCAACGAGGCATCGGTCGCGCAGTTGATCGAATGGTCTAACCAGCCCGGGCTGCTGCCCCGCGTGCGCTACGGCCCGGATCGCGGCAAGGAATGGAGCGAGATCGCCGAGGACAGCCTGGCCGGCTTCCTGACCGATCGCGACCCCGACGTGCGCTTCACCGCGGAGACCGAACTCGCCCGGCGGCGCGGCGGCGGCGCGGTCGGGCGCGCCAATTTGCAGGGCCTGTTGCTGTAGGCTGCTACCCCGCCGCGACCTTCACCGCGTCGCAGATACGGTCGACCACCGCTTCGACCTGAGCGGCGTCCTCGCCCTCGGCCATCACGCGGATCACCGGCTCGGTGCCCGACGGGCGAATCACCAGCCGGCCCTTGCCCTCGAGTTCGCCCTCGGCATCGGCGATCACTGCCTTAACCCCGGCATCGTCGAGCGGCTTGCCGCCCTTGAACCGCACATTCTTGAGCAATTGCGGCAGCGGATCGAAGCGGTGGAGCAATTCGCTCGCCGGGATCCCCGAGCGGACCAGCTCGGCGAGGATCTGAAGCGCCGCGACCAGCCCGTCGCCGGTGGTCGCGTAATCCGACAGGATGATGTGGCCCGATTGCTCGCCGCCGACATTATAGCCCTGGCCGCGCATCGCCTCGAGCACGTAGCGGTCGCCGACCGCGGTGCGGATCAGCTTGATCCCCTGCGCGCTGAGATGGCGCTCGAGCCCCAGGTTGGACATCACCGTCGCGACCAGCCCGCCATTGCGGAGATTGCCCGCGCGCGCCCAGCCGGTCGCGATCACCGCCATCAGCTGGTCGCCGTCGATCACCCGGCCATTCTCGTCGACCACGATCAGCCGATCGGCATCGCCGTCGAGCGCGATTCCGATATGCGCGCCGCTGGCGACCACGGTTTCGCACAAGGTCTGCGGTGCGGTCGATCCGACCTGGTCGTTGATGTTCTTGCCGTTGGGCGTGACGCCGATCGCGATGACCTCAGCGCCGAGTTCCCACAAAGCCGAGGGTGCGACCTGATAGGCGGCGCCATTGGCGCAATCGACCACGATCTTGAGACCGTCGAGCGTCAGATCGTCGGGAAAGGTCGCCTTGGCGAAATGGATATAGCGCCCGCGGGCATCCTCGACCCGGCGCGCGCGGCCGATATCGGGCGCGTCGGCAAGCGCGACGTCGCCGTCGATCAGCGCTTCGATCGCCGTCTCGTCGGCATCGCTCAATTTGTAGCCGTCGGGACCGAACAATTTGATGCCGTTATCGGCGTAAGGGTTGTGGCTGGCCGAGATCATCACGCCCAAATCGGCGCGCATCGACTTTGTCAGCATGCCGATCGCGGGAGTCGGCAACGGCCCGAACAGGGTCACGTCCATACCGACGCTGGTGAAGCCCGCGACCAAAGCGTTTTCGAGCATATAACCCGATAGCCGCGTGTCCTTGCCGATCACCACACGGTGCTTGTGGTCGCCGCGAACGAAATGCGCGCCGGCCGCCATGCCGACCTTCATCGCCATCTCCGCGGTCATCGGCTGCATGTTGGTCAGGCCGCGAATGCCGTCGGTACCGAAATATTTTCTTGCCATTCTGCCCGTTTCCGTCCGCTATCCCGCGCCAAGGCTGCCTCTTAGCGCGGCAAACGGAGAAGGGCGAGCATGAGCCAAGCATTGAGGATCCTGATCTCGCTGGTGGCCGGGCTGGCGCTGGGCATCGCGCTCGCCAATTGGGCGCCCGACGCCGGCGGCTGGGTCCTGGTCTTCACCAAGCGGATCGGCGGCGCCTGGCTGCACGGGCTGCAGATGGTGATCGTGCCGCTGGTCGTGGCGCTGCTGGTGATCGGCATCGCCGCCTCGGCTGAAGCCGCGCGCGCGGGCAAGATCGCTGGGCGCGCGCTGATCTTCTTCGTCGTCATCCTGTGGTTCAACACGATCATGTCGGCGCTGCTGACGCCGTTGCTGCTCAAGCTGTTTCCGCTCCGCCCCGATTGGGCCGCGGCGCTCAGGGCCTCGCTGTCGAGCGCCAAGACCGCCGGGCAGGTACCGAGCCTGGGCGATTTCTTCGACAAGATCGTGCCGACCAACATCATCGACGCCGCCGCGACCGACGCTTTCCTGCCGCTGACCGTGTTCGCGATGGTATTCGCCTTCGCCATCACGCGACTGCAGCCCGATCGTCGCAAGTTGATGGTCGATTTCTTTCAGGCGATCGCCGACGCGATGATCGTGGTGATCGGCTGGGTGCTGGTGCTCGCGCCGCTCGGCGTGTTCTGCCTGGCGTTCGGCGTCGGGATGGAGACCGGCGCGGCCGCGTTCGGCGCGCTGGCGCATTATGTCGCGATCGTCTCGACGCTGGGCATCCTGGTGCTGTTGTCGGCCTATCCGATCGCGGCGATCGGCGCGCGCGTGAGCATCGGGCGGTTCGCCCGTGCCGTGCTGCCGAGCCAGATCGTCGCGATCAGCACCTCGTCGTCGCTCGCCTCGCTGCCGACCATGCTCCGGTCGAGCGAGGCGATCGGCGCTCCGGCGCGGGTGTCGGGGATCGTCCTGCCGATCGCGGTCGCGGTGTTCCGCGCGACCAGCCCGGCGATGAACCTGGCAGTTGCGCTCTATGTCGCGCATCTGACCGGGACCCCGATCGGCCCGGGCCAGCTCGCTGCCGGCGTGGTCACCGCAGCGATCACGACGATGGGATCGGTGTCGCTGCCCGGCACGATCAGCTTCTTCGCCTCCGTCGCGCCGGTGGCGGTGGCGATGGGCGTGCCGCTCGAGGCGCTGGGGCTGCTGGTCGCGGTCGAGACGGTGCCTGACCTGTTCCGGACCTTGGGCAATGTGACGATGGACGTTGCGGTCACCGGTACGATCGCGGTGCGGAGTGGCATCACGACGGAGGGTGAGGGCGAGACTGATCGGATGGTTGAGCAGCTGCCTGGGTGATTAAGGGCTCCCTCCCCCTTGTGGGCGCATCAGGTAAACAGCGCGGGGCGCTGTTTACCTGATGCGAGAGGGAGCGCCGTAGGCGCGGAAGGGTGAGGGGGACTCTCAGCTTTCGCCGACCCCCCTCATCCTTCCGGCGCTGGGCGCCTCCCTCCTTCTCCCACAAGGGGAGAAGGAACTCAGTCTCCTACCCGCCGATCCAGCGCCAGATCCCCGCAGGCATCCCCGCCAGCGGCAAATGCGCCCAGGTGGCGGCGAGCCACAACGCGATCCCGCCCACGGCCGGCACGACCCCGGCGGGCGTGAACTTGACTCGCCCGCTCAGGATCGCGCCGAGCGGCCAGTAGCTGGTATTCGCTTCCCATGCCCGCCAGGTCTCGGGCTGGAGCTTTTCCTTCTTCCTGTCCTGCAACGCGGCGCCGACCAAGGCGAGGAAGATGATCGTCTTGGCCAGGACGATATTGGCGGGCGTCGGCATCACCAGGATATGCGCCGCGCCCCACAAGGCAAAGCTCCACATCATCGGGTGCCGCGTCACGCTGAACACGCCGCGTGGCTCGGGTACGGCGCTTGCCGCGCGCGGCGGGCCGGGCAACGCCGGATTGCCGAGCAACGACCCCACGAACATGATGCTCGCGAAGAACATGATGACCGTGCTCAGGATCCACAATCCGTCGCCGACCGCCCAGAACGGCGCTTCCGCCGGCACCGCGCGGAACGCCAAAGCGAGCCAGCCGAACGTCGCCAGCGCTACCAGTGAATAGATGCCCTGGAACGGCAGCTCGCCGATCGCGCGGACGATCGGGGCACGCAACGGATGCGACAGCAGGAAATGCGACCCGACGAACGCCACCGCGGCGGCGATTTCCCAGCATAACGGACTCATGGATCCTCTCCCGAAACCGTTTCTGGGGAGAGGCTAGGACGGATCGACGTTCAAACCAATCCTCCCCCGCCAGGGGGAGGTGGCGCCGAAGGCGACGGAGGGGGCGGACAGCGAGACACTCACCGTCGTGCTTCCTCCCCTTCCGTCAGGCTGCGCCTGCCACCTCCCCCTGGCGGGGGAGGATTTAAAACTGCCAGCCGCGCTCAGGGCAGAATGTCGATACTCACTGGACCCCGTGCATCCACTTCTTGAGCGGCCAGGACAGCAACAACAGCAACACGCCCAGTCCAATCGCAATCAGCGCGATCATCGTGAAGGTGTGCGTATAGATATCCAGGCTGACCTTCAGATTGGTGACCTGCCCGCCGACGGTGTCGACACTGGCAAACTGGGCGACCAGGCCGGCGACATATTGCGCGACCGAGATCGACAGGAACCACACGCCCATCATCAGCCCGACGACGCGCGCGATCGACAATTTGGTAATCATCGATAGCCCCACGGGCGAAATGCAGAGCTCTGCGATCGAGTGGATCACATAGAGCCCGGCGAGCCACCACAGGCCGACCTTGAAGCTGCTGTCGGCGAAGGTCGAGCCCCAGACGAGGAACAGGAAGCCAGCGCCCACGCCCATCAACGCGCCGGCGAACTTGATCGGGATCGATGGCTCCCAGCCGCGCCGCGCGAGCCAGCCCCACAAAGCGCTCATCACCGGCGCGAGCAGCACGATCGAGATCGGGTTGAAATTCTGCGTCTGTGGCGCCGACATTACCCAGTCGCCGATCACGGTGCGGTCGGTATTGCGGTCGGCGAACAGGGTCAGGCTCGACCCGGCCTGTTCGAACAAGGTCCAGAAGACGACGTTGAAGACGATCAGCACCATCGCCGCGACCATCATCTCGCCTTCCTTGCGGCTACCCTTCACGAACGACCAGATGAGGATGCCGGGAACCGAGATGATGAAGGTGCCGAACAGCAATTTACCCGTGAGCGGGAGCGACGCGAGATATCCGATGAAGCCCGATCCCGCGGCGGGTTCTTCGGCCTGCATCAAATTGACGAACAGGAAATAGACCACCGGCACGGCGACGATCGAGAGGGCGTAGATCAGCATCGCCCGGTCGGGGCCTTCGCGTGGCGGTGGGTTGCCGTACGCGTCGAGCCGGCCGCCATGATAACTGATCATGAAGAACGAAATCACCATCGCCACGCCGGCGAGCCCGAGCCCGAACGGCCATCCGAAACTGTCGGCGAAGATCGCGCAGAGGAACTGGCCGAGGATCGAGCCGGTGTTGATTCCCATGTAGAAGATGGTGAAGCCGGCATCGCGGCGGCGGTCGCCTTGCTCGTAGAGCTCGCCGACCATCGTCGAGATATTGGGCTTGAAGAAGCCATTGCCGACCGAGACCAGCGACAGCGCGCAGAGCAGGATCATCGTCAGGAAAGGGCTGCGCTCGGCCTCTTCGGCAAAACTGCCCTTGGCGAGCTTGCGGACTTCCTTGCCGTCGGCAGCGAGCAGCGACATGCTGCCGTCGTCATTGCCGCGCATCGTCAGCTTCTGGCCGTTGTCGACGATGTAGCGCGCTTCCTTGGCATCGCTGGTCGGAGCGTCGCGGAAATTGGTGACGACCACTTCGTACTTCTTGCCGTCGATCACCTGATAGGGCTTGGCCGGCTGGCCGCCGAAGGCGAGCGTGAAATAACCGACCGCCATCATCAGCGCGCCGAACCGCACCGCCCGTTTCGAGCCGAGATATTGGTCGGCAAGCAGCCCGCCGACCAGCGGAGTCAGATAGACCAAGGCGGTATAGCCGCCATAAAGGCCAGTCGAGGCGCGGTCGCCAAGGATGAAATGCTTGGTGAGGTAGAGCGTGAGCAGCGCTCGCATGCCGTAAAAGCCGAACCGCTCCCACATTTCGGTGCCGAACAGCCAGAATAGCGGCTTGGGATGGCCGAACCAGGTTCCCTCGGCCGCCGGGTTGATATGGGTGATATCTGGCTCGCGCGGATTGTCCGCGGTCGGGGTGTCCACCATGCATTCGCTCCCTGAATTCTTGCTCTCGCCGTCTCAAAACGCAGCGAGTGGATGGAGCGAGACTAGCGGCAAAGCAGGGCGAGTAAATATACCGCCGACAGCCCGCGGACGCCGTTGCCGCTGGGCGCGCGCCCCCCTAGATCACGGCCATGTTCAACGACCGCTCTACCCCGCTTTCGCTGCTGTCGACCCGCCGGTCGGGCAAGCCGCGCGATCTTGTCGCGCCCGGTCCCGACGATGCGCAGCTGCGGCAAATCCTGGAGATCGCGGCGCGCACTCCCGACCATGGCAAGCTCGCGCCGTGGCGGTTCGTGATCGTCCCCGCCGACAAGCGCGCCGCGCTGGCCGAACTGATCACCACGGCCTATCGCGCCGAGCGTCCCCAAGCGGCTCGGCTGGAGATCGAGGCGCTCGAGCAATTCGCGATCCAGGCGCCTACTTTGGTGGTGGTGCTGTCATCGCCCAAGGTCGACAGCCACATCCCGCTTTGGGAACAGCAATTGTCGGCCGGCGCCGCGGCCATGAACCTGCTTCACGCCGCGCATGCCCTGGGGTTCGCCGGCGGCTGGCTGACCGGTTGGGCGGCCTATTCGGACGCGGTCCGCGATGCGTTCGGCGCGGAGCCCGAACGGATCGCCGGGTATATCTTCTTGGGAACGCCGGCAAAGCAACTAGAAGAAAGGCCGCGCCCTGATTTGCAAAAGATTATTTCAACATGGCAAGGGTAATTGACTGGACTCTTTTGACCATTGCTGTATTAATGCACCATGGCACTTAGCAATGATGACAGCCCGGTTTACATCCGGTTGAGGGGCACGATCTCGGCGGCAATCCTGCGGGGCGAATATCGTGCGGGCGACCAATTGCCGTCGGTCCGCGCCCTCGCGGCCGAACACGGCGCCAACCCGCTGACGGTGGCCAAGGCCTATCAGAGTTTTCAGGACGATGGTTATGTCGAGGTGCGGCGCGGGGTCGGCATGTTCGTCCTGCCCGGCGCGGCGGAAAAGCTCCGCATCGCCGAGCGCGATCGCTTCGTGACGCAGCAATGGCCCCGCATCGCCGATTATATCGAGCTGCTCGGGCTCGACGCCGCCGATCTGCTTGAGCGCGAAGGCGCCTGAATTCCGCCCGAATTCCGGCCCTTACGGTCGCTGGAAAGCGCCTTGGAGCGCCCATCCGCGCCGCGGCCGTCTCTGCACGACGATCGCCCAAATGCGGCCGCTCAGCGATCCGCTTTGACGTGGCGAGCGCTGCCGGTAATTAGCTGATCATGGCGGGGCAGGAAACGGGAAGCGGGTCAGCCGCCGCGCTCAAGCCCGGCACAATCCTGGTCAGTCGCGCGGCGATCGGCATTCTGGCGGCGGTGTTCCTCGTCGCGCTCGTCCGATTTACGGCGCACGCGTCCATCGCGTTCCATTTTCCCTATGCCTTCGATTACGGCGAAGGCGTCGTCTGGCAGCAGATGCGCAACATCGTCCAGGGCGAGGGTTACCAGGCGATCGGGATCTATCCCGCGATTGCTTATGAATACCCGCCTTTATTCCATCTTTGCGCGGCAGGTGTCGCGCGGATCACCGGGATCGACGAGCTTTACGCCGGGCGGCTGGTGTCGGTGGCGTCGGCGGTCGCATGTGCCATGCTCATCGCCCGGCTGACCGCTTATGCCCTCGCCGGCGAAAACCGGAAGGTGGTCTTCGGTGCCGCGACGATTGCAGGATTGGCGTTCCTCACGCTGCCGGTGGTCGACGAATGGGCGCTGTTGATGCGGATCGATCTGTTGGCATGCGCCTTGTCGCTCGCAGGTATGGTGCTGGCGATTCACGCCCCTCGGTCGATTAGCGCCTGTGTCGCTGCCGGCCTTATGTTCACGGCGGCATTGTACACGCGCCAAACCAGCCTGCCGGCGCCAGCGGGCGCGTTCCTGGTCCTTGTCGCCGTGCGCCCTTCACGGGCCTGGCTGATGGCTGCCGTTGCGGTCGCGAGCGGGCTGGCGGTCCTTGCTATGCTCGAAGCCGCTACCCAGGGCGGCTTTCTGCTGAATATCGTTTCGTACAATATCAATCGCATCATCTGGGATCACGCATCTGCTTTCGGCGTGGTGCTGCTGGCCAATGTCGCGGTAATCGGGATAGGAACATTCGGCCTTCTCGACAGCGTTCGCTGCTCGGGCCTGCGGCATTGGCGTGATCTAAAGGCGTGGCTCGCCGCCGATCTGAAAAACGTGGCGATTTCGGTCGTCGTCGCGGCACTGGCGTGCAAGACGTTGATGCTGCCGGCGATCCTGAAATCGGGCGCGAGCGACAATTACCTGATCGACTGGTTTTCCGAGCTCGCAATATTGTTCGGCATCGCGATGGTGCCGGTGTTGCGTTCGACATTGCGTTTGCCGGCGAAACCGAACGTGATCCTGCTGGGGTTGGTCGGCATTGTCCTGCCGCTGCAAACCGCCGGCGCCGGGCTGTTGCCCGATCGCGGCGCCGTCGACGTTCAGCAGCGAGCGCTTGACGCGATCGTCGATCGCATCCGTCAGACCAAACGACCCGTGATTTCCGACGACGCGACACTCTTGATCCGCGCGGGGCAATCGATGCACTGGGAGCCATCCATCGTTGCCGAGCTAGGCAGCGCCGGGCGCTATGACGAATCGAAGTTCGTGACGCTGATCGAAGAACACCGGTTCGGATTCTTCATCACCGATGGCGATCGCGGTGACGTGGTGTTCGACCAACGGTTCAATCCGAAGGTCGTCGAAGCTATCCACCTCGCCTATCCTCGCCGCGAACGCATTGGCGGACGGGTTCTGCATCTGCCTGGTAAGGACGGCAATTGAGGGCGGCACGCTGGAGCAGCCCAACCGCGCAACTCTCTCTTCGCTCAGGTCGATCCCGAATACGTGCCTTAGAAAGGCTCCGATATCCCCAGCATGTTGCCTTCACTATCGCGGAACCAGGCTGCATATTCGCCCGCCCCCTTGCTCGGATAATTGCCCTGGATCGTTGCAATACTGTCCTCGGTCCGCAGCCGGCCCTCGCTATAGTCTTCGAAGACGACGCCGTTCGACCTCAGCTGTGCGACCGCCGCCCGCAAATCCTCCACTTCGAATCCCAGCTGCGTAAACGCGCCATCCGACTTGCCGGCGGATACGAATAAGGCGAATTCGCACGATCCGATCACATACCGCACTCCGCCCGGCCGCGTTTCGTCGGCCGTGAGGCCCAGCTTCTCGGCGTACCAGGCGCGTGCCCGATCGAGATCCTGCACCGGAAGTCTCGCGACAATCTTCTTGACGCCCAGCATACGTCCTCCACCATTGATCGGTCGGTCTTCCAAAGCGGACCGCCTGAATCGGGCCGGCCATGGTCAGGCCGCCCGGGATATGAACAACCGGACACTCATATGGCAACGATCGCGATCTTTCACTCGGTCTTGGGCTTGAGAGCGATCGAGCTCGCCACCGTCGCGCGCTTTCAGGCCCGCGGCCATAGCGTCTTCGCACCCGACCTGTTCGAGGGGCGGACGGCCGCCACGGTGGAGGAGGGGTTCGCGATTATGGAGCAGGTCGGTTGGCCGCTGATCTGTGATCGAGCTCGCGCCGCGCTGGAGCAAGCACCGTCAACGACCGTCCTGCTTGGCTTTTCCATGGGTGCTGGGGTGGTTTCGTCGATCTGGCCCGAACGCCGGCAAGCGAGTGGAATCGTGCTGCTGCACGGCCTGGCGAGCGTACCTGCAAATCTCGATCCACGTGTTCCGGTTCAGGTGCACCTGGCGGATCCCGATCCCTTTGCGCTGCCGTCTCAGCTGCACGAATGGATGCGTCTGGCTGCGGCATCCGGGATGGAAATGTATCGATACCCTGGTCTCGGGCATTTCTTCACCGATCCCTCCCTGAACGACTTCGATGCCGATGGGGCAGAGCTGGTATGGGATCGGGTCAGCCGATTCCTTGATACGGTAGATCACGGCGCGAAGGCGCAAAGTTGATTCGCGTAGCGGCGCGGCCGGCGCAGAAGAGTTTCCGTACCTCCGCGTGAGGCAATCAATCGCCGAACAACCCCAGCCGCGCGACTTCCTCTTCGCTCAGGTCGATCCCGAACAACATGCTGAGCCGCAAGCGATAGACGCGCGGATCGTCGATCGTGCCGGTCGTGTCCTCGCCTGCCGAATGGCGGCGATAGGCGCGGTCGGTCAGCGCGGCGAAGCCGTGCGGCAGGACGATGCTGACCACGACCAGATCGGTGAACCGCGTGTTCGGCGCGGTCGCGGTCCAATGGTTGGACATGACGAGGTCGATCTGCGGTACCTCGTCGAGCGTGAAACTGAATTGCTCGACCCAGCCCTCGCCCGACTCCCGCCCGTCGGTGGTCGCGGGGTTGCCGTCGCGCGACAGCATCCAGCCGCGTTTATCGTGAGTCAGGCGGAACAAGGCACCGTCGGGCGCGGTCGCCTCCGCCCCGTCGATCAACGGCATGACCGGCGAATAGCTGCCGCCGAAGCCGGCATCGGCGAGCCAGTCCTGGCCGTCGAGCGTCACCAGTAGCACCATGTGCGTCCGCCCCGGCGTCGCAGTCGCGCCGAACCAGACGCGCGCGAGCAGCGGCCTGACGGTGAAGCCCAATTCGGTCAGCGCGTCGCAGAACAATCGATTCTGTTCGAAACAATAACCGCCGCGCCGCCGCGTCACGAGCTTGGCGAACACCGAATCGCTGTCGATCGCGATGCCGCGGCCGAGCCTGATGTCGAGATTCTCGAACGGAATCGCCAGCCGGTGCGCGCGCTGGAGCGTGGCCAGGCCTTCGAGATCGCAGGCCGGGCGTTCGGCGAGCCGGATTCGGTCGAAATAGGCGTCGAGGTCGAAACTCATGCCGCGAACAACGCCGCAGGTAATTGATAGAGCCCGGCCGCGGGCGCTGCCGCTGCGGCGTGCAGGCCCAGCGCCTCGGGCACGATCTGCTCTACATAGAAAGCGCAGACCGCGCGCTTCATGCGCAGGAAATCGTCATCGCCATCGGCCGCCGCGCGCCCCTGCCGCTCCATCAGCCAGCCGCACACCGCTACGGACACCATATTGAGGAACGGATAGCTCGCCGCCAGACGATCGTCGGCGTCCGCCGTCGCCAGCCGGCGGCCGACTTCGTCGCAGGCATCGATCAGCATGCGCAGCGCCGACTCCTCGGCCTCGGCGCGCATGTCGGCGATCAGCGTCGCAAACGCCGCGCCGTTCGACAGGCCGAGCTTGCGCCCGACCAGATCGGCGGCCTGGATGCCGTTGGTGCCTTCGTAGATCGGGGTGATGCGGGCATCGCGGAAGAACTGCGCCGCGCCGGTCTCCTCGATATAGCCCATGCCGCCATGGACCTGGATGCCCAGGCTGGCGACTTCGTTGCCGAGATCGGTGCCATGCGCCTTGGCCAGCGGCGTCAGGATTTCGAGCCGGTCCTTCGCCGCCTCGTCGCCCAGGCCCGCGCGGTCGACTTGCGCCGAAGCGAGATAGACCAATGCGCGTGCCGCCTGGGTCTGCGCCTTCATCCGCATCAGCATGCGGCGGACGTCGGGATGCTCGATGATCGCGACCGGGGTCTTGTCGGCCGAACCGGCGCGGGCGGACTGGATGCGCTCGCGAGCGTAATCGACCGCTTTCTGCGTCGCGGCTTCCGCCACCTGCACGCCCTGCAAGCCGACATTGAGCCGGGCATTGTTCATCATCGTGAACATCGCGCGCATGCCGGCATTCTCCGCACCGATCAGCTCGCCGATACAGTCCCCATTGTCGCCGAACGACAAAACGCAGGTCGGCGAGGCGTGCAGCCCCATCTTGTGTTCGATCGAGACGACCCGAACATCGTTGAACTCGCCGGGCTTGCCGTCGGCGTCGAGGCGGTATTTGGGCACCAGGAACAATGAGATACCGCGCGTCCCCTCGGGTGCGCCGGGTGTGCGGGCGAGGACGAGGTGGACGATATTGTCGGCCATGTCGTGATCGCCGAACGAGATGAAGATCTTGGTGCCCGAAATCTTCCATTTGCCGTCACCCGCGGGCTCGGCGCGGCTGCGGAGCGCGCCGACGTCTGAGCCGGCCTGGGGCTCGGTTAGGTTCATCGTGCCGGTCCAGGCGCCGGTCGCGAGATGCGGGAGATAGGCGGCCTGCTGCTCGGGCGTGCCGTGGTGGAGCAATGCCTCGATCGCGCCGACGGTCAGGGTGGGGGCGAGCGCGAAGCCCATATTGGCGGCACCCAAAGTCTCGAGCACTGCGCTCGCCAGCACGAACGGCAGGCCCTGTCCGCCGAAATCGCCGGGCGCGCCGATCGTGCCCCAGCCGCCCTCGACATAGGCGCGATAGGCTTCGGGATAGCCGGCCGGCATCTTGACGCCATCGGGAGTCCATTTGGGGCCGTCGGTATCGCCCGCGCGCGCCAGCGGCGCCCATTCGCCCGCGGCGAAGGCGCCAGCGCCTTCGAGCACCGCGTCGACCAGATCGGGGGTGGCGTCGGCGAAGCGCTCAGTCGCGGCGAGATCGGCCAGCTGCGCGACATGGTCGAGCACGAAACGCTGCTCACGAACGGCGGGATTGAAGGGCATTCGGCTTCCTCTCCTGATCCGACGCGCTATAGCCCCCGGCGATGGACGCGCAACTCACCCGCACTTTACCTTATGGAGCCGCTTCCGTCGCCGAAGCGGCGGCGCTGATCCGGCAAGGCGCTTGCGTCGCGGTCCCGACCGAGACGGTCTATGGCCTGGCCGCCGACGCGACCAACGCCGCCGCGGTCACCGCGGTCTATGCGGCCAAGGGACGGCCGAGTTTCAATCCCCTGATCGTCCATGTCCCCGATCTCGCCGAGGCGAAGCGGATCGCCGCGTTCGACCGGCGCGCCGATGCGCTGGCCGAAGCGTTCTGGCCGGGCCCGCTGACCCTGGTGCTGCCGCTCAAGCCCTCGGCGCAGATCGCGTCGCTGGTGACCGCAGGGCTTGAGACGATCGCGATTCGCGTGCCGCGGCACCGCGCGATGCGCGCTTTGCTCGAAGCAAGCGGGCGGCCGCTGGCGGCGCCGTCGGCCAATGCTTCGGGGTCGATCAGCCCGACGCGCGCCGAGCATGTCGCCGCCAGCCTCGATGGGCGCATCCCGTTGATCCTCGACGACGGGCCGACCAGCCAGGGGATCGAATCGACCATCGTGCGCGAAGTGTTCGGGATGACGCGCATCCTGCGCCACGGTCCCGTGACGATCGACGAAGTGCGCGCGGCGATCACCCGGCCCGGCGTGAAGCTCGATCGCTTCGATACCGGTGAAGATGGCAGCCAGCCCGAGCAGATCGAATCGCCGGGCCAGTTGCTCGCGCATTACGCCCCGCGCAAACCCTTGCGGATCGACGCGCCGCGCGGCGCCGAAGACGAATGGATGATCGGATTCGCCGCGACCGGGGGCAACGACAATCTCTCGCCAAGCGGCGACCTCGCCGAGGCGGCGGCCAATCTGTTCGACGCGCTGCACCGGGGCGACGCCTCACCGCAGCCGAAAATCGCGATCGCCCCCGTCCCCAACGAAGGCATCGGCGTCGCAATCAACGACCGATTGCGCCGCGCCTCGCATCGGGAATGACTGCAAAACAAGCCGTTACGTCTTTACCCGTTACGTCTTTACACTGGCGAAACGACGTTTAGTCTCCCTTCCATCGGGCCGTTCCGGCACTCGTTCCGTAAGGCGGCACGACCAAGGAGAGGGGCGTATGACGAACATCCAACGCGGACTCGCCGAGCTTATCGGCACGTTCTGGCTCGTTTTCGGCGGCTGTGGTGCCGCGGTCCTGGCCTGTAATTTTCCCGGCGCCGGCATCGGCTTTGCCGGGGTTTCCCTGGCTTTCGGCCTCACTGTCCTGACGATGGCCTATACGATCGGACATATCTCCGGCTGCCACCTCAATCCGGCGGTCACGCTCGGCTTGTGGGCGGGCGGGCGTTTTTCAGGCAAGGACATTCCGCTCTACGTCGTCGCCCAGGTGCTCGGCGCGGTGATCGCCGCCTATCTGCTCTATTTCATCGCCTCGGGACAGCCCGGCTGGGAGATGGGCGGGTTCGCCACCAATGGGTTCGGCGAGCATTCGCCCGGCAAATATTCGCTGGTCGCCGCCGTGACGATCGAAATCGTCATGACCTTCATGTTCCTGGTCGTGATCATGGGCGCGACCGATACGCGTGCGCCGGCCGGCTTCGCGCCGATCGCGATCGGGCTCGCGCTGACGCTGATCCATCTCGTCTCGATCCCGGTGACCAATACCTCGGTCAATCCGGCGCGCTCGACCGGCCAGGCGCTGGTCGTCGGCGGCTGGGCGATCGAGCAGCTCTGGGTATTCTGGGTCGCGCCGCTGATCGGCGGGATTCTGGGTGGTGTCGTCTACAAGGCGCTCGGTGCCGACGCGACGGTCAGGCCGCCGGTCGAGGGTGAGGCGCTGTAACCAATTGCCCTAACCAATCACCGTCACCCCGGCGAAAGCCGGGGTCTCCGGCAGTATTTCCCCGCCTGAGATCCCAACTTGCGCTGGGATGACGGTTGATCGTCAGGCCGCCGCCGTCTCGGCCTTGGACCGCGCGGCGAAGCTCTTGCGGAGTTTCTTGAGCTTGGGCGGGATCACCGCGAGGCAGTACGGATTCCGCTGGCCTTCGCCGTCCCAATATTCCTGGTGGTAATCCTCCGCCGGATACCACTCACCGAGCGGCTCGATCGTCGTCACGATCGGATTGGGCCACTCGCTGGCATTGCGCACGATCGCCGCCTTGGCCTCTGCCTGCTGCGCCGCATCGTGCGGGAAGATCGCCGAGCGATATTGCGTGCCGACGTCATTGCCTTGGCGGTTGAGCGTGGTCGGGTCGTGCGTCGCGAAGAAGATGTCGAGCAGGTCGGCATAGGAGATCCGCTCGGGATCGAACCCGACCCGGATTGCCTCGGCATGGCCGGTGTCGCCGCCGCACACCTGTTTGTAGGTCGGGTTGGCGACATGGCCGCCAATATAGCCGCTTTCGACGCTCTCGACGCCGATCACGTCATTATACACCGCCTCGGTGCACCAGAAGCAGCCGCCGGCAAGCGTCGCAAATTCGAGGGACATTCGTCTCACTCCCTTTTCAAGTTGACCTAAAGATAGGTACGGCGCGCGCAGCGGCAAAGAGGCAGGCGAAAAGGATGCGCGAATGAGCAAGGGCAAGGTGCTGGTCACGGGCGGCGCGGGCTATATCGGCAGCCATGCGGTGCTGGCCCTGCTCGACGCGGGCTGGGATGTGGTGGTGGTCGACAATCTCGTCACCGGGTTCGACTGGGCTGTCGATCCGCGCGCCACTTTGGTCGTCGCCAATATCGAGGATGACGACAAGGTGCGCGCCGCGATGCGCGAGCACGACGTCCTGGCGGTGATGCATTTTGCCGGATCGGTGGTGGTGCCCGAATCGGTCGAGAACCCGCTCAAATATTATCGCAACAACACCGTCGCCAGCCGCGCCTTGATCGAGAGCGCGGTCGTCTCGGGAGTCAAGCATTTCATCTTCAGCTCGACCGCGGCGACCTATGGCACCCCCGATCGCGTCCCGGTGGCGGAGGACGATCCCAAGCTGCCGATCAATCCTTATGGGATGTCCAAGCTGATGACCGAGGCGATGCTGAAGGACGTCGCCGCCGCGCATCCGATCAATTATTGCGCGCTGCGTTATTTCAACGTCGCCGGCGCCGATCCCCAGGGCCGGTCGGGCCAGTCGACCGCCGGCGCCACGCATCTGATCAAGGTCGCGGTCGAGGCGGCGACCGGCAAGCGCGACCATGTCGGCGTGTTCGGCACCGATTTCGCCACCCCCGACGGCACCGGCGTGCGCGACTATATCCATGTCAGCGACCTCGCCGCCGCACACGTCCAGGCGCTCGACCGCCTGATCACCGAGCCCGACGAGAATCTGACGATGAACGCCGGCTATGGCCATGGCTATTCGGTGCTGCAGGTGCTCGACGCCGTCGATCGCGTCACCAATCACGAGGTCAAGCGCGTGTTCCAAGGCCGCCGCGCCGGCGACCCGGCGGGGTTGGTGTCGGATAACCGCCGCATCCTCGCGACCTTGCCGTGGCGCCCGCAATATGACGATCTCGACCGCATCGTCCGCGACGCCCTGGCCTGGGAGCGGGTATTGGCCGAGCGGCAAGGGTAAGACGGCGCGGAGAAGGAAGTGGTGGGCTCGCCGGGATTCGAACCCGGGACCTACAGATTAAAAGTCCGTTGCTCTACCGACTGAGCTACGAGCCCCAAGGTGGCGGCGCTTAGGGGGCGAGGCACGCCGGGTCAACCATTGCGCCGCTTGGCATCCGGCGCGGTCGCCGCTAGCCATGCCGAATTGGAGCGATAAGGGGCATCATGGCCTGCGATCCCGATCCGATGCGCCCGTCAGTGCGTCCGGTTCCTTATTATCCCGACCCTGTGCCCTCGGAAGGGTCGGGCGCGGCGACCGCGTCGCTGGTCCTCGGCATCCTGGGGCTGATCTGTTCGATCATTCCGATCATCGGGCTGATCTCGTGGCTGCACGCCCCCGCCGCGCTCATCACCGGCGGGATCGGACTAAGAAGCCCGACCAGCAAGGGACTGGCGATCGGCGGGCTGGTGACCGGCGGGCTCGCTTTGGTCGTTTGCCTGTTGTGGCTGGTGTTGTTCGGCGCAGCGATCGCGTCGGTGGGAAGCGCGCGCAGCTTCTAGCGGAGACGTGCCCCCAATTGGCGCATCGTCAGCCCGGTCATCGGGTCGCGCCAATCGGGCACGATCGCCGCGACCGGCCCGAGCACGAAGTCGCGCCGGCGGAAGTCGGGATGCGGCACGGTCAGCCCGTCGCTCGCCCAGGCGCCTCCCGACCACAGGATGATGTCGAGGTCGATCACGCGGTCGGTCCAGCGCTGGCCGCGCCGGCGCCCGAACGCACTCTCGATCGCCTTCAGCCGCGCAAGCAGTTCGGGCGGGCTGTCGTCGCTCTCGATCAGCGCCGCCGCATTGACGAAGCGACGCCGCGCCGGGCCGAGCGGGGCGGTGGAGACCAGGGGTGACGTCATGACGACACCGCCAATCGCCGCCAGCGCCGCGCGCACCTCATCGGCGGGCCTACCGTGGCGGCCGCGGCGGTTGGAGCCCAAGGCGATCACATAGCTGGACGTCATGACGCCAGCGGGCCTACCGCAAGCGCATGGACTTTGCACCCGGCCCGATCCCCGACACCGAACCGCCGCACGATTGCCCGCGCTGCCCGCGCCTGGTCGCGTTTCGCGAGCACTTGCGGGTCGAGCATCCCGATTGGTGGAACGCCCCCGTTCCCGCATTCGGCGATCCGCACGCGTGGCTGTGCATCGTCGGGCTCGCGCCGGGCAAGAACGGCGCCAACCGTACCGGTCGCCCCTTCACCGGCGATTATGCCGGCGACCTGTTGTTCGCGACGCTCGCCAAGTTCGGCTTCACTCGCGGCACCTATCAATCGCGCCCCGATGACGGGCTGGCGCTCGACGGCGTGATCATCTGCAATTCGGTCAAATGCCTGCCGCCCGAGAACAAGCCGACGCCTGAGGAAATCCATAGCTGCCGCCCGTTCCTGGCCGGCCAGGTCGATGTCCTGCCTAACGCGCGCGTGTTCGTCGCGCTTGGCCAGATCGCCCACCAGTCGGCGGTCAAGGTGCTGGGCGGCAAGCTCCCCAAATGCCGCTTCGCGCATCTCGCCGAACATCGCGTGCCCGACGGGCGGATGCTGATCGATAGCTATCATTGCTCGCGCTACAACCAGAATACCGGCCGTCTGACCGCGGAAATGTTCGAAGCGGTGTTCGCGCGCGCGATCGCATTGCGCGGCGTCTGATTTCCGCGATCAGGGTTTGTTGGGCAGCACCACCGTCCCGGTTTCGAGCAGCGACTTGAGGTTGGAGAGGATCTTCGGCCAGCCGCCGGACACCGCGGCAATGAACGGCGAGTCGGCACGCTCGATGCTGTGGGTGACGCTGAGCTTCACGCCTTCTCCTGCAGGCTCCAGCTCCATCATGCAGATCGAATAGCCCTCGGCGTTGAACTCGGGTTTCCACTCGTTACGCCAGCGGATGCCGAGGCGCTTCGGCGGTTCGAACGCGACAATCTCGCCCTGATCGGCAACACGGCCATCCGGAAAAAGCAATTTCCAGCTGCCGCCCAACCGCCATTCCGCCTCGGGCCGGTTTCCGAGCCAATATTGGGCGACGAAGTCGGGGTCGATCAGCGCCTCCCACAGCCGGTCCGGAGTCGTCTTGACGTAGGTCACGTAGACGAAGCTGCTCTGCGCATGGTCAGTCATTGTCTTCTCCTTCGAGATGTTGCTTGAGCGCCGACAGCGCGCTCAGCCGCGGCTGGTCGAACTTGCCGATCCAGCGTTCGGCGATTTCGTTGATCGGCACGCGGTTGATGAAGTGCCGCTTTTCCCGGCCCTGCCGCACCGCAACGACGAGATTGGCCGCCTCCAGCATGGCGAGATGCTTCGCGACCGCTTGCCGCGTCATGGCGAGGCCTTCGCACAGGTCGCCCAGCGACTGGCCATCGGTTACGTGCAGGCGATCGAGCAGGCGCCGCCTGCTGGGGTCGGCCAAGGCCCGGAAGATGTCGTCGTCGGTCGGCATGACAGGCAACCCATTAGTTGCCTTTAAGATAATATGCAACCCAATGGTTGCCTTTCGGCGGGGCGCGGTTGAACTTCACTCGCCGTCGTCGGTTGTTCCGAGCATGACCCACGAACCGCCCGTTCCGCCCGACAACCAGTCGCCTTATCCGATCGCCGAGCCGCCGCATGTGCATCACGCGCCGCCGCCGGCTCCCCAACCCGAGGAAGAACAATCCGGTCCGCCGCGCATGTTGCTGGTGGGCGGAGCGGTCGCTGCGGGGGTTGCCGCGATCGGCGGCCTGACCGCGTTCCTGCTCCGCCGCGGCAAGTCGCGGCCCAAGGCGGCAGCGAAGGCCAAGCGGAAGCGCTAAGGGCCGCCCGGCCCCGGGCGTACCTTAACCCGGCAGCGAGATTACCGCATCACGCAGCACGTAGCGTGCATGATAGAAGTCGCGCAGCCGGACGATGCGGCCGTCGGCCCAATCGATCACGATCAGCCCGGTCGGCGGTCCTGCCGGATCGGCGGGATCATGGACGATCGCCGCGGCGCGGCCTTCGATCATGCCGACCGACAAGCGCCATGACGTCATTTCGGTATAACGCGTGAAATAGGTTTCGAATGCCGCGCGGTCGCGCGTCATTCGCGCCACCAGTTCGAACCGCACATCGTCGGCGAGCATCGCGCGGATGGCGTCGAAATCGCGCGCATTGAAGCGGTCGACATAGGTCTGCAGCCGGATCACGTCGCCGCGATCGGCGGGCGGCGAGGATGACGGCGCGTCGGCGAGAGTACGGAGGCGCGCGCGACCGCGGTGCAACGCAGCCTTGGTCGCCGCCAGCGTCGTGTCGAGAATCCCCGCGGCTTCCTCGTTCGAATAGCCCAGCACGTCCTTGAGGATAACGGTCCCGCGCTGCAGCGGTGGCAGGTGCATGAACACCGCCAGCGCGGCGCCCGCGGCAAAGCGGCGGGCGGCCTCATCACCGTCCGACACCATATCCTCCTCCTGGATCTCCTGCTCACCGCCGCGGCGCACACGCGCACGCAAATGGTCGATCGCGGCATTGTGCACGATGCGGAACGACCAGGCAGCGGCGTCACCTTCGGGCGGCGCGCGGTCGAGCGCCGCCATGGCGCGCGCGATCGCGTCCTGGACCACATCCTCGCCGTCGAGCACCGATCCCACCATCCGCGCGGCATAACGATGCAGCGCCGGCCGCAGTTCGACCAGCAGCGCCTCGATCCGGGTTCGATCTGTCTTGTCCGTCATGTCCATCGCCATCCGCCGTTCTTCTATCGGGATAGACGGTGGCGCCGCGGAAAAAGATTCGGCCGGGCGAATCCTTTTTCGTCGAGCCTCCGTCCTTGGCAACAGCGGGCGGCGCTGGGCTGCCCGGTTCGACGGAGAATGTCATGAAGCTCTATGCCCTGGTTAAATCGCTGAATTCCCGCAAGGTGTTGGCGCTGATCCACCATCTCGACCTGCCGGTGGAGATCGACGCGATGACCGTCGAACAGGTCCAGTCCGATGCCTATGCCGCGATCAATCCCAATCGCCTGGCGCCGACTTTGGTCGATGGCGAGGTCGTTTTGTGGGAATCGAACGCGATCGGTCTCTATCTCGCCGAGGGTAGCACGATGCTGCCGACCGAACGCCGTCAACGTGCGGACATGGCGCGCTGGCTGTTATGGGAAGGTATCCATTACAACCGCGCCCTGGGCACGATCTTCTTCGAGTCGGTTGTGCGTCCGCAATTGGGCTGGGGTGCGACCAACCAGCCGCTGGTCGACGACGCACTGGTGCAGGCGGCGCGCTTGCTGCCAGTGCTCGACGCCCATCTCGCGACACGCGAGTTCATGCTTGGCGACCGGCTGAGCTTCGTCGACTTCGCGATCGCCTCAGCCGAGCCGTATCGCGACGCGATGCCGATCGACTTCGACGCCTATCCCAACCTCCAGCGCTTCTACGACACGATCGCGCTGTTGCCGGCGTGGCAAAAGGCATTGGGCCAGCCGCGGATGGCCGTCGCGGCGTGACGTCAGCCGGGCGTCGCCATCGAGCGGCGCCCGGTTTCGCGATCAGATATCCTGGACTAACCGGCCGTAGAGCTCCGGCCGGCGGTCGCGGAAGAAGCCGAACGCGGCACGATGGCGCTTGACCTGATCGAGGTCGAGCGTCGCGGTGATCACGCCTTCCTCCTCCCGCCCGAGTTCGGCGAGGATGTCGCCACGCTCGTCGGTGATGAAGCTGGTGCCGTAGAAGGTCTGACCGTGCTCGGTGCCGATGCGGTTGGCGGCGACCACAGGCACGACGTTCGACACCGCATGTCCGACCATCGCGCGGCGCCACAACCTTGCGGTGTCGAGGCCCTCATCATGCGGTTCGCTGCCGATCGCGGTCGGGTAGAACAGGATCTCCGCGCCCATCAGCATCATCGCGCGCGCGGTTTCGGGATACCATTGGTCCCAGCACACCCCGACGCCGAGCTTGGCCGAGGGGCCGTCCCATACCTTGAAGCCGGTATTGCCCGGACGGAAATAGAATTTCTCTTCGTATCCCGGGCCATCGGGAATGTGGCTCTTGCGATAGACGCCGGCGACCTTGCCGTCGGGATTGACCATCGCCAGGCTGTTATAATGATGCGGGCCGTCGGCTTCGAAGAAGCTGGTCGGGATCCACACCTTGAGATCGGCGGCGAGCGCCTGCATCGCCTGGACTGCGCGATGCTCGGCGGTCGGCCTGGCGCTGGCGAACAGCCCTTCGTCCTCGACGCGGCAGAAATATTCGCCCTCGAACAATTCGGGCGGCAGGATGACTTGCGCACCCCTGGCGGCCGCCTCGCGAACCATGCGCGAGACGTTGGCGATATTCGCCTCGATATCATCGGAAAAGGCGAGCTGGAGCGCGGCTACGCTGATCTGGGTCATGACCTCTGCCATAGCGGGGAAGGCGTGAAAGTGGCAGTCCCTGCCTCAGGTTCAAGAGGAGCGGGGGATGGAACGTATTTTCGAGACGGTTGCAGCCAAGGTCGCCAGCTGGACCGGGCGCCCGCCCGCCTTCATGCTGGCGCTATCAGTGATCATCGTCTGGGGCGTGACCGGACCGATCTTCCACTATTCGGACACGTGGCAGCTGATCATCAACACAGGCACCACGATCGTCACCTTCCTGATGGTGTTCCTGATCCAGAATGCGCAGAATCGCGACGGATCGGCGATCCAGGCCAAGCTCGACGAATTGATCCGCGCGATCGAAGGGCCGCGCGACGAGTTCGTCGGGATCGAGCACCTGACCCAGGACGAACTCGAGCAGATCAAGGCGAAGCTGGAAAAGGAATGCAGCGAGGTCGGCGTCGGCACCGACCATGCTTCGGTCCAGCGGCTGATCGATCGGTTATGAGTACGGACGTCCCCTCACGCGAAGGCACAAGAGGGCGCAGAGGTCGCGGCGATTTAAGGAGCCTCGCTGTGCGAGGCTCTTCGGTCAATCATCGCATTGTATCGCGCCATAGCCCAGGCGAATGCACCCTGCGCCCCGGTGCCTCTGCGCGAAGGCAGTCAAACCTTCTTCGTTGCGTATTCGTCTTTGTGCGATCTGGATTAACTACCGCATCCGCGCCGCAGCGCGGGTCGTTTCGGTGATCGCGACGTCGGACAGCAACTCTCCTGCCCCGCCCGGCGCCATCAGCTGGCGTTCGGCACGCCTTAGCCGATCGATCGCGGCGGCGATGTCGGATGACTTCCATTTCTGAACCTGGCGGATCATCCCCGGCTCCTCGCGGAAATGGACCCGGCGCGCCTTGACCACTGCCGACGCCTGCTTGCCGGCCTCGACCTCGGCGCGCATCGCCGCCAGTGTCATCAGCTTGCGGACGATCTGCCGCAGCAATGGGATCGCAGCACCACCCGAATCGGCGAATCGGGCAAGTTCGCGCGCGATATCGTGCACGCGTCCCTCCAGCGCGGCATCGACCACATCGGACATTTGCGACTCGCCGAGATCGGCGCCCAGCGCGTCGAGCGCCTCGTCGTCGAGCTCGCGCGGCCGGTCGCCCGCTGCGTCGAGATAGAGGGCAAGCTTTTCCACCTCGCGTGCGATCACGCTGCGGTCGCCGCCCGATGCCGCCATCAACCGCCGGATCGCGGTCGGCGTCGGGCGCAGGCCGTATTCGCGCGCGATCCCGACCACCATGCGGTCGGCATTGGCGCCATCGGGAATGTAGCAGGCGAAGCTCATTGCCGCCGGCTGCGCGATCGCGAACTGGACCAGCTTCGAGGTGGTGCGCAGCCCCGGTCCGATCATCACCACCGGATGCTCGACCTGCGGCTCGGCGATCAGCATTTGCGCCGCCTCGAGCGATTCGTCGCCGGCGCTGGCGACCAGAATCCACCGCCGGCCGCCGAACAAGGCGAGTGAGCGGGCCTCGTCGACCAGCTTTCCGGGATCGCCGCGCAGCGCGGGCCCTTCCATCGCGACCTTTTCGGCATCGGCCCCGAGCGCGCGTCCGAGCCGCGCGGCATAGTCCATCGCACCCGCTTCGTCGGGGCCGTGGAGGAGATAGAGCCGGACCGCGGGAGCCGCCGAATCCAGCGAGTTAACTAGCTGATTTTCTGAAGCTTTCACTTCGCCGAGGCGGCGGCGCGGCGCTGATAGACGGCAATCCGCGTGACGATCTGATCGGCGACGATCTGCGACAGGTTTTCGAGCGCGGTGTTCTCGGCGGCGATCGTGGCATATTCCGAATTGACCACGTCGATGCCGGCATCCGACCCCGCGGTCGCATCGACCAGCACTTCCCCGCTCGACGCATTGACCAATTGGTACCGTGCACGCAGCGATCGGCGCTCGCGGGTGATAGTATCGTCGCGCTTCACGCCCAGCCCGGTGATCGAATCATTGAGCCTGACCTCGAGCCGGTACAGCGCGGGCTCGCCTCTGCGCGACGGCAAGCGATCGCGCAGCGCATTCGACAGCAGATAACCGTTCTTGCCGTCGATCGGCGCGACCTCGATTCGCGACAGGCCGGTCGCGACCGGGCCCGAAGCGCCGCCTTCATAGAGCGGGTGGAGGCCACAGCCGGCGGTCGCCAGCGCGAGGAGGAGCGCGAGTCGCTTCATGCGACCAGATTGACCAGACGATCGGGCACGACAATCACCTTCTTCGGTTCGGCGCCGTCCAGGATGCGGAGCACGTTGGGATTGGCGCGCGCCGCGGCTTCGACCACCGCTCTGTCGCTGCCCTTGGGCATGACGAGCGTATCGCGTAGCTTGCCGTTGACCTGCACCGCGATCGTCACCTCGTCCTCGACCAGCAATGCTGGATTATAGGTCGGCCAATCGGCGTTGGCGACCAAGCCTGATCCTCCCATCGCAGCCCAGGCTTCCTCGGCGAGATGCGGGGTCATCGGCGAGACCAGGCGGACCAGCGTAGGAATCGCATTGCTGCGCGAGGCGGAAGGTTTGGCCTTCTCGATCGCGTTGACCAGTTCGTAGAGCTTGGCGACCGCCTTGTTGAACTGCAGCGCCTCGATGTCGACGGCGACACCGGCGATCGTCTGCGCCAGCTTGCGGTCGAGCGCGGTATCATTGCCCTCGCCCTCTTCGATGCCGTCGACCAGGCGCCACAACCGCTGGACGAAGCGCCACGCGCCCTCGATCCCAGCCTCTGACCAGGCGAGGTCGCGTTCGGGTGGCGAATCGGACAGCATGAACCAGCGCGTCGCGTCGGCACCATATTGGTCGACGATCGGCTCGGGATCGATCGTGTTCTTCTTCGACTTGGACATCTTCTCGGTGCGGCCGACCGTGATCGGCTGTCCGGTGGCGATCTCCTTGCCGTCGCGCACGTCGTCGGGCGACAGCCATTTGCCCTCGATCGACTTGTAGGTCTCGTGCGTCACCATCCCCTGGGTGAACAACCCGGCAAACGGCTCGGCGATATCAAGCATGCCGATATGCTTGAGCGCGCGCGTCCAGAAGCGGGCATAGAGCAAGTGCAGGATCGCGTGCTCGACGCCGCCGATATATTGCCCCACCGGCAGCCATTGCTCGGCCATGGCGCGGTCGAACGGTCTGTCCTTGGGCTGGCTGGCGAAGCGGATGAAATACCAGGACGAATCGGCGAACGTGTCGAGCGTGTCGGTCTCGCGCATGGCCTTGCCACCGCAGGACGGGCAATCGACGTGCTTCCAGGTCGGATGGCGGTCGAGCGGGTTGCCGGGGATGTCGAAGGCGACGTCCTCGGGCAGCACCACCGGCAATTGATCGCGCGGCACCGGCACCGCACCGCACCGGTCGCAATGGATGATCGGGATCGGCGTGCCCCAGTAACGCTGGCGGCTGACGCCCCAGTCGCGCAGGCGATAGACCGTAGTGCCCTTGCCCCAGCCGCCCGCTTCGGCGCGGATGATCACCTCGCGTTTGGCGTCCTCGACATCCATGCCGTCGAGGAAGTGCGAATTCACGATAGTGCCCGGGCCCGAATAGGCTTCGGCGTCGTCGAATTTGACGTCGGTCTTGTCGCCGTCTGATACGACGCGGCGGATCGGCAAATCGTATTTGGTCGCGAATTCGTAGTCGCGCTGGTCGTGCGCGGGCACGCCGAACACCGCGCCGGTGCCATAGTCCATCAGCACGAAATTGGCGATATAGACTGGAATTTGCCACGCCGGATCAAACGGATGCGTCGCGGTGATGCCGGTGTCGTAGCCCAGCTTCTCTTGCGTCTCGAGCTCGGCGGCGGTGGTCCCGCCCTGCTTGCACAAATCGATGAACGCCGCTGCCTTCGGATCGCTCGCGGCCACGCCTTGCGCGATCGGATGGTCGGCGGCGACCGCGATGAAGCTGGCGCCGAAGATCGTGTCGGGACGCGTCGAGAATACCTCGACCGAACCGCCATCGGACAGCGACCAGGCGAATTGCAGCCCCTGGCTCTTGCCGATCCAATTCTCCTGCATCACCCGGACCTTGTCGGGCCAGTGATCGAGCGATTTCAGTCCCTCGAGCAACTCGTCGGCGAACTGGGTGATCTTGAGGAACCACTGGTTGAGCTTGCGCTTCTCGACCAGCGCACCCGACCGCCAGCCGCGGCCGTCGATCACTTGCTCATTGGCCAGTACGGTCATGTCGACCGGGTCCCAATTGACCGCGGATTCGCGGCGATAGACCAGGCCGGCGGCGAGCATGTCGAGGAACAGCGCCTGTTCCTGGCCGTAATAATCGGGCTCGCAGGTCGCGATCTCGCGCGACCAGTCGAGCGCGAAGCCCAGCCGCTTCAATTGCGCCTTCATCGTCGCGATATTCTGGCGGGTCCAGCCACCGGGATGGACATGCTTTTCCATCGCGGCATTTTCGGCCGGCATGCCGAACGCGTCCCATCCCATCGGATGGAGCACTTCCATTCCCTTCATCCGCCGATAGCGCGCGAGCACGTCGCCCATCGTATAGTTGCGGACATGGCCCATATGGATCCGCCCCGAAGGATACGGAAACATCTCAAGCACATAGCTCTTGGGCTTGGGCGAATCGTCTCGCGCGGCAAAGGTCTGGGACTCATCCCAAACCTTCTGCCAATGGGCATCCGCTTTCAGCGGGTTGAAGCGCGACATTTGGGTCTATCCTGCTGGGCGGGCATTACCCGCCCGCCGGGTTCTTTGCTTATTTGCCGGGTGCGATCGCCTGGCGGCGAAGGTCGCGGGCACGGGTAAGGATCACGTCCTCGAGCTTCTGCACGGTTGCCGCCTGGACGGGGGCCGCGACCCACTGGCCATTGGTGCTGACTTCGCGCAGCGCCGCGACGCGGATTGCATCGGCGCGCAGATCCTGGTCGAGGATCGACACCGTGACCTTCATCCGCTCGCCGGGCGAGCGCGGATTGACGTACCAGTCGGTGACGATGACGCCGCCGTTGGAATCGGTCTGCAGCAGCGGCATGAAGCTCAGCGTATCGAGGGTCGCGCGCCACAGATAGGCGTTGACGCCGATCGTCGTCACCTTCGACGCGGCGATGTCGGCCTTGGCGGGCCCTCCCCGGTGGTGCGCGCACGCCATCAGTGAGAGCGGAAGGGCCAGATACGCGGCACGGCGCAGAAGGGTCATCGGTCGTTCCCTGATACGAAAGGGGGAGATTATCGCGCATCTATAGACACAGGACCGCCCGCCGCAAGCGCCGACAGACCAGAACGAGTCTGTGGACGCGATGCAACACTCGGCGGAAAAACGCGATCACCTGTGGCGAGTCGGGATCGAACCGTGTTAGGGCTCGTATGACTATTGGAGTCGCAGGGAACCAAATCGTGGTTGGGAAGCGGGCAATTTTCGGAACGGTCGTGGGGGCACTGGCTGTCACCGCCGCGTTTGCCGTGCCCGCGATCGGCGCTCCCGATGCCGCCAAACGCCTGATTTCGCGCCCTGTCGCGTCTTTCTTCACCCCGGCGTCGGCCGACCCCAAGCTTGCTGCGCTGATCGCGCGCAATGGGCTCGACACGACTCCGTTCCGCTTTACGCCGGCAGAATCGCGCGGCACGCAACGCCGCGTGACGCCGCCGCCGGCGGTCAAGACCGGTGTCGTGACGCTGCGCGGCGCGCCGTCGGTCGATACCGATTCGGTCGGCCTGGCGCCGATCGCTTATGATCTCGGCCGCAACGCGCCGGTCAAGCACGTCGTGACGCCGAGCGATCTCAAGATCGATCTGGCCGCGAGCCCGGTCGGCCGCAAGCCGATCGATATCGGCACCAGCTTCTCGGTCCGCCGCAGCACCAAGTTGAAGGCGACCAGCGAACGCACCACGGTCGGCGATGCCCGCCTGGCGGGATATCTGCCCAAGGATTCGATCGATGTCGGCGGCTCCTATTCGCTCAGCCGCAATCTCGATGTGACCGCGGGCGTCCGCTACAAGTCGCAAGATCGCGATCGCCTCGCCCCGCTGCCGGATGCGCAGCGCGACAGCCAGGCGGTGTACGTCGGAACCGCGTTCAGGTTCTGAGTTCTTGCCGCGATTTAGCGGCAGCTAAATAGCGAAAAAGCAAGAACTCCGCCCGGCCTCGCGTCAGCGAGGACCGACGAGTTGCAGGTCGGCCATGCCCCCGGCATGGCCTAAACGATGCGGGGCATCGTTTACCTGCAACTGAATTCACTTCGCGCCGCTACCCCGCGAGCCCCAAGCGTCGATCGCCGCCCAGCCGTCAAACCCGGTCATTCCCCGGAACCGCCGCGCATCCATGCCGCCCAGGGCAATCGCGACAACAGGCAGCCCCTGCGCGATTCGCCGCGCCTTCCGCTCGCCCAGCGCCTTGGCCCCAGGATGGGACCGAGTCGCGAACACGGGCGACACGAACAGCACATCCGCCCCCCGCCGCACCGCCGCTACCGCTTCCCGTCGATCATGCGCCGCAGCCGTCTGCAGCCCGCTCCCGCGCGCCCCGCCATGCACCCCATTCTCGCCGAACCCATCCCGCTCGCCAGCCTGGACCACGACCAGCCCGCGCGCCCGTGCGATCCGCACCACGCGTCGAAACAATGCCCGCCGCTCCCGCGCCGCCGTCGCATAATGCCGGAACACAACGCCGCTGCCGCGCGGCAAACGCCGCAGCGCCGCCCATAGCCCATCGCCGATCCGCTCGTCGGTCATCAGCCACAAAATGGGGATCAGGGACTGGCGATGCGGCACGACCCTGCCTATAGCGCGCGGCATGACGACCGACGACCCCGCCGCGCGGCTCGCCGGCGTCCGCGATGCGATTGCCCGGGCGGCGAAGCTCGCCGGGCGCAGCGACGCGATCGAACTGATCGCCATTTCCAAGACGCATCCCGCCGAGGCGGTCGAACCGTTGATCGCGGCGGGACAGCGCGTGTTCGGAGAGAATCGCGTGCAGGAAGCGCAAGGCAAATGGCCGGCGCTGCGGGAGCGCCACCCGGATATTCGCCTCGCCTTGGTCGGCCAGTTGCAATCGAACAAGGCGGCCGACGCGGTCGCCTTGTTCGATCAGATCCATTCAGTCGATCGCGCGTCGCTGATCGCCGCTCTGGCCAAAGCAATGGAAAGCGGGCGGCGCCCCGATTGCTTCGTCCAGGTCAATATTGGCGACGAGCCGCAAAAAGGCGGCTGCGCGATCGCCGATTTGCCGGGTTTGCTCGCCGAAGCGCGTGCTGCTGAGCTGCCGATCGTCGGGTTGATGGCGGTGCCGCCGCTCGAGGTCGAACCGGCACCCTATTTCGCGCTGCTCGCCAAGCTGGCGCGCGACAACAATGTGGCGGGGCTAAGCATGGGGATGTCGAGCGATTATCCGACCGCGGTGGCGCTGGGCGCCACCCACGTCCGCGTCGGATCGGCGCTGTTCGGGGTGCGCGCTTGAGCGGCGGCGGCGTCATCACGGTCAGGTTCGCGGCGTTGCTGTTCGATTTCGACGGCGTGCTGATCGAGAGCGAATATATCGGCAACAAGCATATCGCCGATTTTCTGACCTCGATTGGGCATCCGACCACGCCCGAACAATCGATGGCCAATTTCATGGGCTATGCGGGGAAGGACTTTCTCGACCGCGTCGAAGCGTGGATCGGCCGCGCGCTGCCGGAGGACTTCTTCGCCGCGCGCGAGGCCGAGGATGCGCGGGTGATGGCGGAAGGGATCGGCGAGGTCGCCGGTGCCGTCGCCTTCGTCCGCTCGCTGCCGCGCGATCTACCCAAGGCGGTGGTATCGTCGAGCTCGACGCGCTGGATCCGCCGTCATCTCGAGCATATCGGCCTGTCGGACGTGTTCGGCGACCATCTCTATTCGGGCCGCGAGCATGTCGAGCGCGGTAAGCCGGCGCCCGATCTCTACCTCTACGGCGCCGAGAAGCTCGGCGTGGCGATCGGCGATTGCGCGATCATCGAGGATTCGCAAGTCGGCGCGACCGGCGCGGTCGCCTCGGGCGGGTACGTCATCGGCCTGTGCGCCGGCAACCATTGCGCGCCCGACCATGCCCAGCGGCTGCGGGCGATAGGGGTAGCGGCGGTGGCGTCGAGCTTTGACGAGGTCGTCGCGTTGCTCGGCTGACCTCAGGCGGGAACGTAGAATCCCCAGACGCCGCCCGACAGTTAGCCTGCGGCGAAGCGGAGTCGGCCGGCGGGACCGTCGGCCTCGTAGATATCGAAATAGTCGAGCTGATCGGGATAGGTCGGGTGGGGCAGCTGCAGCACTGGTTCGTGTGTCCGGTGCCATGTCAGCGCCCATATGTCCGCGCCGTCGATCGTCAGGCCGTCCTTCGTCATCCCGACATGTATCGCCCGCCAGCCGCCTCCCGCCATTTTAGAGCTGATGCCCTGTCCGGTCGCGCTTGGTAGCCAGGTACTTCGCATTGAACGGATTGGCCGGCAGCGCGATCGGCACGCGTTCGGCGACCGTGATTCCCGCCGCCTCCAGCACGCGGACCTTTTCGGGATTATTGGTCAGCAGCCGGATCTTGGTCTGGCCGAGCAGATCGAGCATCCGCGCCGCGACGCGGAAATCGCGGGCGTCGACCGCGAACCCCAGCCGCGTATTGGCGTCGACCGTGTCGAACCCCTGATCCTGCAGCGCATAAGCGCGCAATTTGTTGACCAGCCCGATCCCGCGCCCTTCCTGGCGGAGATAGAGCAGGATGCCCCAGCCGGTATCCTCCATCGCGTGAATCGCGGCGTGGAGTTGCGGCCCGCAATCGCATTTGAGGCTACCGAGCACGTCCCCGGTCAGGCATTCGCTGTGCAGCCGCACCAACGGCGGGCGGCCGTCGGGCTGGCCAATGATCAGCGCGACATGCTCGCCGGGCGAATCGGGCGATCGGAACGCGACGATCTCCGAATTCTCCGAGCCGGCGACCGGCAATTTGGCGCGTGCCGCGATCGCCAGGCTGATCGGATCCTCGAACGCCTCGATATCGGCGATGGTAATGACCTCGTCCGGCGCCTGGCCGACAAAGAAGGCGGGAAGGGCCCCCGCGGTGCGTGCCAGGGCCAACGCTGCCGCCATGACGTCACGATCGTCGACATGGATCGCGCGGAACGGGCCCTTCATCGGGGTCGCCATGTCGAGTTGGGGATCGGCGAGCGCGACCGCGCAGTCGAAATCGATCCAGAACGTGCGCTCGACCAGCACTGGCGAATCGGGAATCGCCGCCTCGAGTTGATTGGCGAGCTTGAGCGTCGCGGCGCGCCCGGCCGACAGCAGGATCGGCGACTCGCCCTCGGGGTCGAACGCCTTCATCCGCCCGGCATCGGCGGTTTCGATCGCCAACAGCCCGACCGGCGCGCCGGCGCCTTGGATCGCGATCGGCCAGCCACGGCGCAGCGCGTCGATCGCGCGGGCGACGTCGCGCGCGCTCATCGCGGCGCCTTCACAGGTCGAACTCGGTCATGATCGGGACATGGTCCGATGGCTTGAGCCAGTTGCGGCAGTCCTCGAACACCTGATGCGACCGCGCCGTGGCGGCGACATCGGCGGTCGCCCACATATGGTCGAGCCGGCGGCCGCGATCGTTGACCGTCCAATCGGGCGAGCGATAGCTCCACCAGGTGTGCAGGCGCGCCGGCGCGGGATAGAAATGGCGCCCGAGATCGACCCAGGAATTCGAATCCTTGAGCCGGTTGAGCGCGTCGACTTCGATCGGCGTGTGGCTGACGACCTTGATCAGCTGCTTGTGGCTCCACACGTCCGATTCGAGCGGCGCGATGTTGAAGTCGCCGGTCAGGATGGTCGGGCAATCGAGCGTCGCCGACCAGGCGGTCATGCGTTCGACGAAATCGAGCTTCTGGCCGAACTTGGCATTGATCTCGCGGTCGGGGATGTCGCCGCCCGCGGGCACATAGACATTCTCCAACCGCACGCCGTTCGGCAACCGCACGCCGACATGCCGCGCCTCGCGATTGGCCTGCCAGTCGAATCGATCGTCCTCGACCAGCGGAATCCGGCTGATGATCGCGACGCCGTGATGCATGCGCTGGCCGTGAAGGAAGATCGTGTCATAGCCGAGCGCGCGGAACGCGCCTTCGGGGAAGTCGGCGTCGATCACCTTGGTTTCCTGCAGGCACAAGATGTCGGGCGCCACTTCGCGCAGGAATTTCTCGACGATTTCGATGCGGAACCGCACCGAGTTGATGTTCCAGGAGACGATCTTGAGGGAGGTCATGCGCTCGCGATGTAGCTATCGATCCGTCGCGGTGCCAGCCTGCTCCGCCACCCGACCTCCCAACGTCAGTATTCTATGGGAGGTCGGGTGGGGGAGCGGGCTGGCACCGCCCATCGGCGAGAGCCGATCAAAAAGAGAAAGGCCCCTGTTCCGGGGGCATGGAACAGGGGCCGACCTAGCGTTCGTCACGCAGGCGGGAAGTGGTCCGTTTCAGGCAACAGGGGGAAAATCCTGAACCGCCCCACATCCGCGAGAACTGTATTAAGCGGGCAAAGCTGTCGCCCAGATGAACGGTGCGTTATTTTCTTGGGCCGCCGCGCACTGGATCGTTGAAGCGGAACGTTCCGTCGGAAATCGGCACGTTGAACTTGGGATCCGACAGTCGAATCGTCGTGCGATTGTTCTGTGCGTCGAGCGCCACCCAGCCGCGCAGGATCAGCCCGGCCGGCCCCGCCGCGTTACGTTCGAACACCAACGTGATGCGGCCATATTCGGGATGTTTGGGATCGCTGGCGTCGACCGAAATGACGGAAGGATCGGCCGTCGGCATCACCTTGGCGAAGCGGCCGATATCCTTGCTGGGGTCGAGCAATACGCCGAGCGGCGATCCGCCGATCGGCCACCGCTGTTTCTGCCCGACCTGATAGTCGAGGAACCATAACGACTTGCCGTCCGCGACAATCAGCATCGGCACGCTCTTCTGATATTGGAAGCGGAGTTTGCCCGGTTGTTTCAGCGACAGGACGCCGGTCAGTGTCTTGCCGTTGCGATCATATTGGCTGAACGCCGCGGTCATCGACTGGACGGCGCGCAAATGCTCCTGGACCTTGGCAAGGTCGGGCGACGTCGCGGCCGGCGCGGCAACGGCGGCGGTGGCGACGAAAGCGGGCACGAACAACAGCGCTAGGGCGCGAGACGTCACGAATATTCTCCTGAAAAGCGCGCGAGATATGGCGCAGCGGGCTTGAACGCGTTGTGAACGCTCCAAGCTGGGCTACGGTTCAGCAAGTCGAGCCGGTTGGGATCATTGTAGCAAAGAAATTCGATTGTCGCGTGTTCCTGCGAAAGCAGGAACCCAGGGTAATTCAGTTCGGTGCTACCCTGGGCTCCTGCTTCCGCAGGAGCACGATGTACAGAGTCGATTTCCTTGCGCGGAAATATCTCGACCATCGACAGGCGCTACAACGGATTCCCCTCGCGATCGCGCAGCACTTCGCGGCGGCCAACATGGTCGGGGCGGCCGACGATGCCGTCCTTTTCCATCCGCTCGATCAACCGCGCCGCCGAATTGTAGCCGATCCGCATCTGGCGCTGCAGCCACGAGGTCGACGCCTTCTGGCTTTCGACCACCAGCTGGATCGCGCCGCGATATTGCTGGTCCTCGGCCGAATCCTCACCCAACGGCGCGCCGTCGAGCGCGAAGCCGTCCTCATTCTCCTCGGTGACCGACTGGATGTAGTCGGGCTGGCCTTGCGCGCGCCAGTGATCGGCGACCGCGCGGACCTCGTCGTCGCTGACGAACGGGCCGTGGACGCGGCTGATCTGCTTGCCATACGCCATGTAGAGCATGTCGCCCTTGCCGAGCAGCTGTTCGGCGCCTTGTTCGCCCAGGATGGTGCGCGAATCGATCTTGCTGGTGACGTTGAACGAGATGCGCGTCGGCAGGTTCGCCTTGATCACGCCGGTGATGACGTCGACCGACGGCCGCTGTGTCGCCATGATCAGGTGGATGCCGGCAGCACGCGCCTTCTGCGCCAGTCGCTGGATCAGGAATTCGACTTCCTTGCCCGCGGTCATCATCAAATCGGCGAGCTCGTCGACGATGACGACGATCTGCGGCAGCGGCTCGAACTCGAGCTGCTCTTCCTCATAGACCGGCTTGCCGTCCTCGTATCCGATCTGCACCTTGCGCCCGAGCGGCTGGCCCTTGACCTTGGCGGCGCGCACCTTGTCGTTGAAGCTGGCCAGCCCGCGCACGTTGACCGAGGCCATCATGCGATAGCGGTCCTCCATCTGCTCGACCGCCCATTTGAGCGCGCGGACCGCCTTGGACGGATCGGTGACCACCGGCGACAGCAGATGCGGGATGTCGTCATACATGCTCAGTTCGAGCATCTTCGGATCGATCATGATCATCCGGCACTGTTTGGGGTCGAGCTTGTAGAGCAAAGACAGGATCATGCAGTTGAGCCCGACCGACTTGCCCGACCCGGTCGTGCCGGCAACGAGCAGATGCGGCATCGGCGCCAGGTCGACGATCACCGGGTCGCCCGCGGTGTTCTTGCCCAGCACGATCGGCAGCGAGGCCGACTGATCCTCGAACGCGTCCGACGCCATCAGCTCGTGGAGATTGACCGTCTCGCGCCGGGCATTGGGCAATTCGATGCCGATCACGGTGCGCCCGGGGATCGGCGCGATGCGCGCGGACACCGCCGACATGTTGCGCGCGATATCGTCGGCGAGCTGCACGACTCGGCTCGCCTTGGTCCCGGCAGCGGGCTCGAGCTCGTAGATCGTCACCACCGGACCGGGATGGACCGCGGTGATCTGACCCTTGACGTGGAAATCGTCGAGCACGGTTTCGAGCAGGCGTGCGTTGCGCTCGAGCGCGGCCTTGTCGATCGGCCCGCCGGTCGAGGGCGGTGCCGCCTTGAGCAGATCGAGTGGTGGCAACGGATAATTGTCGCGCAGATCGAAACTGCCCTGTTTGGGCTTGGCCGGTTTGGCCGGCGCAGGCGCGGCATTGCGCTCGGCGATCACCGGCGCCGGACGGTTGTCGGGCAATGCGACCGCGCGCGGCTGGCGAATCGACTGCTCCGATTCCATGTCGATCACGCGATCGCCCGGCCGCTGGTCGGTCAGGCGCTGCACCTCGGCCGATCGGCCGATTCGCGGCATCGTCGGCACGCGCGGGATTCCGACTTCCAGGCTCATGAACCAGATCACCGCACCCGACAGCCCGGCGAGCGTCGCGACCACGCGGTCGGTCCACAACACTGCGACAGGGTTGCCGATCAACGCGATCAGCCATTTGAGGCCGTCGGCGATCAGCATCCCGACCAGCCCGCTCTTGCCGGCCGGCCAGTCGAGGCTGGCGCCGCCAGACAGGAATCCCTGCGCGGTCGCGACCAGCGCGAGGCCGAATGCTGCGCCAAGCGCCATCCGCCGCCAGCTGCCGACATCCTCGTCGCGCCACAGCCGCCAGGCGATCACCGGACCGATCGCCAGCATGCCCCAGGCCGGCCAGCCCAAGACCGTGTAAGCGAGGTCGGCGAACACCGCGCCCGGATAGCCGATCAGATTCTGCGCCGGGCCGCCGGCCGCGGTGCTGAGCGACGGGTCGCCCGAATGATAGCTGGCGAGCGAAAGGACGAACAGCAACGACACCGCGGCGACCGCCACCGCGACGATCATCGCGCCCGATCGGGCAGCGCCCGCCTTCACCGTTTCCCGCCAGAGCGGCGTCTGCGCGCGGCTGGCCATGGTCGAATCCCCCGAAATGTACGCTGTGCGTTCACGATCGATTCTCGCTCTACCGGAGTCCGACGTCAAGGCGGTGTGGATGGGAGGGGGCGAGAGCAGGCTGGTTGAGCAAAATCCTCCCCGTGCCGGGGAGGATTAACGTTCGTCGCGCCACCCATTGCCGCCCTAGACCTCAAGTCGTAGGGCATCCCGCATGTCTCAGGCTGATCTCCTCATCCTCGGCGGCGGGCTGGTCGGCAGCGCGCTTGCGGTTGCAGCCGACGCGCATGGCATCACCAGCATCGTCGTCGATCCGGCCGATCCGGCGGTGGTCACCGCGGCGGGATTCGACGGGCGCGCCTCGGCGATCGCCAGTGCGCCGATGAACATGCTGCGCGCGATCGGGGTGGCCGATCGGTTGGCCGGCAAGGGCTGTCCGATCGAAGGCATCCGGGTGTCGGACGGGCTCGAACCCGGGGCGCTCGATTTCGTGCCGCAGGACGGCGAATCAGCGCTCGGCACGATGTTCGAGAATCGCGATCTGCGCACCGCCTTGCTCGATGCCGCCGGCGCCGCGCCGGGCGTCGACCTTCGAATGCAGACGCGCGCCGTCGCGATCGAGCGCGACGCGGCCGGCGTTCGCGCCACGTTGAGCGACGGGAGCCAGGTGTGCGCGTCGCTGCTGATCGGCGCTGAAGGCCGCAATTCGCCGACTCGCGAGGCGGCGGGGCTCAATGTCGCGCGCTGGACCTACGACCATGTCGCCTTGGTGACCTCGATCGGGCACGAGCATAGCCACGAGAATGTCGCCTACGAGATCTTCTATCCCGAGGGACCCTTCGCGATCCTGCCGCTTAACGACGACGATCGCGGGCATCGTTCGGCGATCGTCTGGTCGGTGCGCGGGAACCAGGGGCCGGGCATGCAGAAGCTCGGCGACCGCGGCTATCTGGCCGAGCTCGAACGCAAGATGGGCGGATTCCTCGGCAAGCTGACCTGGCTTGGACCACGCTTCGCACATCCCCTCGGCTTTCACCACGCCGCGACGATCACCGCCGAGCGGCTGGCACTGGTCGGCGACGCCGCACACGGCATCCATCCGATCGCCGGACAAGGCGTCAATGTCGGCTTCCGTGACGTCGCCGCCCTGGTCGAGGTGCTGGTCGACGGCAAGCGGATCGGGCTCGACGTCGGCGATCGCGCGCTGCTGACCCGCTACGAGCGCTGGCGCAGCCTCGACACCTTCATGGTCGCGGCGGCGACCGACGGGTTGACCCGATTGTTCGGAATTCCCGGCAAGACCGCCAGCGCGGTGCGGCGATTCGGGCTGACGGCGGTGCAACATGCGCCGATGCTGAAGGACCGCTTCATCGCCGAAGCGCGGGGCGAATCGGGGGCGTTGCCGAAATTGCTGGCGGGGTTGGTGGTTTAGACTCTTTCTTCTCTCTTTTGAGGGAGAGGATACCGAAGCTTAGCGGCAACGCCGCTGAGCGCAGGTTGGAGAGGGTGCCGCGGAGCGAAGCTCCGCGCGGTCTTTTGGACCGCATCCGCTCTCCCATCTACGATTAAGGCCGACTGCGCCGACCTAAGTCGGCGAATCCCTCTCCCGTTTGGAAAGTTAGTGCGAAATTCCTAAAGCGGTTCGCCGGTTAGCCGCTGGCAGACCATGTCGAGCTGGTCGAGCGTCGAATAGGAGACGGTCAGCGTCCCGCCCTTCGCGCTGTAGGTGATCTTCACGCCGAGCCCGATGACGTCGGTCAATTGGCGCTCGAGCGCGGCGATGTCGGCGTTGCGCCCGTGACTACCGCCACCGCCGCCATGGCCGCCCGACGTGCCGTCGTCCTTCGCTGCCTTGGCCAGCCGCTCGGTTTCGCGCACCGACAGGCCGCGTGCCACCACTTCGGCTGCGAGGCTTTCCACATCCGGGGCGCCAATCAGCGCGCGGGCGTGCCCCATGTCGATCTTGCCGTCGGTCAGTAACGAGAGGACGGATTCAGGAAGATCAAGCAGTCTCAATAGGTTAGCGATGTGGCTGCGCGATTTATGGACCAGCTTGGCCAGCGCTTCTTGGGTATGGCCGAATTCGTTGATCAGACGCTTGTACGCATCGGCTTCTTCGACCGCGTTGAGATCGCGGCGCTGGATATTTTCGAGCAGCGCGATTTCGAACGTGTCGGCATCGTCGAGTTCGCGGACGATCACCGGCACTTCGTGCAATCGTGCGCGCTGCGCCGCACGCCAGCGGCGTTCGCCGGCGACGATCTGGTAGTTGCGGCCGTGCGGGCGGACCAGGATCGGCTGGAGCACACCGCGTGCCGCGATCGACTGTGCCAGTTCCTCGAGCGCGGCTTCGTCGAACACGCGGCGGGGCTGGCCCGGCTGCGGCGTCAGCGCGCCCACTGGGAGCATGCGGATGCCCGCCGGCGTTTCGCCGCCGCCCATTGTCGGCACGGCATCCGGCGCGATGTCGCCGAGCAGGGCATTGAGCCCGCGGCCTAGGCTGGGGCGGGGTTTGCGGGGAGCTTCGGTCGTCATGCCGCGATCGCCGGGGCCGCAGGGGGCAGGCGCCCGATCAACTCGCGTGCCAGCGCCATATAAGCTTCGGAGCCCGAACAGCGATAATCGTAGATCAGGGCGGGCAGCCCATGGCTGGGCGCCTCGGACAAGCGAACGTTGCGCGGAATCACCGTGTCGAACACCACCTTGCCCAGCACCGCCCGGACGTCGGCCGAGACTTGGTCGGTCAGCCGGTTGCGGCGGTCGTACATGGTGAGGGCGACGCCGAGGATCGCCAGGCCGGGATTGAATCGCGAGCGGATGCGTTCGACTGTCGACAGCAACTGGCTCAGCCCTTCGAGCGCGAAGAATTCGCATTGCAACGGCACGAGCAGCGAATCGGCCGCAACCATCGCGTTGATCGTCAGCAAGCCAAGCGAGGGGGGGCAGTCTATCAACACGACATCCCAGCGATCGCTGGCCACTTCGAGCGCATGGTCGAGCCGGTGTGTGCGCTCCTCATAGTCGACCAATTCGATTTCCGCGCCCGACAGGTCGACCGTCGCCGGCACGATGTCCAGATGCGGCACCACGGTCGCCATCACCGCCTCAACCACCGACGCTTCGCCGACTAGGACATCGTAGCTCGATTTCTTGCGGTCAGCGCGGTGGATGCCGAGCCCGGTCGAGGCGTTGCCTTGCGGGTCGAGGTCGATGATGAGGACGCGCTTGTCGGTTGCCGCCAGCGCGGTTCCCAGGTTGATCGCCGTCGTGGTCTTGCCCACGCCGCCCTTCTGGTTGGCCACGGCAATGACGGTCATCGCGCTCGTACTCCGCGCGCGATCACGATGCTCGATTCAGGATCGGTGATGCTCTGTTCCACGTGGAACATTCCATGCCATCTTTGCTTGGCACGCGCCACCTCTTCGCGCGCCGCTCGTCCCTTGGGTAGCAGCCAAAGTGTCTCATTGCTGGCGCACTGCACCGCCGACGCGATTATCTGTGCCACCTGCGCGACGGCGCGCGCCGAGATTACCGCGACCGGCTGGCGCACATTCTCGACCTTTCCGGTGATGACCTCAACTAGGGGAAGGGCAAGCGCCGCAGCGGTTTCCCGCAGGAAGTCGGCGCGCAGCCGGCGCGGCTCGACCAGGATGAAGCGCCGCTCCGGTTGCACCGCGGCCAACGCGAGCCCGGGAAAGCCGGCGCCGGTTCCGATATCGAGCCAATCCCCTTGATCGGGCGCCGGTGGTGCGAGCTGCAGCGAATCGACGATATGCCGCGACCAAATCGTTGCCAGGGTGGAGCGCGCGATCAGATTCTGCTGGTCGCTTTCTACCGTGATGATCGCCGCCAGATGGTCGAGGCGGGCGATCGCCCCGGCATCGAACCGCGTCGTCGCCCAATCGCGGGCGTCATCCTCTGTCATGCCGCCGCTCGCGTCGCGTGGAGCAGGATCGCGGTGAGCGCTGCTGGGGTGATCCCTCGGATGCGTCCGGCGGCCGCCAGCGTCGCGGGGCGGGCAGCGGTCAGGCGTTCGACCATTTCGTTGGACAGGCCGGGAATCGCCCCGAAGTCGAGATCAGGTCGCAGCGCGATGCGTTCGCTCGCACGCAGCTCGGACACTTCAGCCTCCTGGCGCTCGACATAGGGCGCGTAGCGCGCGTCCTCGATCGCTTCTTCGATGACCGGCGTCGACGACCCAGTGAGGGTGGGGGAGACGTGCGCCAGCTCGACCCCGGGGAAGCGCAACCATTCGCCGGCCGACCGTCGCGCCCCGTCCTGCGCGACCTGCGCGCCGCGCGCTGCCAGCGCGCTAGCGGTGAGCGGCTCCGCAAGCTGTGCGTCGACCTCAGCGCGCTCAGCCTCGCGTGCGCGGACATGGCGCAGCCGCTCCTCGCCGAGCAGGCCAGCAGCCTCGGCGACCGCGCTCAACCGGGTTTCGGCATTGTCAGCGCGCAGCCGGAGCCGGAACTCGGCGCGCGCGGTGAGCATTCGATAGGGCTCGGTGACGCCTTGCAGGACCAGATCGTCGATCATCACCCCGAGATAGGATTGCGCGCGGTCGGGGACGAAATCGGCGATGCCCAGCGCCGCGGCAGCGGCATTGGCGCCGGCAACCAGGCCCTGCGCCGCAGCTTCCTCATATCCCGTCGTGCCGTTGATCTGCCCGGCACAGAACAGGCCGGGCAATGCAGCGACCGCAAGCCGGTGACCGAGCGCGCGCGGATCGATATGGTCGTATTCGACCGCATAGCCGAATGCAGTGATCCGGGTGCGCTCGAGCCCCGGAATCGAGGCGATCAAGGCCTGTTGCACGTCGGCCGGCAGCGAGGTCGAGATGCCGTTGGGATAGACCGTCGCGTCGTCGAGCCCCTCAGGTTCGAGAAAGATCTGGTGGCCGTCGCGATCGCCGAAGCGATGGACCTTGTCCTCGATCGACGGGCAGTAGCGCGGTCCCACACCTTCGATATCGCCCGAGAAGAGCGGCGAGCGGTCGAGTCCGGCACGGATAATGGCGTGGCTGGCATCGGTCGTCCGCGTGATGGCGCACCACAATTGGGGGAGGGGACGGCCCGGCGACAGCGCCGACATCGTCCAGCTATCCGCCTCGGAGGGCTGCACTTCGGTCCGCGCCCAGTCGATCGTTCGCCCGTCGAGGCGCGGCGGTGTGCCGGTCTTGAGCCGCATCATCGGCAGTCCAAGATCGCGCAATTGCCCGGACATCACTGTTGCCGCACGCTCGCCCAGCCGACCGCCCGCGTCGCGCTCGTCGCCGCGAAACATTCGCGCGCCCAGGAAGGTCCCGGTCGCCAGCACCACCGCCGTGGCGGCGAGGCGTTCGCCATCGGCCATCTCGACACCGGCGATCCGCCCGCCGTCGATCACCAGCGCGGTCGCTTCGTTCGCGACCAGTTGCACGCCTGTGTGTCGCGCGAGCAGTTCGCGCACAGCGGCACCGAACCGGCGCCGATCCGCCTGCACGCGTGGACCGCGAACCGCGGCACCCTTGGAGCGATTGAGCAGGCGATAGTGGATTGCGCCGGCATCGGCGGCGCGCGCGATAATGCCATCACAGGCGTCCACTTCGCGAACGAGATGGCCCTTGCCGAGCCCACCGATGCTGGGGTTGCACGACATCGTCCCGATATTGCGCGCGTCGAACGTCACCAACGCGACCGACGCGCCGCGTCGCGAGGCTGCCGCAGCGGCCTCGACACCGGCATGGCCGCCGCCGATCACGATGACATCGAAGCTGTTCATGGCAGCGCGATTAGCAGGGATGTTCCACGTGGAACACTCACTTTCCGATGCAGAACCTCGAGAACAAGGCGTCGAGCATCGCCTCGATCCCGACATCGCCGGTGATCCGCGCCAACGCTACGTTGGCTCGCCGCAATGCGTCCGCAACGACGAGCTCGTCTGGTGCGCCCATGTCGCCAAGCGCCTCACGCGCTTCGCGGCAATGCGCCCGCTGACGTTGATTGAGCGCCATATCGCTCGCCCCGGGAATCAGCGCCGATGAGCGGCCGACCAGCAGCTCCCACAATTGCTCGATGCCGAATCCCGATTCCGCGGACACCGCGAGCACCACGCTATCCGGCACATCCTCTCGCCCAGCCATATCGGCGCGGGCATGGAGCCACAGCATGCGCTTTTCCGGCGGCGCGCCATCACCCAGCCACAGCACCAGATCGGCCCCGGCGATTGCCTGACCGGCGCGATCAATCCCGATCGCCTCGATCGCATCGCCCGCCGATTCGCGCAGGCCGGCGGTGTCCGTCAGCACGAAGGGGATTCCCGCACGCGACACCGGCACCTCGATTCGATCACGCGTCGTCCCCGCGATCGGCGAGACGATCGCCGCCTCGCGACGCGCCAGCGCGTTGAGCAAGGTCGACTTGCCGCTATTGGGTGGACCGGCAAGCACGACTCGGATGCCGTCACGCAGACGATCCACCGCAGGCGCACTCAGCGCCGCCTCGATCTCGGACGCCACCGCCCGGGCCTCACTTCGAATGCCATCGAGCAGCACGGCATCGACATCGGCTTCGTCCGAAAAATCGAGCGACGCTTCGAGCCGTGCCGCCAGTCCAAGCAACGCGGCGCGCCAATTGGCGATCTGCCGCGACAGCGTGCCGTCGGCCATCGCCAGCGCCGCGCGCCGTTGCAGCTCGGTCTCGGCCGACAGCAGGTCGCCGAGTCCCTCGGCCTCGGCGAGATCGATGCGACTGTTGGTCAGCGCCCGCCGGGTGAATTCGCCGGGTTCGGCGCGGCGCAGGCCTGGCTGCCGTCCAAGCGCCGCCTCGACCGCGGCAACGACGGCACGCCCGCCATGGACATGCAATTCGACAAGATCCTCGCCCGTCGCGGTGTTGGGGGCAGGGAAGACCAGCACCAGCGCGCTGTCGAGATGATCTCCACTCACCGGGTCGCGCAAGGTCCGCAGCCGTGCTTCACGTGGAACAGGCAGATCGCCCGCCAGCGCTCGCGCTGCCGCAAAAGCCTGCGGGCCGCTGACGCGAATGACGGCGATCGCCGCCGGCGGCAGACCGGACGAGGGGGCAAAGATCGTGCTCATGACAATGTCAGACCAAGCGGGGATTACTCGTCTTTGCCGCCCTCGAACATCTTGCGCCAGAATTGCATCCCGGCATCGCCCATCGGCATCCAGCTCTTCATCATCGTCTCGAGCAATTCGGGCTTGACCATATTGCCGTCCATCGCGCTCATCACCGCCTCGACATATTTGTCGTGGATCGGGGTCAAATCGGGCAGGCCGATCGCGCGGCGCGCTTCTTCGGGAGTGCAATCCACCTCGACATTGATCTTCATCGCCGAAACTCCGCTTGAGCGCGCCGGCCGCGCTGCTACCTGTTCAAACTACCTGTATGCGCGCGACGGACCACCTATCGCAACGTCCCATTCGGAGAGAGCCATGACCGCGACGATCAAGATCGAGACGCTCGAAAAAGACGCCAGCTTCGATGCCTATGTCGCCGAGCCTGGTGGGGGCAATGCGAGCGCAGCGATCATCGTCATCCAGGAGATTTTTGGGGTGAACGCCGGCATCCGGCGCAAGTGTGACCAGCTCGCCGAGGCGGGCTATCTGGCGATCGCGCCCGATCTGTTCTGGCGGCTCGAGCCGGGCATCGAACTCGATCCCGATATCCCCGATCAGTTCAAGGCCGCCCTCGATTACATGGGCAAGTTCAATCAGGATCAGGGTATCCGCGATATCGAGGCAGCGATCCACGCCGCGCGTGCTCGCGTCGGGGGCGGCAAGGTCGGCGCGGTCGGTTACTGTCTGGGCGGGCGGCTGGCGTATATGACCGCGGCGCGCACCGATATCGACGCGACGGTCGGCTATTATGCGGTCGGAATCGATGGCCTACTGCGCGAGAAACATGCGATCGCGCGGCCGCTGATGCTCCATATCGCCGGCGCCGACGGCTTCGTCAGTCCCGAGATACAGAAGGCGATGCACGAGGGGTTGGACGACAATCCCAAAGTCACGCTGCATGACTATCCCGGGGTCGATCACGGCTTCGCCACCGAGTTCGGCAAGCGCCGGAGTGAGGAGGCGGCCAATCAGGCGGACGAACGCACGATGACGTTTTTCGCCGATAGCCTGACGTGATTATCCTTATATGTTAGGAAGTTGCGGCAATCTGGCGTCGAGCCCGAGCGCCGGCAATACGCCAACGCGTCGGTCAGTCAGCCCGTCGTAGATCATCGAGCACGCCACCCACAGGATCACCGCCAGCCCGACATAGGCGATCCAGCGGTGGCGATCGATCACGCGTGCGATCAGATTGGCGGCGAGCCCCATCACCGCGACCGAAAAGATCAGGCCGAACACCAGGATGGCAGGGTGGTCGCGCGCGGCGCCGGCGACGCCGAGGACGTTATCCAGACTCATGCTGACGTCGGCGAGCGCGACGGCGAGCACCGCGGCACCGAACGTCCTGACCGATTTGCGGCCCTTACGTTCGCGCTCGGCCCGCTCGCGCAATTCGCGCCACAATTTCCATGCCACCCACAGCAACAGTAGCCCGCCTGCGGCCAGAACACCAATGAAATGAAGTAGATAGGTTGCCATCAGTGCAAACGCGACGCGCAGTACTAGCGCCGCCGCCGTTCCCGCCAGGATGACTTTCTTCTGCTGGTCGTGCGGCAAACCGGCCGCGAGCGAGCCCACCACCACGGCATTGTCACCGGCCAACGCCAGGTCGATCACCACCACTTCGCCCAGCACGGCGAGCGATTGGGCGGAGAAGAAAGCGGCAATATCCATCGGCGGATTCTACAAGCCCGCCAGGGCAGGGGTTGTTCCCGCAGTCAGAGCCAGCCGAACAACCGCCCGAGCCCGATCGCGGGATCGACGATCCCCTCGTGAATCATCGATCCGGCAACATAAAGGATCACGACCAGGCCGAGATAGGCGATCCAGTGATAGCGCTCGATCAGCCGCGCGATGTAATTGGCGGCGATCGCCATCAACGTAACCGACAAGGCCAACCCGAACAGCAGGACGGTTGGATGGTCGCGCGCGGCGCCGGCCACCGCCAGCACATTGTCGAGGCTCATCGACAGATCGGCGAGCGCGACCTGGAACGCCGCCCTGGCGAAGCTCTTGGGCGCCCGCGCCGGCGTGGCGGCATCGGCGGCGACTGCCTGGTTGTGACGCCGTGCGTGCTGGAGCTCGCGGAACAGCTTCCAGGCTACCCATAGCAAGAGTACGCCACCTGCGAACAGCAGCCCGACAACATGGAGCAGCTGGGTCGCGACGAACGCGAATACCACCAGGCAGAGCAATGCGACGCCGACGCCGATCGACAGGACGCGCTTGCGGTCCTTTTCGGGCAGGCCGGCGGCAAGCGTGCCTAGCACGACGACATTATCACCGGCCAGCATCAGGTCGATCATGATGACCTGGCCGAGCGCGGCGAGGCCCGCGGCGGTGAAGACGTCGGAGATGTCGATAACTGGCATCGGGCGGAGTTAGCAGCGGGCGGCAGGGGTGCAAACGAAAACGGCGCAGGGTGAGCCGCGGCCGTTTGCTTGGTTCGGGATTGCGGCGCGAAGTGAATTCGCGCCGTCGGTCGGACCTGCGGTCCGCCGGCCGACCAGGAGCGAGTCCGGGGATTAGCGAACGCTAATCCCGGCCGCTCACTGGTTCATACTATCAAAGAAGTCCTCGTTGGTCTTCGAGTCCTTCATCTTGTCGAGCAGGAATTCCATCGCGTCGGTGGTGCCCATCTGCATGAGGATGCGGCGCAGCACCCACATCTTCGACAGCTTGCTCTTCTCGACCAGCAGTTCTTCCTTACGGGTGCCGGACTTGCCGACGTCCATCGCCGGGAAGATGCGCTTGTCGGCGACCTTGCGGTCGAGGACGATTTCCGAGTTGCCGGTGCCCTTGAACTCTTCGAAGATGACTTCGTCCATCCGGCTGCCGGTATCGATCAGCGCGGTGGCGATGATCGACAGCGACCCGCCTTCCTCGATGTTGCGGGCAGCACCGAAGAAGCGCTTCGGGCGCTGCAGCGCATTGGCGTCGACACCGCCGGTCAGCACCTTGCCCGACGACGGGACGACGGTGTTGTAGGCGCGGCCGAGACGGGTGATCGAGTCGAGCAGGATCACCACGTCCTTCTTGTGCTCGACCAGGCGCTTGGCCTTTTCGATCACCATTTCGGCGACCTGGACGTGGCGCTGCGCGGGTTCGTCGAAAGTCGAGCTGACGACTTCGCCCTTAACGCTGCGCTGCATGTCGGTGACTTCTTCCGGGCGCTCGTCGATCAGCAGCACGATCAGGAAGACTTCGGGATGGTTGTCGGTGATCGCCTTGGCGATGTTCTGGAGCATCACCGTCTTGCCGACGCGCGGCGGCGCGACGATCAAGGTACGCTGACCCTTGCCCTGCGGGCTGACGATGTCGATGACCCGCGCCGATTTGTCCTTGATCGTCGGGTCGAGCTGGTCGAGCGTCAGCTTCTGCTCGGGATAGAGCGGGGTGAGGTTGTCGAAATTGACGCGATGACGGACCGCGTCGGGATCGTCGAAATTGACGCTGGTGAGCCGCGTCAGGGCGAAATAGCGCTCGCCATCCTTGGGCGCGCGGATCTCGCCTTCGACCGTGTCGCCGGTGCGCAGGCCGAACTTGCGGACCTGATTGGGCGAGATGTAGATATCGTCGGGGCCGGCGAGGTAATTGGCCTCGGGGCTGCGCAGGAAGCCGAAACCGTCGGGCAGCACTTCGATCGTGCCCAGGCCCATGATCAACTCGCCATTTTCGGCCTGTTCCTTGAGGATCGCGAACAGCAGATCCTGCTTGCGCAGGGTCGACGCGCTCTCGACCCCCAGCTCTTCGGCCATCGCGACGAGCTCGGCGGGGGGTTTCTTCTTGAGGTCTTTAAGATGCATTTCGGGTGTATTCCGGGTGACTTGGGGGAGATTTTTCGAGCTTCTGTCGGCGAGGACCGCGACGATGCTGGAGGAAGGAGGAGAGCGAGCGTCCCGAAGGGCACCGCTCGTCTCCACGATCTATGGGCGCGATTCCCTCAAGTCAAGGCGATCAGAATGGTTTCACCACCACCAGGATGACGATCAGCGCGACAAACAGGGCAGGAAGTTCGTTGATCAGGCGGAGCTGCTTCGATGTCAGCGTCGCTTTGCCGCCGGCAAGCTTCTTCGCATAGGCCGTCATCCAGCCGTGATACCCGCTCATCACGATGACGAGCAGCAACTTGGCGTGGAGCCAGCCCTCATTCCAATGCTGGCCGACGGTGGCGATGGTCAGGCCGAACACCCAGACCAGAATCATCGACGGGGTCATGATGATCTTGCGCAGTTTGGTCTCGCGCTCGACCCATTTCGCCGCCTCGGGCGTGCCGAGCGAATCCTGATGGTGGACCAGATAGCGCGGCAGCATGAACAGCCCGGCCATCCAGAAGATCACGAAAATGACGTGCGCCGCCTTGAGCCACAGATAGATCGAGGCGAGGAAGTCCATCATCCATTCCTTACGAAATTTAGGAGCTGCTCGACGTGCGCGATCGGCGCATCGGGCAGAATGCCATGGCCCAGATTGAAGATATGCGGGCGATCGGTGAAGGCCGCAAGGATGCGGCGCGCGGCTGAGGTCATGACGTCACCGCCAGTGATCAGCGCGAGCGGATCGAGATTACCTTGCACCGGCAATCCCTTAGGCAGCACCTCGTTGGCCCAGACCGGATCGACCGTCTCATCGAGCCCGACCGCGCCGACCTGGGTCTCACGTGCATAAGCTGCCAGTTTCGCGCCAGCGCCTTTGGGGAAACCGATCACCGGCGTTGTCGGATGGCGCTCTGCCAGCGCCGACACGATGCGCGCGTTCGGAGCGATCACCCAGCGCTCGAATTCGCTCGGTGCCAGGCTGCCCGCCCAGCTGTCGAACAATTGCACTGCCTCTGCGCCCGCATCGATCTGCTTCGACAGGTAATCGATCGTCACGATTTCGATCGCATCGATGATCGCCTGGAACGCCTGGCGATCGCGATAGGCCAGCCGTCGCGTCTCGCTTTGGTCGCGACTGCCTTGCCCGGCGACCATGTAGGTGGCGACCGTCCACGGGCTGCCGGCAAAGCCCAGCATCGTCGTTCCCGCGGATAGTTGCGCAACCACGCGGCGCACCGTCTCGTACACCGGCTCG
>NZ_BCYU01000010.1 GCF_001598355.1 Sphingomonas asaccharolytica NBRC 15499
GGGTTGCCCCCGCCGATCCGCTGCCGCATAGCGTGGCGGATGGACACGCCGATCGATGACCTGTCGTTCGAGGACGCGCTGAAGCGCCTCGAGGAAATCGTCCGCCAGCTCGAAAGCGGCGAGGCGAAACTGGATGACGCTATCCGCCTCTACGAAGAAGGCACGCGCCTCCGTCAGAAATGCACCGAGCGGCTCGACGCGGCGCAGGCGCGAATCGAGGCGATCCGGCTCGATTCGGATGGCCGCCCCGCGGGCGTCGCACCGTTCAACGCCGCATGAGCACCGGCGCCGTGGCAGCCTCCCCGTCGCTCAAGGCCGCGATGACCCAAGTGGGCGCGGAGGTCGATCGCCGCTTCGACATGATGCTCGCGGTGCCGGACGACCCACGCGCCGAATTGTACCAGGCAATGCGGCACGCGGCGATCGGTGGCGGCAAAAGGCTGCGGCCGTTACTCGTCTTCGCGACGGCCGGCCTGTTCGGGGTCGATCGCGAATGCACCGCGCGCACCGCCTGTGCGATCGAGGCGATCCATGTCTATTCGCTGATCCATGACGATCTGCCGGCGATGGATAATGACGACATGCGCCGCGGCAAGCCGACCGTGCATCGCGCTTTCAACGAAGCGGCGGCGATCCTGGCGGGTGACAGCCTGCATGCGTTGGGGTTCGAATGGCTCGCGGATCCGGCGACCCATCCCGATCCCTTTGTCCGCGCCGAATTGGTGCTCGAGCTTGCCCGCGCGGCCGGGCCCAGCGGGATGGCCGGTGGGCAGGCGATGGACTTGAAAGCCGAGACCGAGACGTTCGACCTCAACACCGTCACCCGGCTGCAGGCGATGAAGACCGGCGCGTTGATCAGCTGCGCGGTCGAACTCGGCGCGATCCTGGGCCGCGTCCCGCCGGAGGGGCGGACAGGGCTGCGCGGCTATGCCCGCGATATCGGGCTCGCTTTCCAGATCTCCGACGATTTGCTCGACGTCGAAGGCGACGAGGAAAAGGCGGGCAAGAAGCTGCGGAAGGACGAGGGCGCGGGGAAGGAGACCTTCCTCTCCCTGCTCGGCATCGATCGCGCGCGTGGCCAGGCAAGGATGCTGGTCGACCAGGCGATCGATCATTTGCGCGGTTATGGGCAGGAGGCCGACCTGCTGCGCAACATCGCGCGCTACGTGCTAGAGCGCGACCACTAGCCGAAGGGAGGGGGCATGACCATTCGCACCGGAGTCTATCCCGGCACGTTCGATCCGATCACGCTGGGGCATATGGACATCATCCGGCGCGGCGCGAAGCTGGTCGATCGGCTAGTGATCGGGGTGACCACCAACATCGCCAAGTCGCCGTTGTTCGCCGATGACGAGCGAATCGCGATCGTCCGCCGAGAGGTCGAGGCGACCGGCATCGACAATATCGAGGTGGTTGGATTCAGCTCGCTGCTGATGGACTTCGCTGACAGCCAGGGGGCGTCGATCGTCATCCGCGGCATTCGCGGCGTCACCGACTTCGAATATGAATATCAGCTCACGGGCATGAACCGCCAACTCAATCACCGCGTCGAAACGGTGTTCCTGATGGCCGACGTGTCGCTCCAGCCGATCGCCAGCCGGCTGGTCAAGGAGATCGCGGTGTTCGGCGGCGACATCTCCAAATTCGTCACCCCCAGCATCCGCGACGAGGTGATCGCGCGAATCGACCGTGACGGCCTGCGGCGAGTTTAGGTCGGCGAGTGATTTTGCTCGCACAAAGACACGAAGGCGCAAAGTGGAAGAAGTAGGTTCGCGCAGGAGTGCAGAGCGCGCGGAGGTTTATTGAGCCTCGCGATGCAGGCTTCCTTTCCGCCCCACCGCCTTCACTGCCCGACGCCCGCGCCACAATGCGAACCAATCTTCGCGTCTTCGTGTCTTTGTGCGAGTCATTCTTCGAGCCGCATCCCCGGCGACAGCACCAAAACCTGCCTCAAAAAAGCCGCACGCACTGCGCATTGGCGCTTGGCGATAATTGCTCTAAGCCCCCTCACCGAATGACCGTCTTTTCCGGAGTGCCCATGCGTTTCTTTTTCGGCCTGATTGCGATGATGAGTGTCGCGATCGCCGGCAGCCCTTCGATCGCTGCCAAGAAGCAGAAGGCGCCTCCGACTCCGCCGGCGGCGCCGCGGCTGACGCCGCCGCCGATGACCGATAAGGAAAATCTGCTCTATCTCGATCTGTCGACCGGCGGCCGCGTGGTGATCTGGCTGCGTCCCGATGTCGCGCCCAAGATGGTCGAGCGGGTCAAGACGCTGACTCGCCAGCATTTCTATGACGGCCTCAAGTTCCATCGCGTGATCGAAGGCTTCATGGCGCAGACCGGTGACCCCAAGGGCGACGGTACCGGCGGTTCGACGCTCCCCGACCTGCCCGCCGAGTTCAACTATCTGCCGCACGTGCGCGGCGCGGTAGCGGCGGCGCGTGAGGGTGCTGCGCCGGACGCCTCGGCCGAGGACAAGACCAAGGCGGAAAACAGCGCCAACAGCCAGTTCTTCATCGTGTTCCTGCCCAAGCTCGCGCTCGACAAGAAGTATACGGTGTTCGGGCGCGTTATCTCCGGGATGGAATATGTCGATGCGGTCGAGCGCGGCGAACCGCCGGCGAACCCGTCGACGATCTTCCACGCCTATATCGCTGCGGACAATCCGCCAGGATATACCGCGCCGCCACCCCCGCCGCCGCCGCCGGCCCCCGTGCTGGCGCCCGCGCCGACGCTGACGACACCTGGGGCCGCTGCGGCGCCGGGCAAGAAGGTGCCCGCGACCAAGGCCCCGACGACAAAAGCGCCGGCCGCAACGGCGCCGGCTCCGGCCAAGAAGTAACCAAGACCAACTGACGCGAGGGCGGCGTGGACGTCGACCTGTTCGACTTCGACCTGCCGCCCGAGCGGATCGCACTGCGCCCGGCGAGTCCGCGCGACGCGGCGCGGATGCTCGTGCTCGATGGCGCGGGCCCCGGCGGCGCCACGCGCGACCGGCTGGTCAGCGATCTGCCGGGGGAGCTGCGGCGCGGCGACCTGCTGGTGTTCAACGATACGCGAGTGATCCCGGCGCAGCTCGAGGGCCTACGCGGGGAAGCGCGGATCGGCGCGACGCTCCACAAACGCGAGGGACCGCGGCGCTGGCGCGCCTTCATCCGCAACGCCAAGCGCCTGCGCGACGGCGAGACGATCGATTTCGGGGCAGGCGTCACTGCGATCGCCGCCGACCGTGCCGAGGACGGCAGCTTCGCGCTCGATTTCGCCGGTGACGAGCCGGTCGAATTGCTGCTCGATCGCGCCGGGCGCATGCCGCTCCCGCCCTATATCGCCGCGCGGCGCCCGACCGATGCGCGCGACGCCGACGATTACCAGACGATGTTCGCGAACGAGCCCGGCGCGGTCGCAGCACCCACCGCGGCATTGCACTTCACGCCCGAGCTGATGACGGCGCTGGAAGCGGCCGGGATAGGGCATGTCACGCTGACGCTCCACGTCGGCGCGGGCACCTTCCTGCCGGTCAAGGCCGAGGATACCGACGACCACAGGATGCACGCCGAATGGGGCCGCATCGACGCCGCCACCGCCGATCGCATCAACGCGACTCGCGCCGCCGGCGGCCGAGTCATCGCGGTCGGCACCACCAGCCTGCGCCTGATCGAGAGCGCGGCGGATGAGGCGGGCCGGGTCCATCCGTTCGAAGGCGATACCGCGATCTTCATCACGCCGGGCGTGAAAATTCGCGGGATCGACGGGTTGATGACCAACTTCCACCTGCCGAAATCGACCCTGTTCATGCTCGTATCGGCGCTGATGGGGCTGGAGCGGATGCAGGCGGCTTACGCTTATGCCATTGAAAACGGTTATCGTTTCTATTCTTATGGCGACGCCTCGCTGCTACTGCCGTAGTCAGATCGACCGGGGCGGCTCAGGAGCAGGTTACAAGACCATCGCTGGCGCGGGGCCGGCATGATGGTCAACTTTTGGGGGAGTGGTTCGATGAAGGCATCATGGGTGGTGGTCGCGTTGCTGGCACCATCGACACCGGTTTACGCTCAGACCGTGCCAGCACCCGTAATGCCACCGGTGGTTATGCCGCCCGTTCCGACTGACGCGGCGGCGCCCGGGATACCCGACGACCTCAACCTGCTCGCAGGCAAGAAAGTAATTGTCGGGCGAATGCCGCTGTGCGTGCCCAACACCTATTCCGTGAACATGACTTATGGCGGCAAGCTCGCGACGGTCATTTCCTACGCACCGAACGCGGTGCTCGCGCGAAGTGCAGCCAGCCTGAGCCGTTTCCCGCCCAACATGCGGGCGACGATGGATGATGCGCGGCATGGCGGCAGGCTGACCTTCCGCTTCGAGGACGGGACGGTTCTAGATACCTGTGGCGACCTGACGTTGAGCCAGCTTGCGCCGAACATGCAGCTTGCGCCTGGGGAAACGATCGCGTTGCCGGTAATGCCGAGCGGCGCGCTGACCGCGACGGGTCCCGCAACCCCACCGCAGCAATGCCCGCTCACGGTGGTGGGCTTGTCGTCGGGGCTCGGCTTCGGACATGCCTTGGTCGATGCGCTGACGAGCAGCGAACTCGAGCCCCAGATCGATTCGGCGCAAAATGGTGGCGCCGGCAAGAATTACCTCGATGTGCGGCTGCACAACGACGGTCAAAAATCGATCAAGGCGTTTGAATATACAGCCGTCTATCGCAACAGCATGGGCGACGAAACGACCTCTCCTACCTACCTTTCTCAGAATACCCAGCCGATCAAACCGGGCGCATTGTACAAAGCGTATGCGATGGACCGTGTCGAGCGATCGCAAAACGGGGTCGGCGACGTGAAGGTCTATATCAGCCGCATCCGCTTCGACGACGATACGATGTGGGAGGACAATGGCAGCCATTCCTGCTTCAAGACCGTCACCAGCAAATAGCTTTCTGGAACGGACACAGGCTCGAAGAGCTTGGGACCGCCATCGCCGCGATAGCGTCGCGGGCGCGGATGAGGCACATTACGGCATATGTCGGGGGAAATGGCGTCGCCTTGGTCCGTGAAACCATCTCGCCGCAGCGGTAACCGCTGACCCATGGCCGGTCGCGGCGACGATCCTGATGCGGAGCTGGTGGCCGGCGCCATTGCCGGCGATCGCGCGGCATTCAGCGCGCTGCTCGAACGTCATTATGACCGCATCCATGGCCTCGCATGGCAGTTGACGGGAACGCGCGCCGATGCCGATGATATCGCGCAGGACGTCTGTTGCGCGCTGGTCGAACGGATCGGATCGTTCCGCGGCGATGCCAAGTTCACCACCTGGCTGTGCGGCATCGTCTTCAATGCGTGCCGCGACTTTCATCGCCGCCGCAAATCCCTGGGCGGGTTCGCCGCGCGTCTCGCTGTGCTGGCGGGACTGGCGCGGGGTCCCGACGGCCGCGACCTACATGACGCAATGTGGGTGAAGAGCGCGATCGCCGGCCTGCCGCCCGCGTATCGCGATACGGTGGTGCTGGTCGCCGGACAGCAGTTGTCGCATGCCGAGGCAGCGGCGATCCTGGGGGTGGCCGAGACCACCGTGTCGTGGCGGATGCACGAAGCGCGGCGGATGCTCGCCGGGAAGGATGCCGCCCGGGCCTGATGGCCGGCGAGAGACGCGGGAAAAATAATTTCGACCCTTGTCCAAGGAATCCCCGGCGAGGCGCGTCGAAGGGGGATGCGGACGATCCTGCCCGCTGCAACCAAGGGAGAATGATATGCCCCCTCTGTATCGGGCAGTCGCCACCGGGCTGGCACTGACATTGCTCGCGTCCTGCGCCGGATCCGACACCCGCCTCGCGTCCGCGCCGGGCGCGGAAGGGGCGGCCAAAGCGGATGAAGGCGCCGCAGAGATCGTCGTTACCGGACGGAGCGTCCCCAATGCACAGGCGGACAGAGCGTCGCCGATATCGGCCTTCGCCCCGCCACCCCCGCCTTCGTCATCGCCACCGCTACCCTCGATGTCGTCGCCGGTGATGACCACCAGTCGCTATGCCAAGCGCGCGGCGCCCGAGCCGCGGCCCTATCCGCCTTATTATCAGGACGTCGGCCGCGACAAGTTCACCGCTACCGACCAGAATGCGTTCAAGATCGTCAAGGAAGAGCCGGTTTCGACCTTCTCGCTCGACGTCGACACCGCCTCTTATTCGTTCGTCCGCGCCTCGCTCAACCAGAACATGCTGCCCCAGCCGGCGGCAGTGCGGACCGAGGAGATGGTCAACTACTTCCCTTATGACTATGCGCCTGCGGCCGGTGCGTCGCAGCCGTTCAGCACCAATGTCGCGGTGTTCCCGAGTCCCTGGACTCCCGGCCGCAAGCTCGTCCGGATCGGCGTGAAGGGCTATGAGATTGGGCGCAGGACGCGGCCGCGCGCGAACCTGGTCTTCCTGATCGACACGTCGGGATCGATGTACGCGCCCAACAAGCTGCCGCTGGTCAAGCAATCGCTCGAAATGCTGCTCGATCAGCTCGACGGCAATGACAGCGTCGCGATCGTCACTTATGCCGGCAGCGCCGGGACCGCGCTCGAGCCGACGCCGGCCAGCGAGAAAGCCAGGATCAAGGCAGTGATTGAAGGGCTGGGCGCAGGCGGCAGCACGGCGGGTGCCGAGGGGATCCGCCAGGCCTATCGGCTGGCCGAACAGCATTTCGATGCCAAGGGCGTCAACCGCGTGATCCTGACCACCGATGGCGATTTCAACGTCGGCATCACCAATCAGGACGAGCTCAAAGGCTATATCGAGCGCGAGCGTGGCAAGGGCGTGTTCCTGTCGGTGCTCGGCTTCGGCATGGGCAATTACAACGACGCGATGATGCAGACGCTGGCGCAAAACGGCAACGGCACCGCAGCCTATATCGACACGGTCAACGAAGCGCGGAAGACATTGGTCGATGAGGCGACCTCGACCCTGTTCCCGATCGCCAAGGACGTGAAGATCCAGGTCGAGTTCAATCCCCTCGCCGTCGCCGAATATCGCCTGATCGGATACGAGACGCGGATGCTCAAGCGCGAGGATTTCGACAATGACAAGGTCGATGCCGGCGATGTCGGGTCGGGCCAGACGGTGACGGCTTTGTATGAGGTCGTCCCTGTCGGCGGGCCGCGCGCGAACGGCGATCTGCGCTATGCGCGCCCGGCCCCGGTCGCCGCTGGCGGATTGAGCAGCGAGCTCGGCTTCGTGAAGATCCGCTACAAGCTGCCCAAGTCGGACACCAGCCTGTTGCTGTCGACGCCGATCGACCGCCGGGTGCAGTTCGCGCGGTTCGAGGATGCGCCGCAGGATGCGCGGTTTGCCACTGCCGTCGCCGGTTTCGCCGAATTGCTGCGCGGCGGGCGCTATAACGGCGCGCTCAGCTATGACGACGTGCTGCGCATGGCGAGCGGCGCCAAGGGCAACGACGAATTCGGCTATCGGACCGAATTCATCCAGCTCGTCCGCGCCGCCAGGACCGCCAACGGTATCGCGGCGAGCGGACAGTGAGATGGAGCGGGGCGCTGCGCTCGCGGCGCCCCGTATCGCCGCACACGATCATGGCTTAGACCGGGCCGAGATTGCCGTTATAGATAGATCGATGTCCGTTCCCCGCCATCCTTGCCGCAGCGGCACCGGTTATTGCCGGCTGGTCATTCGGGGGCGCTGAATGGCCCACGATAGTGATCTCGCCGGCCTGTTGCCCGAGCCGCCGCCGCCGCGCCCGGCAGCGCGCGATGCGGCGATCGTGGCGGCGATGCGGCGGTTCGACGGCGTGCCCGATCCGGCGCCTGCCGCCGCACCCGATCGGCGCCCGGCGCGATGGGTGTCCGGCAAGCAGATCGGCGCCTTCGCCTCGATCGTGCTCGTCGCCGGGATCAGCCTGTCGATCGCGCTCAACCGGCCCGGTGGTCTGCAACCTGGCAGGGTCGAGGCGCCGCCGGCCGTCACCGCACCGCGCGCGGCGCCCGCGCCGGATCAGCCCGAAGCTCCGAAACCGGCAGCGACTAATGCAGCCGTAGCGCCGACGCCCGCCGTCAAACCGGAGCCGCCGATCCAAAAACCGGTCGCACCGACTGCTCCGGTCGTCTCGGCCAGCGGGGCTGATCGTCGCGCCGCCGAGGACCAGGCGCCGTCCGCCTCGCCACCGCCACCGCCGCCTGCGCCTCCCGCACCCATGGCACCACCATCCGCACAGTTTGCCCGGCAGAGCGCGCCACCGCCAGCAGCGGAGGCCAGTCCGATCGCCGCCGCCGGTCGCCTGGCGCAGTCGAAAACGGCCGAGTCCGCCAGTCTGGCCGGCGTGGCGGGCAGGAAGGCCGATGATGAAGATGAAGGCGCCCGCGACGTTGTCGTAACGGGCGCGCGTTCAAGGCGCCCGAACGCCTATGCGGCGCGCGGCGACTGGAATGCCTGCACGGTGATCGATCCTCAGGAAAGTCTGCATGGCTGTAAGAGCCTGATCGGCATCGGCGCCAAGGGTCCGACTGGCGAGGCAGGGGCGCGTCTTTCCGAAGGCCTGGCGCTCGCCTGGCGCGGAGACTTGGACGGTGCGATCACCGCGTTCGACCAAGCGATCGCGCTCAGGCCCAAATTCGCCTTCGCTTATCTCAACCGGGGGCTCGCCTATCAGCGGCAGGGAGAGACCGCACGCGCCGCCGCCGACCTCGATCTCGCGATCAAATATGCACCCTATACCGCGCGCAGCTATTATAATCGCAGCGTCCTGAAGCGTGAGCAGGGCGACCGGCGCGGTGCTGCCGCCGATGCCGATCGTGCTGTGGAACTGGACCCTGGTTATCCCGATCCGACGCCATGAACCGGCCCTATCGTCAGGCCTCGGACCAGCATAGGATCATGCGATGATCCTCTCCTACGCCCCAACATCGCTCGCCGATTCCCCCGCGGGATCCAGCGTGCTCGTCGCGGCGATATCCTGGCTGCAGGATGTGTTGCTCGGCACGGTCGCGACATCGATCGCAGTGATCGCGGTCGCGGCGATCGGGTTCGGCATGCTCACTGGGCGAGTCAATATCCGCCATGGCGCGACCGTCATTCTGGGCTGCTTCATCCTGTTCGGTGCGTCAACCATCGTCAACGGACTGCGTTATGCCGCCAGCGGCGTCGGGGGTGACACCGCCCCTCCTGTCGTTGTCGTCGCGCCGCCTCCACCGCCGCCGCCGCATGTCCAGCCGACCGGGGTGCCGGCGCCCTATGACCCCTATGCCGGCGCCTCGGTTCCGATCCGTTAGCGCGAATCCGGGATTAGTCTCTGTTGCCGAGCCCGGCCCGCTGGGGCACAGCCTGTCGCTATGCCGCCGAATCGCTTTACGTCAGCCATCCGCCGCGGCCTCGCCCTGGCTCCCCGGACTCTCGTGGTCGCCTTCGCCTTGCTGGCGATCGGCTTGTCCGGACCGGCTGCCGCGCAGAATGACAATCGCGTTCCCGTGCCGCTGGGAAGCAAGAAGGATACGACCGTCTCGATCGCCGCGCCGCCGATCCTGGTGGTCGAGCCCGTGGCGATGATGATCGCGGCATTCGACGCGGACGGCGACGGCCGCGTGACGCGCGACGAGATGCGCAAGGGTGTGGCAAAGAGCTTCGATGCGATCGACACCGGTCACACCGGCAAGCTGGGCTATATCGCCTTTTCCGATTGGGCGCTGAAATGGCTGGGCGATCCCAATGCGCTGCCCGGCGCCTACGAGACCGACAGCAACAGCGACAACCAGATCACGCTGGCCGAACTCCAGGCGAAGTTCGACCAGATCTTTACCCGGCTCGACAAGGACAAGGACGGTGCCCTGACGCGTGCCGAATTGCTGACGATCCGCGCCTTTCCGATGGGCGATGGCGGGAAACGCGGGAAACGAGGCGGATAATCGTGGCCGCGCGGCATCCCTACCAATTGGTCATTTTCGATTTCGACGGGACGCTCAGCGACAGCGGCCATTGGTTCCTGTCGATCGTCGACGATCTCGCCGAGCGTTTCCGGTTCCGCAGCGTCCATCCCGACGAAGTGGAGGGATTGCGCAAGCGCACGACGCGCGAAGTGATCGACCATCTCGGCATCTCGCGCTGGAAATTGCCGCTGATCGCGCGCCACGTCCGCGCACGGTTCGGCCGGAACACGGACCAGATCCACTTATTCGACGGTGTCCGCGACATGCTGCGGACGATCGACGAGGCCAAGGTCCGGTTGTTCGTCTGCTCGTCCAACTCGGAAGCCAATGTCCGGGCGATCCTAGGGGCAGAGGATTCGGCGCGGATCGAGCGCTTCTTCTGCGGCTCAGGCCTGTTCGGCAAGGTGCGCAAGTTCCGCCAGGCGATCAGGGCGAGCGGCCTTCCACCCAGCGCGATCCTGTCGATCGGCGACGAAACCCGCGACATCGACGCCGCGCGCGCGGTCGGGATCGGCGCGGGAGCGGTGTTGTGGGGCTATGCCAACCCCGAGATGCTGCTGGCGATGATGCCCGACGTGACCTTCGCGACGCCGCAAGAGGTCGTCGACTATCTGACCTGAGGTCGACAAGGCGGCAGACCCGTCGCTAGAGCGACCGATATGACTACCCGTTTCGACTTCAAAATCCACGGCACCGACGGCAAGGCGCGCACCGGCGAGATCGCGATGCGGCGTGGCACGATCCGCACCCCCGCTTTCATGCCGGTCGGCACCGCCGCCACGGTCAAGGCGATGAAGCCGGGCGACGTGCGCGCCGCCGGCGCCGACATCATCCTCGGCAATACCTATCATCTGATGCTCCGCCCGACCGCCGAGCGCGTCGCGCGGCTGGGCGGCTTGCACCATTTCATGGGCTGGGACCGGCCGATCCTGACCGACAGCGGCGGCTATCAGGTGATGAGCCTGTCCGAGCTGACCAAGCGCGACGAGAATGGGGTCGAATTCAAAAGCCATCTCGATGGCAAGCGGCATCCGATGAGCCCCGAACGCTCGATGGAAATCCAGCGCCTGCTCGGCTCGGATATCGTCATGGCGTTCGACGAATTGGTCCCGACCACCTCGACGCCCGACGTGCAGGCCGCGGCGATGGCGCGATCGATGCGCTGGGCGCGGCGCTCGCGCGAGGCGTTCCTGGGTGGCGGCGAGCATGCCGACAATGCCGCGCAATTCGGCATCCAGCAGGGCGCGCTGAACGAGCAATTGCGCGGCGAAAGCGCGGCGGCGCTGACCGAGATCGGATTTGACGGCTATGCGATCGGCGGGCTCGCGGTTGGGGAAGGGCAGGTGGCGATGTTCGGTTGCCTCGATTTCGCGCCGGGCCAGCTTCCCGCCGACAGACCGCGGTACTTGATGGGGGTGGGCAAGCCCGACGACATCGTCGGCGCAGTCGAGCGCGGGGTCGACATGTTCGACTGCGTCCTGCCGACGCGCTCGGGCCGCACCGGCCAGGCGTTCACCCGGACCGGTCCGATCAACATCCGCAACGCGAAATTCGGCGAGGATCAGGGCCCGCTCGATCCCGAATGCGGCTGCCCGGTCTGCGCGACCTGGGAACGCGCCTATCTCCACCATCTCGTCCGCGCCGGCGAGATTCTTGGCGCGATGTTGATGACCGAGCACAACATTTGGTTCTATCAGGCGTTGATGGCGGACTTGCGCGCAGCGATTGCCCAAGGAGCGCTCAACGCATTTGCGAGCGGATTCCGGGCACGCTACGGACAGGGTCGAGGAGAGTGAGCGTGAGCGACAAGCCCGAAGAAGAGAATGAGATCATGGCCGCGGCGCGGATCGCCAAGGAGCGCCAGAAAGGCGCCGAAGGCACGCCCGAGCCGGCGAAGTTGAGCAAATGGGGCATGGCGGCGCTGGGCGCGGGCGTCGGGTCGGCGGCGGTCGCGGCGGCGGTGCTTTACGCGAACCGCAACAAGAAGCGTTGAATGACACTCGCCTGATCGCCGATGCCTATCGCTGGCAACGGCGGCTGGGACACAAGGTGATCGAAACCCGCTATTGTGGGATCGTCGCCGATCCGACGCGGCCCGATCTATGGGATGCCAATCACGTCGACGCAGTGATCGCTGAGGACGATGCTGCGATCGACGCCGTGCTGGCCGCGATGGGCGAGCATCTTGGGCATTCGGACTGGCGCGTCGTTCACAGCGATTGCTTCACGCCCGCGCGCTTCCTCGCGCGGCTCGCCTATCTGGGCTTCGAAGAGCGGCCGGTGATCGTTCAGATGGCATGCGACCGACTGAAACCCACCGGCGGCGCGGACGTCAATATTGTCGAGGTGCGCGTGCAACGTGATTGGGACGCGCTCGCCGAGTTGGTCCTGGCAGATGTCGAAGAAGGCAAACGAACCGGACATCTCGACCTCGACGCCCGTTTCGTTGGGGACATGGTGAGTAATTACCGCCTCAAGACTCCCGACTACCGCTTCCACCTCGTGCGGCGCGGCGATCACGCGGTGGCGTACGGTGCCATAGCGATAGCGCCCAACGGCATGGGGATGATCGAGGATCTGTTCACGCGGCAATCCGCGCGGCGGCAGGGGATCGCCTCGACGCTAATTACTCATTTCGACCGCACGATGCGCGCCGCCGGCGTCTGTGGCGTCTTTTTGGGTGCGGTTGCCGAGGAAGAAGCGAAGCAGCTCTATTACAATCTCGGCTTCCGACCTGTCATGCTGACGCGATGCTGGGTGAAGCAGGTATCGCGGGGCGATTGACTCGCGCTGTTTTAGCGCGACACATCACACGCATCCTCCCCTCCTTTCCGGAGACTTGAATGCGTCTGACTCGTGCCGCCTTGCTGATGGGCGTTGCTCTCCTTCCGGTCGCGGCGAGCGCGGCGACGCCGACCAAGAAGCCAGCGCCAAAGGCTGCGGCCACCAGTGCAACCGCCGTCAAGCCAATCGCCTATACCGTCCGCAGGCTCGCCAACGGCCTGCGCGTCTATGCGATCCGCGATACCAAGACCGCTAACGTCTCGGTCCAGGTCTGGTACGATGTCGGGTCGAAGGACGATCCCAAGGGGAAGTCGGGCTTCGCGCACATGTTCGAACATCTGATGTTCAAGGCGACCAGGAACCTGAAGTCGGAGAATTTCGATCGCCTGACCGAGGATGTCGGCGGCTATAACAACGCCTCGACCAACGACGATTACACCAATTATTTCGAGGTCGTCCCGGCCAACCATCTCGAGCGCCTGCTGTTCGCCGAGGCCGATCGCATGGCAAACCTGGTGGTCGAGCCGGTCAGCTACGCGTCCGAGCGAGACGTGGTGAAGGAAGAGCTTCGCCTGCGCACCCTGGCGACGCCTTACGGCAAGCTCTATTCGATCTACTACCCGGAGATCAGCTACCGCGTGCATCCCTATGCGCGGCCCGGGATCGGCAGCCTGGAGAATCTCGAAGCCGCGACGATCGACGATGTCCGCGCGTTCCATGCGACCTATTACCGGCCCGACAATGCGGTGCTGGTGGTCGCGGGAAATTTCGATCCGGCACAGCTGAATCAGTGGGTCGACACCTATTTCGCCGGCATTAAGAAACCTGACCGCCCGATCCCGCGCGTGACCGTCGCCGAGCCGGCACGCACCACGCCGACCCGCTACACGGTCTATGAGCCCAACACGCCGTTGCCGGCGGTGTTGATCAGCTATCAAGTGCCATCGGACAACAATGCCGACATTCCGGCGCTGACTCTGCTCGATGCGATCCTTTCGCGCGGCGACAGCTCGCGGCTGTACCAGGATCTGGTCTATCGCGATCAGCTTGCGCAATCCGCCAATACCTTCCTCGATACCAAGCAAGGGACGGGCTCGTTCGTCGTCACCGCGACGATGGCCGACGGCAAGAGCGTCGCCGATGGCGAGAAGGCGTTGCGCGCCGAAGTCGCCCGCGCCCGCGACACGCTGGTCACCCCGGCCGAACTGACTCGCGCCAAGAACCAGTTGATCACCGCGACGATCGAAAGCCGCGAGACCGCCGACGGCAAGGCCTCGACGATCGCGCGGTCGGTGATCATCGACGGCGATCCGGCCGCCGCCGACAAGCAACTCGCTGCGATCGGCAAGGTGACTGCCGCCGACATCCAGCGCGTGGCGCGCAAATATCTGACCGACAACGGCTCGGCGACGATCAATTACATGCCGGCCGAAATGGCGCCGAAGGACGGTCCGAAAGGCGACAAGATCGCGGTCGCCGACACGGTCGCGGTCGCCGAGCTCAAGACGCCGGGCAATGTCGAGGTGGTCACACCGGCGAGCGACGCCGACCGTGTCGCCATTCCCGCGCCGGCCAAGCCGGTGGTTGCGGCGCTGCCGGCGCCGGTAACGGCGACCTTGGCCAACGGCATGAAGCTGATCGTGGTAGAAAAGCACGATCTGCCGCTGATCACCACGCAGGTGCTCGCCAACGGCGGCGGCGCGGCGGACCCGGCCGACCGCGCCGGGCTCAACAGCCTGACCGCCGATTTGATGACCAAGGGGACCAAGACGCGTTCGGCGACGCAGATCGCCAATGAGGTCGAGAAGCTCGGCGGCTCGATCAGCTCGGCCGTCGCCTGGGATGCCGCGGCAGTGACGCTCCAGGTCAAGTCGGACCAGATCGCCCCGGCGATGGCGGTGCTCGCCGATGTCGCGCGCAATCCGGTGTTCACGGTCGAGGAGATCGAGCGCGATCGAGCGCAGACGATCGATAGCGTCCAGGTCGAACTCAAGAATCCGGGCCGGCTCGCGTCGCTGGTCGCGGCGCGGACGGTGATGGGCGGCGGGCCCTATGGGCATCCCATCACTGGCACACCCGCCTCGCTCAAGGCGATCACGCGAAGCGAAGTGCAGACCGCCTATGCGCGCACCTGGGCGCCGTCGCGCGCAACTTTGGTGATGGTCGGCGACATCACGCTGGCGGCGGCCAAGGCGCTCGCCGAGACCAATTTTGGCAGTTGGCAGGCCAAGGCCGCGCCGGTCGCCGCGCCCAAGACCGATTCCGCCACCGCAACGCCGCGGATCATCGTCGTCGATATGCCCAATGCCGGCCAGGCTGGGGTCGTCGTTGCCCGCCCAGGCATTGCCCGCAGCGATCCCGATTTCTACGCGGCCAGCGTCGCCAACGCGACCCTGGGGGTCGGCTTCTCATCGCGGCTCAACCAGGAAATCCGCATCAAGCGCGGCCTGGCCTATGGCGCCGGCAGCGGCATTGCGGCGCGGCGTCAGCCGGGCTATGTCGCGGCCAATACCCAGACCAAGAATCCCTCGGCGCCCGAAGTGGTGGGGCTGATCATCGACACGATGAAGGGAATGGGGGCCGCGCCCGTGCCGAACGACGAGCTCGCCTCGCGCAAGGCGGTGCTGATTGGCGATTTTGGTCGCGAAACCGAGACGACCGGGGGCATTGCGGGCGTGCTCGGCGATTATGTCGTCGAGAACGTGCCCTTGTCTGAGCTCAAGGCATTCACGCCCAAGGTCGAAGGTGTCGACCCGGCGGCGGTCCAGCGCGTCGCGCAGCGGCTGCTCGATCCGACCGATGCCAGCGTCATCGTCGTGGGGGATGCGAAGCTGTTCCTCGACGATCTCAGAAAGAAATACCCGAATGTCGAGGTGATCCCGGCGGATAAGGTCAATCTCGACAGCACGACGTTGCAGTAACGCTACACCCGTCATGCCGGCCTTGTGCCGGCATCCACGGAGCCGCAAGCGCAGGGGCATGAGGAGGAGTGGACCCCGGCACAAGGCCGGGGTGACGACGGATTATGATGTGGGGCAGTTCAAAATTAACGTCGGGGGGACGGTTTCCCGTTCCCCCCGACGCCCCCTCCGAGCTCTAACGCGGTGCCGGCAGCCAACTCAGGTCGAGACCCTCATAGCGGTCGATGTAATTGGCGGCGCGCAGCAGCCCGCGTTCGTTGGTGAAGGTGACACGCCCGTTCACGCGCGCGATCAGCCCTTCTTCCTCGATCTGGCGTAGCATCCGGTTGACATGAACCGCGGTCAGGCCGGTAGCATCGCCGATCTCTTCCTGCGTGAGGCCGATCGTGAACGTATCGGTAATCGACTTGTCACCCGCGCGCAGGCGGTTGCGCATGTCGATCAGCATCGCGGCGACGCGCGCTTTGGCCGAGGTGCGACCGAGCGCCGCAAGCCGGTCGGTCAAGGCTGCGCGCTCAATCTGGCTATAGACCAGCAACAATGCCGCGAGCCGCGGATGCGCGGCGATAATCTCGCTCAAGGCTGAGCGTTCGAACGGCGCAACGATCGCATCGCTGAGCGCGGTGAGCGTCTCGGGCGTCTCGGTATAAACAAGGCTCGACAAGGCGATCATGTCGCCAGGGAACAGAAAGCGCAGAATCTGGCGGCTGCCATCGTCGAGCAGCGTCGAGGACATCAGCATGCCCTTGCGCACGACGAACATCTCGCCGGCGCGATCATTCTCTCGCTGAATCGTCGCGCCCCGCCTGATCGGCCGCTCGCGTTCCTCGATCCGTTCGAGTGCCGCATGTTCCGCCGGGGTAAGGGTAACCAGATCGCCCAATCTTTCGGCGAAACAACTGCCTGACACGTCGAAGAATACTCCCCCGGAACTTGGGGCGTACAGAGCAGTGCGCGCGGACCTGTGCATTAAAGTCGATCAATGGGTGTTGGAGTCATTGTTGCAGCCTCGCCGGGCCGGTGCCGCCCCCGTTTCAGCTCTGCTGAAATACAAGAACGCGTTACGCTTGCTTGTGGTGCGGCGGGCGATAGAAGCCTTTGAATGGACCGTATCCTCATTCGCGGCGGCAATCGCCTGACGGGCAAGCTGCCGATTTCGGGCGCTAAGAATTCGGCGCTGACGCTGATGCCGTGCGCACTGTTGACCGAAGAGCCGGTGACGCTGCGCAACCTGCCGCGGCTGGCCGATGTCGACAGCTTCGGGCATCTGCTCAACCAGCTCGGCGTGTCGACCGAGATCGAAGGCGCGCGGCCGAGCGATTTTGGCCGCGTCATGACGATGCGGGCGGGGCGGCTGACCTCGACCGAGGCGCCGTACGATATCGTGCGCAAGATGCGCGCGTCGATCCTGGTGCTGGGGCCGCTGGTCGCCCGCGCGGGCGAAGCGACGGTGTCGCTGCCTGGCGGCTGCTCGATCGGCAACCGCCCGATCGACCTCCACCTCAAGGCGCTCGAAGCGATGGGCGCCCGGATCGAACTCGCCGCCGGTTATGTGAAAGCGATCGCGCCGGGCGGGCGTCTACCCGGCGGACGCGTCGCCTTCCCGATCGTCTCGGTCGGCGCGACCGAAAATGCGGTGATGGCCGCGGTGCTCGCCAAGGGCGGCACGGTGATCGAGAATGCGGCGCGCGAGCCCGAGATCGTCGATCTGTGCAATCTGCTGCTCGCGATGGGCGCTTCGATTTCGGGGGTGGGGACCGAGCGACTGGAGATCGAAGGCGTCGACCGCCTGCACGGCGCTACCTATCGCGTGATGCCCGACCGCATCGAGGCGGGCAGCTATGCCTGCGCCGCCGCGATCACCGGCGGGTCGGTCGAACTGGTCGGAGTCAAGGCCGACGACATGCGCGCGACGATCGCCGCGCTGATCGACGCCGGGGTCAGCATTGAGGAAAAGGGCAGCTCATTGTTCGTCTCGTCGGACGGCAAGCTCAAGCCGCTGACCTTGTCGACCGCGCCGTTCCCCGGCTTCGCCACCGACATGCAGGCGCAGTTCATGGCGATGCTGTGCAAGGCGGATGGCGCCAGCGTGTTGACCGAGACGATCTTCGAGAATCGCTACATGCACGTGCCCGAGCTGGCGCGGATGGGCGCCGACATCCAGGTACGCGGCCGCACGGCGGTGGTGCGCGGGGTCGACCACATGATCGGCGCGCCAGTGATGGCGACCGATCTGCGCGCATCGATGAGCTTGATCATCGCCGGGCTGGTCGCCGACGGCCAGACCGAGGTCAGCCGCGTCTATCACCTCGACCGCGGCTATGAGCGGCTCGAGGAGAAATTATCGGCGGTCGGCGCCGATATCGAACGCGTCGGCGACGGCTAGTTCTATGAATCGGGGGCTCAGCACGACACTCAGCGATCGTCAGGCGCTCTGGGCGTTCGCGCTCGGCTGCGTCGCGGTGACGATCGGCGTGGCAATGCATATCCCGATGTTCCTGATGGGCCGGACGATGCACTACCGGCTCGCCGGCATGGCGATGGGCTGGGACATGGTGCTCGGCATGGGGCTGATCATCGGCGGTGTTGGTGTCGCGGCTTACGGCCTGCTGCCCCGCGACATCGCCAGGCAACGCGCAGAGAGCGGCGCGATCGAGATTTCCGCGCCCGAGGATGCTCCGTTGAGCGGCGCGCATTGGCGGCTGATGCTGGTGCTCGTCATCGCGCTGATCATCGACGTGATGAAGCCGGCGTCGCTGGGCTTCACCGTGCCCGGCATGGTCAGCGAATATCGCGTGCCCAAAGCGACGGTCAGCCTGGTGCCATTCTTCGCCTTGATCGGCACCGTGACCGGGTCGGTGCTATGGGGCGTGATCGCCGATATCTACGGCCGCAAGGCGTCGATCCTGCTGTCGGCGGTGATGTTCGTCGGCACCTCGATCTGCGGCGCGATGCCCAGCCTCGCCTGGAATATCGGCATGTGCTTCATGATGGGCGCGGCCGCTGGCGGCATGCTGCCGGTGACCTATGCGCTGCTTGCCGAGATGATGCCCAACAAGCATCGCGGCTGGAGCCTGGTACTGGTCGGCGGGCTCGGCGCGGTCGGCGGCTATTTCGCGGCGAGCGGCTTTTCCGCCTTGCTGCAGCCGGCTTACGGCTGGCGTATCCTGTGGCTGCTCAACCTGCCGAGCGGGCTGCTGTTGGTATTGCTTGGTGGGCTCATTCCCGAATCCGCCAAATTCCTGCTGGCACGGGGCCGCGATGTCGAGGCGCGGGCCGTGATGGCGCGGTTCGGATCGACCGCCAAGCGGCTGACGCCGCTGCCGCCGCTGCCGGCGGGAACGGGGAGTCATGCGCTGACCGGCGCCAAGCTGGTCGGCAAGCTCGCCGCTTTGTCGATCGCCGCGATCGCCTGGGGATTGATCAATTTCGGACTGCTGCTGTGGTTGCCCGCCGACCTGGTCGCCAAGGGCTATTCGGTCGCGGTGTCGAGCAAATTGCTCGCGGAGTCCGCGCTGATCGCCTTCCCGACGGTGTTCGTCGCCGCGCTGATGTACAGCCGCTGGAGCACCAAATGGTCGCTCGTCACGATGATCGGCGTCACCTTGCTCGGGCTGGTCGGGGTGCTGCGCCTCGAGCTTGCCGGGGTCGGCAGCCCGGTGTTGCCGGTGGCGTTGCTGATCGTCGGATCGAACGGGATCATCGCGATCCTGCTGCCTTATACCGCCGAAAGCTTTCCCCTGCGCGTCCGTGGCCGCGCCACCGGCTGGGTCGCGGCGTGCACCAAGGGTGGCGGCGTCGCCGCCCAAGCGCTCAGTATCACCGCTTTGGTCCCGGCGATGGGCGTCACCGCGGGGCTGATCGTCGTGCCGACAGCGCTCGCGCTCGGCCTATGCGCCTGGTTTGGTCGCGAAACCAGGGGCAGGGACCTCCGCTTGCTCGACGACGCCCTGGCCGGGTGACGCTCAGAACGGCGCGATCGCGGTGGCGTAATGCGCCATCGCCATCGTGGTCAGCTGCGCATTGACCCGGATGCAGCTGGCGAAGGTGCTGGCATCGGTGACGAGCACGTTGGCGGTGCCGTGGACGCGACAATCGAGATCGACCACGCCATGCTCGCGATCCTTGCCACGGGCATTGCCGCCCTGGGGATGCGAACTCGACAAGGTGATGTCGTCGGCCTCGCCGATCGCGCTGTCGAAAAAGGCGTCGACATCGTCGCCGGGCTTGAGCGTCTGACCGCGGGCAAGCGCCGGATAGACTTCCTCCGCGCCGGCCGCGAAATGGACCTTGGTCAGCGCGGACAGCGCGCGCTTGATCAACGGGATTTCGACATCGTCGCGCAGCTTGAAGCTCAGGCCGGAGTCGATCAGCTGCCCGCAGCGATCGGCGGGGATCAGGATGCCGGCCGACGCCAGCCGGCCGTAATTGCGCATCCGCTGGGCATGATCGCCGAACCAGCCGGGCATCAGGGTCGACATGCTCATCGGCGGCTGGAAATGCGATTCGAGCAGGAAATCGCCGTGGTCGACATAGGTCGCCATCTGGTCCTCGTCCCAGCTGCGCATCGATTGCTCGCCGGGCATCAGCGCGACCACCGGACAGGCGATGTTGAGCGAGATACCGGTACCGGTACCGTCGATCCCGCTCGCCGCCAGGATCCGGCTTGACGCCATCGTGCCGGCGGCGACCACCACGCCTTCGCGCGCGCGGATGAAATGCTTGCGGCCGTCGGCAAGCACGACCTCGACTCCGGTCGCGCGCCGCTTGTCCCAATCGAGCGGGGTTTCCCAGCGGATCGCCGTGACATTGGTGTCGGCGAGGATGTGCGCGCCGCTCCTGCGCGCATCGAGCAGGAAGGACTGCGCCATGCCCTGCTTGCGGCCATAAGGGCAGCCGGTGTTGCAATAGCCGCAATAGGCGCACGCCGCGCCGGCGGAATCGGGGCCGTAATTCTTGCTGAACCAGGGGGTGGGGGCGGCCTGGTCGCCCGGGAGACCAGTCGCTGCCGCATGCGCTGCCCAGCCGCGTTGCAGATGCGGGCCGTTGTTGCGCCCGGCGCGCGGGTCGATCGGTCCGACCGACAAGCGTTGTTCCACTGCACGATAAGCGGCATCGAACCGGCCGCGGTCGACCGGCGCGCCGAGCTGGGCCCATTTGGCGAAGATGTCGGGCGCGTCGGGATGCGTCAGCCCCGACTGGTTGACGCGCAGACAGATGCCGTTGTTGAGTACGGTCGATCCGCCGACGACGCGGCCTTGGAACACGACCACGTCGTGGTCGCGGCTGGTCTGCACGCCGCCATCGACGAACAGCCGCGCGGTCATTTCCCATTCGCGGTGATTGATCTTGGATGAAGGATAGAAGGGACCGGCCTCGACTACTAATACGTCGTGTCCCTGCGCCGCGAGAGTCGCCGCCGCGACCGCACCGCCCGCGCCCGATCCGATCACGATCACCCCGGCCTCGTCGGGCGCCTCTTTCAGGATGTCGGCATCGGTCAGATCGCGGCCGGGGAAATCGGTGATCGGCACTTCGCCCGGCGCCGAGCGATCGCGATGCGCGGGCAGGGTGAAGCCGATCTGCGCGAACACCGGATTGTCGCGATTGTCGTCCTGGGTCTCGCCCTGCCAGTGGCCGTAATAGCCAGCATAGACCACGCTCCGCACGCGAGCGAGGTCCTGCATCAGGTCGTTGCGCGTGCGTTCGAGCCGCTTCGCGACTTGCCGCGCGCGCCAGGCCGGGCTCAGGATCAGGAAGAGCGGCCCGCCCATCACCAGGCAGAGCAGGTAGAGGCTGAGCCCGATCTCGGTCGCCTTGCCGCCCTTCACCAGCGCGAACTGGCGCTGGAGGTTGGCGACCACCTGGCTCGAGGGGATCACCATGACGGTATCGTGGAACAGCGCCTCTGCCAGCGCCTTCAGGATCGCGGCCTGGACGAAATTGAACGGCTTCCCCATGCCCTTACTCCCCGCTGCAAGGTCAGTCGGGGTCAGTCATAGCCGGTTTGTTTGCGACCCGAAATCAGGTTCGACGTCACAATGGAGCGAATTCCCCTCCCGCTCGCGGGAGGGGAGATTCCCCTTCACACCGTTTCCAGCGCCGCCTCGAAATCGGCGATCAGGTCGTCGGCATCCTCGACGCCGATCGAGATGCGGACCAGATTGTCGGTGATCCCCAGCGCTTGCTTGCGCGCATCGGGCACCGACAGATGGGTCATCCCGGCGGGATGCGACGCCAGCGTCTCGGTCCCGCCCAGGCTGACCGCCAGCTTGGCGATCTTGAGCGCGTCGAGGAACGCGAATGCCTCTTTCTCGCCGCCCTTGAGGTAGAGCGAGAAGGTCGATCCCGCACCCGAGCAATGGCGTTCGTAGATATCGGCCTGGCGCTTGTCCTCGCCGTCCTTGAGGAAACCGAGATAGCCGACCTTCTCAACCTTGGGATGGTCGCGCAGGAATTCACAGACCTTGACCGCATTCTCGCCGGCGCGGCTCATCCGCAGTTCGAGCGTCTCGAGGCTACGCAACAACATCCAGGCGGTGTTGGGATCGCAGATCGTGCCGATCGTGTTGCGCATCAGCCGGATCGTATTGATGTGCTCCTTCGACCCGAGCACGCCGCCCGCGACCAGGTCCGAATGGCCGCCGGCATATTTGGTCAGCGAATAGACGACGATGTCGGCACCATGCTCGAGCGGCTTGTGCCACAGCGGCCCCAGGAAGGTATTGTCGATCGCGATCGGCGGCTTGTTGGGGCCGGTGAAGATCGCGTCGCGGCTGGCGGCGACCGCCTCGACATCGACCAGGGCATTGGTCGGGTTGGCCGGGCTTTCGAGATAGATTAGCGGGACATTGCCCGACGACGCCTTTTGCAGCACCGCGTCGATCTCGTCGCGCGTCGCGCCAGCCGGGAAGTCGAGCCAATGGACCCCAAAGCGGCCGAGGATGCGTGCGATCAGCGTCTCGGTCGCGGCATAGAGCGGGCCCGAATGGACGATCGTGTCGCCGGGCTTGACCATCGCCAGGAATAAGGTGGCGATCGCCGACATGCCCGAGGAGAAAGCGAGCGCGTCTTCGGCGCCTTCCCAGATGCCGAGGCGGTCTTCGAGGATTTCCTGGTTCGGTCCGTTGAAGCGCGAATAGACCAGGCCCTCGGCGCCACCCGGACGCTTGCCGGTCACGCCCTCGAAATGGCGCTTGCCGGCGGCGGCGTTGGGGAAGACGAAGGTCGAAGTCAGGAAGATCGGCGGCTTGAGCGACCCTTCGGACAGCGTCGGATCATAGCCATGACCCATCATCAGGGTCGACGGCTTGAGCTTGCGCCCGCCGATCGATGCCGGCTCAGTCTTCTTGGGCGCCAGGGCTTCGACCCCGGTCAAATCGGCTTCGGTTTCGGTCGGCGTCTTGGGCATCATCTACTCCTTTGGCCGACGCTGTAGCGCCGTGTGGTTTCAGAAGAAACTAAATCCCGATGATCGAAATCTGTCTTCCGTAATCTGGCTCGCCGCGATGCGTCGCACGGCGGAAGCTGTAGAAACGATCCGCGTCGGTATAAGTGTCGAGCCCCATCATTTCGATGGTCCGCACCCCGGCGGTGGCGAGGCGATGCGCGACATAGCCTTCGAGGTCGAACTGCGCATGGCCGTCGCGGGCGGATGCGAAGAAGCGTTCGTTGGCGGGATCGTCGGCTTCGAAGCGGTGCTGGAATGCCTCGTCGACCTCATAACTGGCGCGCGCGATGCACGGACCGATCGCGGCGAAGATGCGGTCGCGGTCGGCGCCGAGCTTTTCCATCGCGGCGACGGTCGCGTCGGCGACGCCGCCGATCGCGCCTTTCCACCCGGCGTGCGCGGCGCCGATTATCCCGGCGTTGCGATCGGCGAGCAGGACGGGCGCGCAATCCGCGGTCAGGATCCCGAGTGCGAAACCGGGACGGTCGGTCACCATGGCGTCGGCACGCGGCCGTTCACGGTCATCCCAAGGCACAGACAGCGTCGCGCAGTCGGCAGAATGGACTTGATAGAGCGTGACGAGCTCGGCGCCCGGCAGCACTGCGGCAATCGCGCGGCGGCGATTCTCGGCGAGGTCGGGGCCAATCTCGACTTGTCCACGCCGGCCCAGATCGAGCCCGGCGGTGATCCCGGTCGAGACGCCGCCGCGCCGCCCGAGAAAGCCGTGCGCCACGTCATCGAGCGCGCGGGCGCGATTGACCTCGACCGTCACAGCGCCAACCGCATCAGCCGATCGTCATCTTCATGATCGCCGACCATGAATTTATATTGGCCGATCTCTTCGAAGCCATAGCGTTCGTAGAAGCGTCGCGCGCGATGGTTGTCGACAAAGACCGACAGGATCATCTCACCGGCGCCGCGCGCCCGTGCCTGATCGAGCGCCCAATCCATCAGAACCGGCGCCAGGCCCGTGCCGTGATGATCAGCCAGGATATAGAGCTGGTGCAGCTCGATCGCATTATCCGGCCAGTCGCCGGGAAAGGTGACCGGGCCGATCTTGCAATAACCGACGATGGTGTCGTTGTCGGTCGCCACCCGCACGCGATAGGCGGGGTCGGTGAGGTCGGCCGGCAACCCCGCCGATCCGAACGCCGCATCGAGGAACTGCGCGAGGTCTTCCTGGCGATAGAGCGTACCGAACGTGTCGGTGAAGCTGCGCCGCGCCATTGCCGCGAGTTCCGGTCCATCGGCGGGCGTCGCGTCGCGATAGGCGATCGCCGCGCTCACAGTGCCAGCCGCATGATGTGATCGGTGTCGATCTGCGTGCCGACAGCGAAGGCATAATCGCCGACATGCTCGAAGCCGTGCTTGCGATAGAAAGCGGCCGCGCGGTGGTTTTCCTCCCACACGGTGAGGAGCAGCGCCGTCGCGCCTTGCGCCCGCGCGGTGGCGATCGCCCAGTTGAGCAACGCTTTGCCGACGCCTGCACCGTGCTGGTCGCTGCTGACATAGATCTGGCTCAATTGCAGCGCACCGGGTTCGGCATCGGGCAGCCAGGGCGGGTTGATCTTGGCATAGCCGACCACCCGACCATCGGCGAGCGCGAGGTGAAAGCGCGCCGCTCCGCTCGACAGATCGGCGAGCAGCTTGCCGTTGGAACCATAGGCCTCGGCGAGATAGGTGGCCGCATCCTCGACCGAGACGCCGTGCGCGAACGTCTCGATCCAGATCGCCTGCGCCATGGCGTCGAGCGCATTGCCATCGGCGGGGGTAGCATCGCGATATTCGATCATAGGAATCCTGCTGCAATTGGCCAATCGCGCGCGGTCCAGGCCATCGCCCTGAACAACGTCCCCATCTGGTCGTCCTCGACCAGCCGCGCGCGATCGGCGGCGATCGCCTCGGCCTTCTCCGGCGTCGATCGCGCCAGCGCTTCGGCGCGCGGATCGATTCCCAATGCAGTCAGGAAAGCGCCTTGCCCGACCGGGCCGTCGACCCGCACGCCCTCAATCCCGGCGGCCGCGGCCAAAGTGGCGAAATCGACATGCGCGGTCAGGTCGCGGCTGCCCGGTTCCTCGAATGGATTGGCGAATTGGTGACCGCTCACCGCCTGCAACGTGTCGCCGATGGCGGGACCGTCATAGCCGTAGTCGACCACCAAGGCGGCGCCACCATGCAGCATCAAGCGCTGCGCCAGCGCGCGACCAATTGCCACAGACGCCGGCGACGTCTCGATCACCGATCCGACCGGCGCGTCGCGCAGATTCTCCGGGATCACGCTGGCGGGCACGTCCCTGCCGGCGATCGGCAGGAATAGCAGATCCTGGCACGCGACCATCCGCTCGCGCCAGGCATCGCCCGCCTTGACCAACTGGCGGATCGGCAGCGCGTCGAAAAATTCGTTGGCGACCGCAATGATCGGGCGGTCGTCGGGCAGCTGGGTGATATCGTCGTGCCAGGTCGCATAGGGAACCGCGGCCAGTTGGCGGGCGCGCAGCGTCGGGCTGGTTTCGATGAAATGGACCGGCGGATCGAGCCCGACCCGCCCCATCGCGCGCATCGCATCGGCGGTCAGCGTGCCGCGTCCGGGGCCGAGTTCCACCCAATAGATATCGGGCTCGCCCGCACGCTGCCACAGATCGGCGGCCCATAGTCCGATCAGTTCGCCGAACATTTGGCTGATTTCAGGGGCGGTGGTGAAATCGCCCGCCGATCCCAACGGGTCGCGAGTCGCATAATATTCGGCGTTGGCCGCCGCCATGTACTGCGACAATGGGATCGGCCCCGCCATGGTGATGGCGCGCGACAGCCGATCGGGCAGCGACCCGTCCATCTCAGGCGACGCTTTCATCCCCGGCGATCGGCGTGACGCGGTCGCGCCGGCCCTTGGCCGTCCAGATCAGATAGATGCCGCCCAGGATCATCGGCACGCACAGCCATTGACCCATGTGCAGATAGCCGTTGTCGAAGATCGTGCCCTGGAACTGGGCATCGGGCTCGCGGAAGAATTCGACCGTGAAGCGCGCGAGGCCGTAGCCGGTCAGGAACAGGCCGACGAGCTTGCCCGGCTCGTAGCGCGCCTTGGTTCGCCAGAAGGCGTAGGCGAGCAGCGCGGCTAGCACTACGCCTTCGAGCAGCGCTTCGTAGAGCTGGCTCGGATGGCGCGGCATCATTCCGGCATTGGGGAAGACCATCGCCCAGGGCAAATTGGGATCGGCGGGTTTGCCCCATAATTCGCCGTTCACGAAATTGGCCAAGCGCCCGAAGAACAATCCGAACGGCGCGCAGCAGGCGACATAATCATGGACGCGCAGCCAGCTGAGCTGGTTGCGCCGTGCGAACCAGAAAATACCCAGCGAGGTGCCGATCACCCCGCCGTGGAACGACATGCCGCCTTCCCACAATTTGAAGAAGCCGAACGAGGCGAACAGCTTGGGATCGTAGAACAGCACATAGCCGATCCGCCCGCCCAGAATGATGCCCAGGGTCGCGTAGAACACCAGATCCTCGACATGGCGCTTGGCCATCGGCGCGCCCGGCGCGCGGAGCATGCGCATCAGGTACATCCAGCCGACGACGATGCCGGCGATATAGGCGATCGAATACCATTTGATGTCGAATAAATCGCGTCCGAACAAATGGATGTGCAGCAGCACCGGGTTAAGGTGCAGGTCGTCGAAATTCATCGCGGTCAGTGCGTGCAGGATCAAGGCTTTTCCCCGGGCTTTGTCGCTCCCATAAGGGGGTCAGGGTCCCAAGTCGACAAAGACCAGGTGGAGAGAATGCCGATGCCCAGCGCGCTGGATGTACGGATGGACGGCGGAATCGCGAAGCTGACCGGCCCCGGCGCGCCAATGGCGGTGAGCGAGATCGAGGTGCGCGGACGGACCTATCCTGCGATAGCCGCGGCGCCGCCCAGCCTGTCGCATTATTTCGCGCATTTCTGCGCCCAGCATGCCGACGTGACCTTCCTGGTGGCGGGCGAGGAGCGGTTGACGTTCGGACAGGTGTACCACCAGGCCGGCGGCGTCGCGCGCTCGCTGGTGACGCAGGGGATCAAGCGCGGCGACCGGGTCGGCATCGCGATGCGCAATTCGCCGTCCTGGATCGCGCTCTATATGGGCGTGCTGATGGCGGGCGGCATCGCCGTGCTGCTCAACGGCTGGTGGCAGTCGGAGGAATTAGCCAGCGCGCTGGCCGAAGTCGAATGTTCGATCGTGTTCGCCGATCCGCCACGCGGCAAAAGGCTGGCCGACATTGACGGCCTGACCGCGCGCGTCGTGGTGATCGACGATGTCAAGCCGCTGTCCGAGGCGCTCGCCGGGGTGTCGAGCGATGCGGAGACGGCGCTGCCCGAGCTTGGTCCCGACGATCTCGCCACGATTCTGTTCACCAGCGGGTCGACCGGGCAATGCAAAGGTGCGCTCAGCGACCATCGCTCGGTGCTTCAGGCGACGCTCAATTACCTCAGCCAGGCGCTGATGATGCTGGGTTTCGCGACCGAGGACGGCAACCCGCCGCAGAGCCAGCCATCGACCCTACTCAACGTCCCGTTGTTCCACGTGACTGCCGAGGTGCCGGTGATGCTGCAAAGCTTCGCGATGGGTCGCAAGCTGGTGCTGATGCCGAAATGGGATGCCGAGGACGCGATGCGGCTGATCGAGCGCGAGCAGATCAGTTATTTCGTCGGCGTGCCGCTGATGAGCTTCGAAATTCTGACTCATCCCAATCGCGCCAACTACGATCTATCGACGGTCACCGATTTCGCCGCAGGCGGGGCGCCGCGCCCGGTCGACCATGTCCGCCGGATCAACGAGGAGATGGGCGGCGGCGCGCCATTGATCGGCTATGGCCTGACCGAGACCAACGGCGTCGGCTGCGGCAATTGGCGTGAGAATTACCTCGCCAAACCCAATTCGACCGGCCGTGCCTCGGCGCCCCTGGTCGATCTCGCGATCCTCGACGATGCCGGCAACAAGCTGGCGGTGGGCGAGCGCGGCGAGGTGGCGATCCGCTCGATCTGCAATTTTCGCGAATATTGGCATCGGCCCGATGCGACCGCCGCGGCGTTCAGCCCCGATGGCTATTTCCTGACCGGCGACATCGGTTATCTCGACGAGGACGGCTATCTGTTCATCGTCGACCGCAAGAAGGACATCATCATCCGCGGCGGCGAGAATATCAGCTGCCAGGAAGTCGAGGCGGCGATCTACGAACACCCGCTGGTTGCCGAGGCGGCGGTGTTCGGTCTGCCCGACGAACGCTTCGGCGAAGTGCCCGGCGCGGTGGTCCATTTCCATGACGGCGAGGCGGTCGACGAAGCCGCGCTGCAAGGCTTTCTGTGCGAGCATATCGCGGCGTTCAAGGTGCCGGCGCGGATCTGGATCGCCGCCGACCCGTTGCCGCGGCTGGGGACGGAGAAGATCGACAAGGTCGGGCTGCGCGCCAAATATCGCGCGCTGGCGGCTGCCTAAATCCTCCCCGGAACGGGGAGGGGGACCATTCGCGCAGCGAATGGAGGAGGGGGCCCCGCCATCCACCACCCACTAGCTTGTTGCTCGTTTGTAGCGGGGCCCCTCCACCACGCGACTTCGTCGCGCGGTCCCCCTCCCCGTGCCGGGGAGGATTTGCTAGGCCGCTTCTGATGGCCGACGAAATCCCACCAGAAAAACGCCTGACGCGCCGTCAGCTGCTGATCGGCGGCGGGGCCGGGGTCGGGCTGGTCGTCGCCTGGACGGTGTGGCCGCGGCGTTATGGCCCCAACCTCACTGCCGCCAAGGGTGAGCATATCTTCAACGCCTGGCTGAAGATCGGCGAGGACGGGCATGTCACGGTCGCGGTGCCGCAGGCCGAGCATGGCCAGGGGAGCTGGACCACCTTGCCGCAGATCGTCGCCGACGAGCTCGGCGCCGACTGGCGCACCGTCGCGGTCGAGCCGGCGCCGCTCAACCCGCTTTATGCCAATCCGCTGGCGGTATCGGAATTGTTCGAAGGCGTATTCGACCGATTGCCGCAGAACCTGCGCGAGGGCCATGTCACGCGATCGGCGCTGATGCTAACCGCCGGGTCGACGTCGGTGCGCCAGTTCGAAGGCGATCTGCGCGATGCGGGTGCCGCGGCGCGCGTGCTGTTGCAGAAAGCGGCGGCGAAACGGTGGAATACCGATTGGCAGGCGACCGGCACCGCGCAGGGTTTCGTCGTCCATGACAAGGACAAATTGCGGTTCGGCGAACTGGCGGCCGAGGCGGTCGGCGGTAGTCTGCCCGATCCGCTGCCGTTGCGCGCGGGCGAGAATGGCCGGCTGTCGGGCCAGTCGCTGCAGCGGCTCGACAGTCCGGCCAAGATCGACGGCTCGGTCAATTTCGCCGCCGATATGCGCCTGCCCGGCATGGTGTTCGCGGCGATCCGCCAGGGTCCCACGCCCGACAGCCGGCTGGTCAGTGCCGACAAAGCGGCGGCGGATCGCGTGCGCGGCGTGCTCAAAGTAGTCGAGGGCGAGCATTGGGTCGCTGCTGTCGCCGACAATTGGTGGGCGGCCAACCGGGCGCTCGCGGCGCTCGCCCCGCGATTTGCCGCGCCGGTCGGCGGGGCGAGCGATTATTCGATCCGCAGCGCGCTCGACGTGGCACTGAACGGTGACGGCGTCCGGATCGGCGCCGCCGGCGATGTCGGCGCCGCCTTTCGTGGCGTGCAGGTGGTGAGCGCGGAATATCGCGCCGCGCCGGCGCTCCACGCCGCGATCGAACCGCGCACGGCAACTGCAGCCTGGAGCGACGGGTCGGTCGAATTGTGGATGCCGACGCTCGCCCCCGGGCTCGCGCGGTCGGCGGTCGCGGCGGCGATGGGTGTCGGCGAGGATGCGGTGATCGTCCATCCGATGCCGATCGGCGGCGGGTTCGGGATCGGGCTCGAATCGGACGCCGGCGTGCAAGCGGCGGCAATCGCGCGAGCGGTCGACCGACCGGTCCAGCTCACATGGTCGCGCGCCGAGGATTGCGTGCACGATCGCTTCCGCGCGCCCGCCGCGGCGCGGATGACCGGCCGCGTCGATCAGAATGGACGGCTGGTCGGGCTGCTCGCCAAGATCGCCGCGCCGTCCACCGGACACGAACTCGCGGCGCGGCTGCTGGCGAGCGACAAGGCGGCGCAGGCCGCGCTGGTGCTTCCCGCCAATGGCGATGCCTATGCCGTCGCCGGCGGCACGCCCTTTTACCAGATCCCCAATTGGGCGCTCGATCATCATCCGGCGGATGTCGGGATTCCGACTGGCCATTGGCGGTCCGGCGCACACAGCTACACCTGCTTCTTCAACGAATGTTTCATCGACGAACTGGCGCACGCCGCCAATACCGAGCCGCTGTCGTTCCGCGTCGCGATGCTGGGCGGGAATGCCCGGCTGGCGCGTTGCCTGACGACGGTGGCGGCGCTCGGCGGGTGGGAAGGCGGCGTGATGGGCAGCGGGCAGGGGATCGCCTGCCACAGCTTTCGCGGCAGCCATATCGCGGTGTTTGCCGAGGCGCATATCGAGGAGGATCAGTCGATCGGGATCGACCGCATCGTCGCCGCGATCGATTGCGGGCGACAGATCAATCCCGACATCGTCCGCCAGAATATCGAAGGCGGGCTGGTGTTCGGCATAGCCCAGGCGCTCGGCGCTTCGACCCGGTTCAAAGATGGTCTCGCCACCGTCCGAGGGTTTGGCGATCTCGATCTGCCGGTGCTGGCGGATATGCCCGACATCACGGTTGAGCTGATCGCCAGCGAGGCCGATCCCGGCGGCGTGTCGGAACTGGCGGTGCCGCCGGTCGCGCCGGCGATCGCCAACGCGCTGCAATCGGCGACGGGTTTCCGCATTCGCAGCCTGCCGCTCAAGATAGGAGAGGTGTGATGCGCGCCTTCAACCCCACCCGTCACCCCGGGCTCGTGCCGGGGTCCAACCCTCCGCAACGGAATCCGGCCAGTGTTGCGCCTCGGATGCCGGGACAAGCCAAGCATGACGGGGAGGGCTTGAAGTGAAGATTCCGCCTAACCACCCCTCCATCCCGGCTCCCCGCATCGGCGTGCTGCTGGTCAATCTCGGCACCCCTGACGAGGCCAGTCCGAAAGCGGTGAAGCGCTACCTCGCCGAATTTCTGTCGGATCGCCGCGTGGTGGAAATACCTCCGCTCGCCTGGCAGCCGATCCTGCGCGGGATCATCCTCAATACCCGACCGAAGAAGTCGGCGCATGCCTATAGCCAAGTCTGGACCGACGCAGGATCGCCCCTTGCCGCTGTTACCCGCGCGCAGGCCGAAGGACTGAAAGATGCATGGCTCGGCGTCACCGTCGATTGGGCGATGCGTTACGGCAATCCGGCGATCGGTGACCGGCTGGCGGCGATGAAGGACGCCGGGTGCGATCGCATCCTGATCGCGCCGCTTTACCCGCAATATTGCGCCGCGACGACCGCGACCGCCAACGACAAGGCATTCGAGGCACTGGCGGCGATGCGCTGGCAGCCGGCGATCCGCACCTTGCCGCCGTATCACGACGATCCCGCCTATATCGATGCGCTGGCGCAGTCGGTGCGCGCCTCGCTCGCCACGCTCGATTTCGAGCCTGAGGCATTGATCGCGAGCTTCCACGGCATGCCGGCGCGCACACTCGAACTCGGCGACCCCTATCATTGCCATTGCCAGAAGACCGCGCGCTTGCTCGGCGAGGAACTGGGACGCGAGCCGATCGTCACTTTCCAGTCGCGCTTCGGCCGCGCCAAATGGCTCGAGCCTGCGACCGATACGATGCTGGCAGCTTTGCCGGGGCAGGGAATCAAACGCGTCGCGATCGTCGCGCCGGGCTTCTCGGCCGATTGCCTCGAGACGCTGGAGGAACTGGCGATCCGCGGCCGCGACACCTTCCTGACCGCGGGCGGCGAGCGTTTCGCGTATCTGTCATGTCTCAATGATAGCGCGCCCGGCCTGACCATGCTCCGCGACATCTTGTTGCGGGAACTTGCCGGTTGGATCGGCGCTCAATAGCCTTGACCCAACGACACTGCCCGAATCAGGGCCAATAGGAGAGAAAAATGGCACGCGTAGCGATCGTAACCGGCGGAACGCGCGGGATCGGCGAGGCGATCAGCCTGGCGCTCAAGGACATGGGCATGACCGTCGCGGCGAATTACGCCGGCAATGACGAGCGTGCCCGCGAATTCAGCGACCGCACCGGGATCAAGGCGTTCAAATGGGATGTCGGCGACCATGACGCCTGCCTGGAGGGCGTGAAGCAGGTCGAGGCGGAACTCGGCCCGGTCGATGTCGTCGTGAACAATGCCGGCATCACCCGCGACGGCACGATCCTCAAAATGACCTACCAGATGTGGAAAGAGGTCATGGACACCAATCTGGGCGGTTGCTTCAACATGGCCAAGGCGACCTTCCCCGGCATGCGCGAGCGCAAATGGGGGCGGATCGTCAATATCGGCTCGATCAACGGCCAGGCCGGGCAATATGGCCAGGTCAATTACGCCGCGGCGAAATCGGGCATCCACGGCTTCACCAAGGCGCTGGCGCAGGAAGGCGCGCGGGCCGGCGTGACGGTCAACGCGATCGCGCCGGGCTATATCGACACCGATATGGTGGCGGCGGTGCCGGTCGATGTGCTCGAGAAGATCGTGGCGAAGATCCCGGTCGGGCGCTTGGGCCAGGCGCAGGAGATCGCGCGTGGCGTGGCGTTCCTGTGCTCGGAGGACGGTGGGTTCGTGACCGGGTCGACGCTGTCGATTAACGGCGGGCAGCATATGTACTGATGGGCGCAAGCGCGGAAGCGATGCTTCCGCGCCGGTCGCGCCTGCGGCGCGAGCGCCCGGCACGGCCGGCGGGTCGGCGAAGCCGAACCAGTCCGACGACGGTGGCTTTGCCGCCGGCGGGGCTGGAAGTTTACCTAAAGATGACGCCGCCAACACCTTTGTGCCGAGCCATGACCTGCGGGGTCATGTCGCGGCCGCGTTGCGCTTGGTAACCGATCCGGACGGCGCGAAAGCGCGGTTCAGTTCGGAGTGACGATATGCATATCGCGCGCAGGGATTTCCTGAAATATGGCGGCGGCACGGTGGCCGCGCTCGCGCTTCCGGGAGGGCTGGCCGCTGCCGATGCCCCTCGCAAGCCGATCATCGACGTCCACATGCACGCTTATCCCGCCACGATGAAGCTGCCCGTGCCGATCGTGAACCCGATCACCGGCGTGAAGAGCTCGATCGTCACCGGTGCGGACCATCTCACCGCCTGTCTCGAGCAGATGCGGCGGTACAATATCGTCAAGGGCGTGGTCAGCGGCGGCGATGGCGACCGCTTGCAAGCGGCCTATGATTGGCATGATCGCGATCCGGAACGCATCGTCGCCGGCGCCGGCATCCGCGGCTCGGAGGACACGCCGCTGCCGCCGCTCGATACGCTGCGCAGCGCCTTCGCTTCGGGCAAGCTGAAAGTATTGGGTGAGGTCACCGCGCAATATGCTGGCCTGTCGATCAGCGACCCCAAATACGACCCCTATCTGGCCCTCGCCGAGGAATTCGACGCCCCAGTGGCGATCCATCTCGGCACGATGCCCGCGGGCACCACATTCGACCCGTGCTGCCGCACGGCGCGGGCCGCGTTCGGGCATCCGGAAACGGTGGAGGGCGCGCTCAATAAGCACCCGAAACTGCGCGTCAATCTGATGCACAGCGGCTGGCCATATGTCGAAGAAGCCGAGGCGATGATGATGCTCTACGACAACGTCAACATCGACACCGGCGCGCTGTCCTGGCTGCTGCCGCGGCCGGCCTTTCACGACTATCTGCGCCGGCTGGTCGATGCGGGCTTCGGCAAACGAGTGATGTTTGGGTCCGACCACATGTACTGGCCCGATGGGATCGGGCTCGCGGTCGAGCATGTCGAGGCGGCGACATTCCTGACCGAGGAGCAGAAGCGCGATATCTTCTACAATAATGCGGCAGCCTTTTATAAGCTGGCGCCCGCGGCTCCAAAGGCACTCTCCGATGCTGGGACATCCCGCCCACCGAATGGCTGATGTTAGCGTGCTGGCCTTCTAGCCCGCGGTGACTGCTACTGGACCCAAAATGCCCGAGGGCTGGCCGGCCGGCGCATAGACGAGCAGCGCAACGACGCGCGGTCCGGCGCCGGGCGCGATCGGTGCGTGCAGGGGTGCGGTATCGGTGCCGTCCTTGATGGCTGTTCGGGTGCCGTCGATCCAGAGTTCGGCTCTGCCGCCAACCGCGTCGAACGCGATCACGCCGCCCTCGGCCGCGATGCGTTTCCAGGGGATGATGCGCGCCCGGTAGATGCGCCACCCGGCCTGCGCCCCTCCGGGCGTGGAATCGCCGCTATGGATGAAATCCCAGCTATTGTTGTCGCCATCGGCGGGGGCGAGGCCGGGGTCGGGGCGTTGGGTGAAGACCGGCGATCGGCGCCAATCGCGTACCTTCAACACGGCCGAAACGACCGCGACCTGCGGGCGCGCGGCGATATCGGCGCGGTCGAGCGTCAGCAATGCAGGTTTCAGCCCCGATGCTGTGGCGCGCACGGTAATGCGTCCGCGTCCGGCGTCCGCGCGGACGATCAACTGTGCCAGGCCATTGAACAGCGACCGTTCGCCCGCAGGCCCCGCGAACTGCTCGGGCTCGTGGCTGTTGGGATCGCCATTGCCGACACCCAGCAAGGTCGCGCCCTCGACCGTGAAGCGTGTCGCCAGATTGGCGGTCGGGACGTGGCGGCCGCGCGCATCGATCGCGTCGATGGTGATCGGCTGGGCGTCCTCGTCGTCGCCGGCCATGACCGAGCGCGCGGGGGTAAGCCGCAGCGCCACTGGCGGGCCCGCGGTCTCATGCAACGCGGTCGCCACCACCTTGCCGCCGCGCATCGCGCGCGCCTCGATCCGGCCGGGAGCATAGGGCACGGCCCATTCGTTCCCCATGATGCGGTCGACCCGCTGCACGCCAAGGTCGCGGCCATTGAGCATGAGCGCCACGGTCTCGGCGTTGCTGGTGACGAAGACCTTGATCGGCTCGCCCTCGCGGCCGGGCCAGGTCCAGTGCGGGGCGATCGCCACCACCGGCCGGTCGTCGATCCAGTGCGCGCTGTGGATATCGAACGCGGTCTTGGGAAAGCCGCACAGGTCGAGAATGCCGAAGAAGCTGGAGATGGTCGGCCATTCGTGCGGTGTCGGCTCGCCATGATAGTCGAAGCCGGTCCAGACGAAGCCGCCCGCGACGAACGGGCGCTCGACGATATTCTTCCACGATGCGCGGTGTGTGCCGCCCCAGCTTGCCGCATCACTGTCGTAGGACGTGATGACATGCCCGGCGGGATCGGTGGCGAAGGCGCCGCGCGTCTCGAACGCGCTGGTGTCCTCCGAGCTCGTCATCGGCTTGGTCGGGTTCAGCCGGTGAAACTTGTCGTAGTCGGCCTGGTAATAATTGAACCCCATCACGTCGACGACGGTCGACACGTTGGAGGGGTTGTAGAAGGAGCCGTTCATCGCCGCTGTGATCGGGCGGCTGTCGTCGAGCCGGCGGACCGCGGCCGACATGCGGCGCACCATCTCCACTCCGGCTCCGGTGCCCTGCATCGGCTCTTCGTTGAACACCGACCAGAGGATCACGCTCGGGTGGTTTCGGTCGCGCCGGACGAGCCATTCGAGCTGGGCGAGATAGTCGGGCGCCGGATTGAAGTTGCGATTCTCGTCCATGACGAGGAAACCCATCCGGTCGCACCAGTCGAGCAACTCGGCAGTGGGCGCGTTGTGCGACATGCGGATCGCGTTGCAGCCCATCGCCTTGAGCCGCTCCAACCGCCAGGCGAGCAGCGCATCGGGCATTGCGACGCCGACTCCGGCATGGTCCTGATGGAGGCAGACTCCCTTGAGCTTGACCGGTCGATCGTTGACGAACAGCCCCTTGTCGGCATCGAAGCGCACCGAGCGGAAGCCGATCGCGACGCGGCGCTCGTCGATGACGGCGCCGTCGCGCAGCACGCGGGTCCGCACCATATGGAGCGTCGGCGTCTCGACCGACCAGCGCGCAGGGGTACCGGCATCGAGCATCAGCGCGGCATCGACTCGTCCAAGCACGGGGACGGTGACATCGGTCCGCTCCGTCGCGATTTCACGACCGTCCGGATCGAGCAGGCTTGCCTCGACGGTTACGCTCGCGGAGGCGCGGTCGATGCTCGCAAGTGTCGCGGTGACGGGGACGCGCCAGTGTCCGTCGGGCCCCTGGCGCGGATCGCAATGCATGCCGTCGCTGACGATCGCCACGGCGGCGCGGCGGACCAGCCAGACGTGGCGGTAGAGGCCGGCACCCTCGTACCACCAGCCCTCTTTGGCATCGGCATCGGCGCGCACGACGATCAAGTTCGTCTCGTCGCCAAAGCGGGCGAACGGCGTCAGGTCGACATAGACGCTGTTATAGCCCGACCAATTGTGCGCGGCGAGGCTGCCATTGATCCAGATCGTCGCGTTGGTGGCGATGCCGTCGAAATGGAGCTCGATCGTTTTGCCGCGATCGGCCGGGTCGAGCCGCAGCGCGCGCCGGTACCAGCCGATGCCGCGCGGGCGGTAGCCCTGCGAGACGTTGGCGGTGCGGACGAAGGGTTGCCCCGCCGCCCAGTCATGCGGCAGCCGCACCTCCGCCCAGTCCGAATCGTCATAGACCATGGCGGCGGCGCCAAGGGCGTTGCCGGCCTTGACGCTCAGATAGGTGTCATTGTGCCCCTGCGGCTCGGGCGTCGGGATATCGCCTTCATGGAAACGCCAGCCAAGTTCGAGGCGCGTGCGCGAGGGATCGGGGTCGGGGAGTCGCGGCAGAAGGTGCTGCTGAGGCGCCGGCATCGGGAAGCCATCGCCATCGCCAGCCCTGTGGGTGGCGACCGCCGCCCGCCCGGACACTGCAAGCAGCGCGCCGGCGCCGGCACCCCCGAGGAGAAGTTGGCGGCGATCCATTGCTGATACTCCAACGGGATGACGGACGGTCGACTAGGCGCGGTGCTAGATGTCGCTGAGCTCGGCGACGAAATCATAGGCGTCGCCGCGATAATAAGAGCGGGTGACTTCGGCGGGACGGCCGTCGCGCAGAAAGGCGCGGCGCTCGATCAGCAGGCCGGCATGACCGGGATCGACGCCGAGCATGCGGGCATGCTCGCCGCCAAACGGCACGGCCCTGAGCCGCTGCAGCGCGCGTACCGGCCGATTGCCGACCTTTTCGAGCGCGCCGTAGAGCGAATCCTCGACCGCATCGACCGATGCCAGGCAATAGCCCGCGATGGTCGAGAATTCGAGCGCCATCGGTTCGTCATCGGCATAGCGAATACGCGCGAAGCGCAGCACCGGCGCGCCTGGCGAGAGTCCCAGCATCATCGCTTCTTCCGGGTTCACCTGGCCCGGCGCGCGCGAAATCCAGCTGCTGCTCGCCCGGCGGCCACGCGCCGCCATGTCCTCGGTGAAGGAGGAGAGCTTGGAGAAGATCTTCTCGACACGCCCGGTGACGAAGGTACCGGCACCGCGCCGCCGGGTAAGCAGCCCCTCCTCGACGAGCCGGCCGATCGCCTTGCGCACGGTGATGCGCGACACGTCATATTCGGTGGCGAGATCGCGCTCGGGAGGGATGGCGTTGCCGGCCACCAGAATGTCGGCGCCGATCGCGTCGCGGATCAGCTGTTCGAGCTGGAGATACAGCGGGGACGGATTGTCCTCGCGCAACCGTCCTATCTGATCCGAGAACGCCATCAATCCCCCCCCCGGAAGGCGCCTTGTCGCCATCACTGCCTCGCATGCGGTAACGCTATCGCAACCCGTCCGGTCGGGCAATGGGATGGTAGTGGATTTATATTGGTATCTACCGGCAAACGGTCGCTACCTCAGGTCTAAGGTGTGTACGCGGAAAAAGGTGGCCATGGTAACGCTCCCTATTGTGGGATAGGATCTATATTGGTTACACGTTCGGCGGCCGCGTCGGCCGGCGGAGGACAAAGGATGCGGATTGCCGGGATGCGGCTACGTACGCTGGGTTGGGCGATGCTGTTCTGCAGTTCCGGGGCGATGGCACAGGCATCCGATCCGCTGCCGCTGACGCCTCTTCCCCAATCGGTTGTGCGAGGGGCGGGCAGCTTCACCGTGTCGGACGGTGCGGCGATCGGTACCGCACCGGAGGACAAGGGTGCCCAGGCCGCGGCGCGCGTGCTGGCGGCCCATGTGAGGGTCGAGCGCGGACTGGTGCTGTCTCCGCGTGACGGCGCTGGCGCGATCACGCTGGCGCGCGACGCTTCGATCCGTGGCGACGAAGCCTATCGGCTCGTGGTCGATGCGCGGGGCATCCGCATCAGCGCCTCGGGTGACCGCGGATTGCTCTATGGCGCGATGACCGTCGCCCAGCTGTTGAGTCCCGATCGCCGCTTCGGCACGCCGGTCAAGGTGCCGGCGGTGACGATCGAAGATGCGCCCCGCTTCGGCTGGCGCGGGCTGATGCTCGATGTGGCGCGCCATTATCAGCCGATCGAGGCGATCTACGCGGTCGTGGACCAGATGGTATCGGTCAAGCTCAACACGCTGCATTTGCATCTGACCGACGACCAGGGCTGGCGCTTCGAAGTGAAACGCTATCCCAAGCTCACCGAGCTGGGCGCGTGGCGCACGCCTCCTTCGACTGGCGGCGCGCCGGGCGCCAGGGTGGGCGGCTTCTACACGCAGGAGCAATTGAAGGCGCTGGTCGCCTATGCCGCCGCGCGCGGCATCACCATCGTTCCCGAGATCGACTTGCCCGGACATGCCCAGGCTCTTGTCGCGGCCTACCCCGAACTCGGCGTGTTCGGCGATCGGCCCGGCGTATCCCATGACTGGGGAGTCAATCCCTATCTCCTCAACCCCGACCCCAAGGGCGTCGCCTTCGTCAAGCAGGTACTCGACGAACTGATGGCGGTGTTCCCCGGCACCTATATCGATCTGGGTGGCGACGAGGCGATCAAGGACCAGTGGCAGCGCTCCCCGCAAGTCCAGGCCCAGATCAAGGCGCTCGGACTGAAAGATGAGGATCAGCTGCAGAGCTGGCTGATCGACGAGTTCGGCAATTATCTGGCCGCCAAGGGCCGGCGCTTGATCGGCTGGGACGAGATCCTCGAGGGCGGGTTGCCTGCCTCGGCCTCGGTGATGTCGTGGCGCGGCGAGAAGGGCGCGGTCGATGCGGCCAACCAGAACCATGACGTGGTGCTGAGCCCCGCGCCGACCCTGTATTTCGACAGCTTGCAGAGCGATCGCGCCGACGAACCGCCGGGGCGGCTGTCGATCCAGACGCTCGCCGATGTCTACAAATATGAGCCGATGCCCGCGGGGATCGACGCCGGGAAGGCAAGCCATGTGCTCGGCGCGCAGGCCAATGCCTGGAGCGAATATCTCGTTACGCCCTATCAGGTGCAGCACATGCTCTTTCCGCGCGCCGCGGCGCTCGCCGAGATCACCTGGTCGGCCAAGGACAAGCGCAACTTCGCCGATTTCCTCACGCGGCTCGATCCCCAGATCCAGCGCTGGCGGCGATCGGGCGTGGAGGTGGCCGACAGCGCCTTCGCGGTGGGATTCCGGCTCGAGGGCACGCGCGGCGATGCATTGCGCACGAACCGGGTGCGTGTCGCGCTCGTGACCCAGGCGCCGTATGGCACGATCCGCTATACGCTCGACGGCACGGCACCCGGCGCGACATCGCCCGCGTACAAGGCGCCGCTGGAGCTCAAGCCCGGGGTGACGATCCGCGCCGCGGCGTTCGACGCTGCCGACCAGGCGACCGCTTGGCCGCGTAGCTTCGACACTGGCCGGACGGCGCTGCTCACGCGGACCAGCTCCGATCTGGTCGCCTGTCCGCACGGCGCCTTCGGCCTGCGCGTTCCGTTAACCTCTGAAGCGACCGACAATGCGCCCGTATTCAACGTCAATTTGTTCGACACCTGCAGCGCCTATCCGAAGGCGCCGCTCGATATCGCGAAGAGCTTCGTGATCGACGTCGCCCGATTGCCGCGCCATTATGGGCTTGCGCATGAAGCGAAGGCTCTGCGCGAACACTATAACGTCACGGCTTATGGCGAATTGGTGGTCGTCGCGCGGTGTATTGCTGCCGCAAAGGATAAGACCATCGAGCCTGTTGTGCTCGCAACGTTCCCGCTGCCTGATCCGGCGACGGCGCCCACGCGGTTCAGCGTTGCTGGCGTGTTGCCGGCAATGGGCGGTGATGAGGATATCTGCTTCCAGTTCACCGCGCCGCTTGCCGGTCCATATTATGCGGTGGAGCGCGCGGTCTTGAGTGAGGTGGCCAAGTGAAAATGCGACTATTCGCGCTGCTGCCGGCGCTCCTTGCCAGCGTGTCCGCCTGGGCTGCGCCGCGCGAGACGGTATCGCTCGACGGCAAGTGGGATGTGCGGATCGCTCCCGACGACCAGGCTGTGAAGGCGCACCCCAAGGAGGCGCAATGGTTCCCCGCTCGCGTGCCGGGCAGCGTCCAGCAGGACCTGATCGCCGCCGGTCGCGTGCCCGACCCCTTCAAGGGCATCAACGAAGCGCCGATCCAATGGGCGGGCCTGACTAGCTGGCAGTTTCGCCGGGTGATCGACGTGACGCCAGCGATGCTGGCGCGCGCGCATGTCGAGCTGGTGTTCGACGGGCTCGATACGTTCGCGACGGTGACGGTGAACGGGACGAAATTGCTGACCGCCGACAATGCGCATCGGCGCTGGCGGGTCGATGCCAAGGCGGCGCTGAGGCCGGGGCGCAATGAACTGATCGTCACCATCGCGTCGCCGATCCGGACGCTCCAGCCGATGGTGCTGGCCGAGCCCAATCCGCTGCCCGGCGAATATAATTCCGCGTTCGGCGACGAGCCCAAGGGCAAGCAGACCTCGCCCTATATCCGCAAGCCCAAATACCAATATAGCTGGGACTGGGCGCCGCGGCTGGTGACGATCGGCCTGTGGCGGCCGGTGCGACTCGAAGCTTGGGACGAGGCACGGATCGACGGCTTCCGCGTCGACCAGGAAGCCCTCGGCGATGCCGAAGCGCGGTTGGTCGCGCGTTGGCGGGTCGTGGCCGGCGGTCCGGCCGATGTGACCGTGCGGGCGCGCGTTACCAGTCCCGATGGCAGGCAAGTCGAGGTTAAGCGCGCCGCCAGGCTCGTCGCCGGGGAGAATTGGATCAGCGCCCCGATCACGATCGAAAAGCCGCAGCGTTGGTGGCCCGTCGGCTATGGCGCGCAGCCGCTTTATGCGGTGGACGCGTTTCTCGACGCCGACGGTGAGACCAGCGACCATGTCGCGCAGCGGATCGGATTGCGCACCGCCGAACTGATCCGCAAGGACGGCAGCTTCGGCTTTCGCATCAACGGCGTGCCGATCTTCGCCAAGGGCGCCAACCTCGTGCCCTTCGACGGCTTCCCGGCGCGCGTGCCCGAGGCGCAGATGCGCCAAATTCTCACGAGCGCGCGCGACGCCAATATGAATATGATCCGCGTCTGGGGCGGCGGCTATTATCTCGACGACGCTTTTTATTCGCTCGCCGACGAAATGGGCCTGATGATCTGGCAGGACTTCATGTTCGGCGGAGCGGTGACGCCGCCCGACGCGGCGTTCCGCGACAATGTGCGGATCGAGGCCGGCGAGCAGGTCGAGCGCCTCCAGCCGCACCCCGCTTTGGTCGGCTGGTCCGGCGGCAACGAGATCCTGGCGGGTTGGGAGCGCTGGGGCGATCGCAAGGACTTCAAGCGGCGCATCGGGGCCGACGAGCAGGAGCGGATCGGTGCGGGCATGGCGGTGTTGTTCGACCGCGTGCTGCGCGACGCCGTGCTGACCGGAGCGCCGGGCACGCCCTATTGGCCGAACTCGCCTTCGACCGATTATGAGGGCCCAGTCGACACCGGCAAGGACGGCGACCAGCATTTCTGGGATGTGTGGTCGGGCTCCAAGCCGGTCGAACGCTATCTCGATATGTGTCCGCGCTTCATGTCCGAATATGGCTTCCAGGGAATGCCGGACCTGTCGACGATCCGCCGCTTCGCGGGCAAGGGCCCGCTCGCGATCGACAGCCCGGTCCTCAAGGCGCACCAGAAGTTCTTGGCGGGCGAGGGCAATAGTCGCCTCCAACTCTATCTCGACCAGCGGCTGCGAAAACCCCGCGATTTCGCCGATCTCGTCTATCTGACTCAGGTCAATCAGGCGCAGGCGATCGAGATGGCGGCGCGGCACCACCGCGCGTGTCGTCCGGTGACCCTGGGCTCGCTTTACTGGCAGCTCAACGACGCCTGGCCAGGGGTGTCCTGGTCGAGCATCGATTATTACGGCCAGTGGAAGCTGCTGCATTATGCGGCGCGGCGCTTCTTCGCGCCGCAGGCGATCGTCGCAGAGCATAAGGATGGCGCCACGCGCGTCGCCTTGGTTTCTGACGCGACCACACCGATGGCCGCCGAGTGGCGCGTTCGCGCGTTCGACATGGCGGGCAAGCCGCTTGGTGCGCAGAACGCGCGGGTGACGCTGGAACCGCTGGGCGCGCAGGAGGCGGCGAGCATCGCCGACACCGATCTATTCGCGGGCGCCGACCCCAAAGCGAGCTTCGCGATCGCCGAGCTGCTCGTCGATGGACGCACCGTCTCGCGGACCGTCGTCGAACGCGCCGAGCCCAAGGACATGGCCTATCCGGCGCCCAGGCTTACCGTACGCTGGGAGGGCAAGCGCGCGACGATAACGGCGGGCGCGCTCGCCCGCGCGGTGATGCTCGACTTTGGCGACGTCGCCGCGCAGCCGAGCGATGACGGCTTCGACCTCCTCCCCGGCCAGAGCGTGACCATCGAAGTGGTGTCCGACGCGTCCGCCGCGGCGCTCAGCAAGGCGCTGACCCTGCGCACGCTGGGGCCGCAATGAGCATCCCGCTGATCCTGCTCGCCTTGCTTGGGCCCGATCCCGACGCGGTGGCCAAGGCGGTCGATACGATGACCGTAGTGGAGAAGGCGGCGCAGCTCCAGAATACCGCCCCCGCCGATGCCGAGGCCGGACTTCCCGCTTATGACTGGTGGAATGAGGGGCTGCATGGGCTGGCGCGCGACGGCGACGCCACCGTCTTTCCCCAGGCGATCGGGTTGGCCGCGACCTGGGATACCGATCTGATGCAGCGCGTCGGCGACGTGGTATCGACCGAGGCGCGCGCCAAGTTCAACGCCCGCCCGATCGGCGCCGACCGGCGCATCTACGAAGGGCTGACGATCTGGTCGCCCAATATCAACATCTTCCGCGATCCGCGCTGGGGTCGCGGCCAGGAGACCTATGGCGAGGACCCGTATCTGACCGGGCATCTCGGCGTGGCGTTCATCCAGGGCCTCCAAGGCCCCGATCCCGCGCACCCCAAGGTGATCGCCACCCCCAAGCATTTCGTGGTGCATAGCGGCCCCGAGGCCGGGCGCGACAGCTTCGACGTCGACCCGAGTCCACAGGACATGGAATCGACCTATCTGCCCGCGTTCCGTCTGGCGGTGACCGAGGGCAAGGCGCGGTCGCTGATGTGCGCGTACAACGCGATCCACGGCGTTCCGGTCTGTGCGCAGCCGTCGCTGATGATCGACCGTCTACGCGGCGATTGGGGTTTCAAGGGCTTCACGGTGTCCGACTGCGACGCCGTCGCCAACATCAATCTCTTCCACCATTACCGGCTCGACACGGCGGCGGCGGCTGCCGCGGCGATCAAGGGCGGCACCGACCTCAATTGCGGATCGGCCTATGCCGCCTTGCCTCAGGCGGTGAAGCGCGGATTGGTGAGCGAGGCCGAGATCGACACCGCGCTCGTCCGCGCGCTGTCCGCGCGGCAGGCGCTCGGCACCGTATTCGGCGCCGCCAGCCCCTGGAACCGGATTTCGCCGGATGCTGTCGGCACGCCCGCGCATCGCGCGCTGGCGCTGGAGGCGGCGCGCAAAGCGATCGTATTGCTCAAGAACGATGCGGGCCGGCTGCCGCTCGTGGCCGGCAGTCGCGTTGCCGTGATCGGCGCCGACGCCGACGATCTCAACATCCTCGAAGCCAATTACCACGGCACGGCGGTCGATCCGGTAACGCCGCTGGAAGGCATCCGCCGCCAGTTCGGCGCGGCGAACGTACGCTATGCCCAGGGCTCGACATTGGTCGACGGCGCGCCTGTGCTGGTACCCGAAACAGCGTTCATGACGGACGGCCAACCCGGGCTGAAAGCGGAATATTTCGCGAGCGCCACGGTGACCGGCACGCCGGTGGCGGTGCGCCGGGACCGGCGGATCGACTTCAACTATACGCGCGCCGCGCCGCTCGCTCAGCTCGACGCCAAGGGTTTCGCGGTACGCTGGACAGGGTCGCTGGTGCCACCAGGCTCCGGGCGCTACACGCTGGCGATCGACATTCCCGCCTGCTGGAAGGATTGCTCGGCGCACGACGCCGTCCGGCTGTGGATCGACGGCAAGCCGCTCCATCAGGGGCCGCTTGGCAAGGGACGCGTCGAAATTCCGTTCACGAGCGATGGGCGACGTCACGATTTCCGCCTCGAACTCGATCATCATGGGGAGGATGAGGGGATCAGGTTGCTCTGGGTCCCGCCCGCGGAACCCCTGCTCGAACAGGCGATCGCCGCTGCACGCGAGTCCGACGTGGTGGTCGCCGTGCTCGGCCTCTCGCCCGATCTCGAAGGCGAGGCGTTGCCGGTGAGCGTGCCCGGCTTTGTCGGTGGCGACCGGACCGATATCGCCTTGCCGGCGGCGCAGCAGCGCTTGCTCCAGGCGCTGCGCGATACGGGCAAGCCGGTGGTGCTGGTCCTGACGAGCGGCAGCGCGGTCGCAGTGGATCCGGCGATGGCCGATGCGATCCTCGCCGCATGGTATCCGGGAGAAGCGGGCGGGACAGCCCTCGCCGAAACGCTGGCGGGGCTGAACAACCCGTCCGGGCGTCTGCCCGTGACCTTCTACAAATCGACCTCCGACCTGCCCGCATTCGTCGATTACGGGATGAAGGAGCGCACCTATCGCTTCTTCACCGGCACGCCGCTCTGGGGGTTTGGCTATGGTCTTAGCTATACGCACTTCGACTATGCGGGAGTGACGGCGAAAGCGATCGGCACCACCGCGCCGGTCGATGTGCGCGTCACGGTGCGCAACAGCGGCGGGAAGGCAGGCGAGGAGGTCGTGCAGGCCTATCTCGTGCCGCCGGCCGAAAAGGGCACGACGTTCACGGGTCCCGTGCTGCAACGCCAGCTGGTCGCGTTCCGCCGCGTGGCGCTGGCCTCCGGCAAGGCCCAGACGCTGCGCTTCACGCTCGATTCGCGCAGCATCAGCACGGTTGCGCGCGATGGCACGCGTCGCGTCCTTCCGGGCAGCTATCGCCTTTGGGTAGGCGGCGGCCAGCCCGGCACGGCGCCTGGCCAATGGGTCGATTTCACGCTCGGCGGGGAAGCGCAGACCTTGCCGAAATGATCGACCACCGCACTTTGTCGCGCCGGCTTCGGCCGCGCTCGCGCCTGAGAGGATCCGCATGACCGAGTTTTCCCGGCGCAGCCTGATCGCGACCGGCCTGGCGGCCGGCGCCGTTCCCGCGGTTCCGGCAATCGCCGGCGCGCGTTCGCCCGCGCCCAAACCCTTCGGCGCATTGCCCAGCCCGCGGCAGTGGCGCTGGCATGGCCGCGAGCAATATGCATTCGTCCATTTCTCCATCAACACCTTCACCGACAAGGAATGGGGCTATGGCGACGAGGATCCCAAGCTCTTCAATCCCGGCGACTTCGACGCCGACCAGATCGTTGCCGCGGCGAAAGCAGGCGGGCTGGCGGGGCTGATCCTCACCGCCAAACATCATGACGGCTTCTGCCTGTGGCCGACCAGGCTCACCGAGCATTGCATCCGCAACAGTGCCTATAAGGCCGGCCAGGGCGACATCGTGCGCGAGATGGCGGACGCCTGCCGTCGCGCGAGACTGCCGTTCGGCCTCTATCTCTCGCCCTGGGACCGCAACCATGCCGATTATGGCCGCCCCGCTTATGTCGACTATTATCGCGCCCAGCTGACCGAATTGTGCACGCGCTACGGCGCGCTGTTCGAAGTCTGGTTCGATGGCGCCAATGGCGGCGACGGCTATTATGGCGGCGCGCGCGAAACGCGGAAGATCGACGCGCCGCGCTATTACGACTGGCCGTCGATCGTCGCCCTGGTCCACAAGCTCCAGCCCGATGCGTGCACGTTCGATCCGCTGGGTGCCGATATCCGCTGGGTGGGCAATGAGGACGGCGTTGCGGGCGACCCGTGCTGGCCGACCATGCCCAACGAGCCCTATGACCAGAAGAACGGCAATGCCGGGGTGCGCGGCGGGGCGATCTGGTGGCCCGCGGAGACCGACGTGTCGATCCGTCCCGGCTGGTTCTACCATGCCGACGAGGATTCCAAGGTCAAAAGCCCCGAACGGCTGATCCGGCTCTACGACGAGTCGGTGGGGCGGGGCACCAATCTCAACCTCAACATCCCGCCCGATCGCCGCGGGCGGATCCCCGATCAGGATGTGCGGATCCTCAAATCGTTCGGCGACGCTGTCCGCGCGACCTTCGCCCGCGACCTCGCGCAGGGGGCGGTCGCGCATGCCAGCCACAGCCGCGGGCCTGGTTTCGAGCCGGCGCGCGTGCTCGATGGCGATCGCGAGAGCTATTGGGCAAGTCCTGACGGCGTGGTCAGCCCGACGCTGACGCTCGATCTTAAACCGGGGACGCGCTTCGATGTGATCCGCCTGCGCGAATATCTGCCGCTCGGTGTGCGGGTGACGCGCTTCGCGGTCGATGCGGAGATCGACGGCGCCTGGCGCACGCTTGCCGAGCATGACTGCATCTCGGCGCAGCGCGTGATCCGCCTCGGCGCGCCGATCGCGCCGCGCCGCGTGCGGCTCCGCGTGCTGGACGCGCCAGCCTGTCCGGCGATCGGCGAGTTCGCATTGTTCCGTGCGGTCGCGCCGGTGCCGGTGCCGGCGATCGTCTCGAGCGATCCTAATGTGCTCGACGTGGCCAAGTGGAAGATCGTGTCGGCCAGCGCGCCCGGTGCGGAGAGATTGCTCGACAACGACGCGGCGACGATCTGGGTGCAGGCCAGCCCGGCGCCGGGTGTGCCCGCGCGGGTGACGATCGACCTGGGCGAGGATACCAATCTCGCCGGATTTAGCCTCACCCCTTCGCGTCAGGTGATGACCGATGCGGCGCCACCCAAGGGCTATATGGCCGAGACGAGCCTCGACAATACCAATTGGGAACCAGCGGCGGCGGGCGAATTCGCCAATATCGCCTATGCACTGTCCACGCAGCGAATCGCTTTCGCGAGAACGCGCCGCGCCCGCTATCTGCGGCTAACTTTTGCCGAAGCGGCTGTGCCGGCAGCAAAGCTTGCGGTTGCGGGCATAGGCGGTTTTGTCGCGCGTCCATAGCGCCGAACGCTCCGCAAGCCGAACTCCATCGGATCGGCTTCCCAACCCTTTGAATAATGGCGCGACTGACGGTCCTGTGAGGGGGCGCGGCTGCGCTTCCGTGCGACCATCAGGGGCGAGTTGGTATGCAAGTGGTGCGAAAATGATAAACCAAAGTAATTTTTGGTATTGAATTGAGTTTTTATATATGAGAAATTCTGTCGCACGCGGAAACGGGTTTCCGAGGACGAATGGGGCGTTTGAGCCTCTGGCAGGTCGCGAAGGATCTGGGATTGATAGCGATGGGGATGTCTCGCTGCGGCGTATTTGACTTCGGACTTACCGGAGCCGCTGCGACTCTCGCGCGGCCCGCACGGCGCGCCATCGTCTCGATCTTTGAGCCTCACAGGCAGACGAGCGCCTATGCGTTCGGGCGCGGCCTAGCCTTTGCAATGACCGGCCTAGCAGGGGGCACGTAAGTCCAAGCCGCCGAGAGCCTAAAGGGCACGGTGGAACGAAGTGATCGTCAGGGATCGAGAAACAAGAGGGATTTAGTCATGCGTTTGCACAAGCTGTTATTGAGCACCACCTGCGCCGCCGGCCTGTTCGCCGTACCTGCGATGGCACAGGAGGCGGCCAATCCGCCGGCGCCCGAAACCGCGCCGACCAACAATGTCGACATCATCGTCACCGGCAGCCGTATCACCCGCCCCAATACCAGCGCCGCTGCGCCGGTCACGTCGGTCACTTCCGACGCGATTCGCGCCCAGGCCGCGGTCAATATCGAGGAAGTGCTGAACCGCCTTCCGCAGGTCGCGCCGGACAGCCAGCAGAACTACCAGGATTCGGACGGCCGCCAGCGCGTCAAGCTCCGCAACCTGGGCTTCGAGCGCACGCTCACGCTGATCGACGGCAAGCGCGCCGGGACGATGAACGGCGTCGACCTCAACATGATCCCGACCGCGCTGATCGAGCGTGTCGACGTCCTGACCGGCGGCGCCTCGGCGGTCTATGGCTCGGACGCGGTCGCCGGCGTCGTCAATTTCATCATGAAGGACGACTTCACGGGCATCCAGCTCAACGCGAATTACAATTTATACGCGCATCAGAACAAACCCGGCCTGATCTCGCAGGTCGCCAGCCAATATGGCTTCGCCCAACCGGCCCGCGGTCTCGCCACCGACGGCGGTCGCGCCGATTTGTCGCTGACCGCGGGTACCAAGCTGTTCAACGATCGCTTCCACATCTCGGGCTATGTCAATTACCGCAAGGCCAACCTCGTTCCCTATGACGCGCGCGAGACTTCGGGCTGCCAGCTGGTGGAGGCCGTCAAGGACGGCCCGCTGACCTGCTCGACCTCGACCTACAGCTATAACGGCTATGTGTCGCCGCTGAGCGGGCCCAACGCCGGCAACGCTTATGTGAACAATCCGAACGGCACCCGCACCTTCGTTCCGTTTTCGACCGCGGTGGCCGCCAACCCCTATTCGGACTATTCCTTCCAGCGCGCTAACGAACGCTGGAATGCGGGCGGCTTCGCCTCGTTCAAGATCTCCGACGCCGCGGAAATCTATAGCAGCGCGATGTGGTTCCGCGACAAGTCGGTCAACGGCTTTCCGGCGCGGATCTACAGTTACACGGCCTTCGGCTCGACGCCCTATCAGGTCAATTGCAACAACCCCTACCTCTCCGCCTCGCAGTCGCAGGTGATCTGCGGCGCGCAGGCGGGAACCAGCGCCATGGTACCGGTCGAGCTCCGCTACCGCTTTGCCGGCGTGCCCGATCTCGACGACCGCTATATGAACGAGGGGCTGCGCCTCACCGGCGGTATCCGCGGCCAGATCGCCAAGGGGTGGAGCTACGACGTCGGTGGCGTCTATGCGCGCAACCAGCAGGACTATAGCTGGTCCTTCCCGTCCATCGACCGCGTCAACAACGCGCTCAATGTCGTCAACGTCAATGGCGTGCCGACCTGCGCGTCGGGAACGGCGGACGGGTGTCTCCCGCTCGATCCGTTCAGCTCGCTCTCGCCGGTCAACAATATCGGCGTGTTCAACTATCTGGTGAACGGCAGCTACGGCACCCAGAGCACGGTGAACCGCCTCTACAACGTCGTCGCGACGGTGCAGGGCGACCTGGGGACCTATGGCATCAAGAGCCCCTGGGCCGACCAAGGCTTGGCGATCGCGTTCAGCGCCGAATATCGCAAGGACGAGCTGGAGAGCACCGCCGACGCGCTGTGGCGCGCCAATATGGGCGGTACCGACCAGAACCTCTCCCAACATGTCTGGGAAGGCATGGTCGAGGTCCAGGCCCCGATCGCGCAGCACAAGCCGTTCGGCGATCTCTTGCAGGTGAACGGCGCGTTCCGCCTCTCGAAATATAGCAGCAACCCGAACACCTTCTCGACGTGGAAGGCGGAAGCATTGTGGGCGCCGATCCCGGACATCACGTTCCGCGGGTCGATCAACCGCGCGCAACGTGCGCCGACCGTGGTCGAGGCGTTCCAGGGCAGCAACATCAGCTACGACCGCATCACGACCGCTTATAACGACATTTGCGGGCCAACCCCGATCGGCACCACGACGGATCCCAATACCGGTCAGCAGATTCCGATCTATGGCGCTCCCCAAGCGTCGCAAGCGGTCTGCGCCGCCACCGGCCTGCCCGCCAATCTGTACGGCAGCCCCACCTTGCTGTGCCCGACCGATGTCGGCTGCACCGTACGGCGCGGCGGCTTCACGGTGAATCCTGAAACGGCCTATACCAAGACCCTCGGCGTTGTGCTGAAGCCGCGCTTCCTGCCCGGCCTGACCGTCTCGGTCGATCGCTTCGTGATCAATCTCAACGACTCGATCGGCTATAACGACTATGACTATTTCTCGAACGGCTGCCTTGCTACCGGCAGCCAATTCTTCTGTCAGATGTTCGTACGCAACGCCAACGGCACGCTCTACAGCACCCCGTCGACCAATCCGACGACCGGCTTCCTGCGCGGCGGTACGACCAATTATTATAAGAGCAAGTCGCACGGCTGGGATTTCCAGGGCCAATATGCGCTGTCGCTGGGCGGCGCGGGACGGCTGGATTTCGACTTTACCGGCTCGTTGACCACGCTGGCCGGCGGTCAGGATTCGCCGATCCTGCCGAAATATAATTGCGCCGGCTATTATGGCGGCGGCTGCGGTCAGCTGATCCCCAAATGGTCGCATGAACTGCGGGCGACCTATACGACCAACGACAAGTTCTTCAGCGCTTCGGTGAACTGGCGCCACTTGGGACCACTCACCAACGTGACGAACTCGGGCGATCCGGCGCTCGGCTGGACGCCGGAGGGTGTGCGCACGACCTTCTATCGGATCCCGGCGTACGACTATATTGATCTGGCGCTCAGCTTCCGGGTCACCAAGGCGTATTCGTTCCGGGTTTCGGCGAACAACCTGTTCGACCGGACCCCGCCGATCCTGCCGAATTCCTACAATTACGGCCTGTCGCGCAGCAACACGCTGTCGGCGCGCTACGACTCGCTCGGCCGCCAGGTCGCCGTTGGAGTGACTCTCAACTTCTAACCCTTCCCTCCACCCCTGGAGGACTCCACTGAGCCCGCCTCTTCGAGGCGGGCTCTTTTTTTTTTCATTTCGGTGTTGTGCAAACGCAGAGGTTGGATCTGTTGCGCAGCCGGCTGCGTCTGCGCAACATGTCTCCCCTCCCGCCAGAGGGGAAAAGGCGTCAGCGCTCCCGCGCGGCCGTCGTGCGGATCTCGTCGATCGGGCTCAGCAGATAGGAGGCAAGCGAACGGCGACCGGTGCGGATGTCGGCAGTGACTGCCATGCCGGGGGTAAGGGCGACCGTCCTACCGTCCCGCTGGATCGTCGCACGGTCCAGCGCGACCCGCGCGGTGTAGATCAGTCCGCGTTTCTCGTCCTGTATCGCGTCCGAGCTGATCTGCTCGAGCCTGCCCTGCACGGCGCCATAGCGCGTGAAGGGAAAGGCCTCGATCTTGAGCGCGACCGGTTGGCCGGGGCCGACGAAGCCGACATCCTTGTTGGCGATCGCCACTTCGGCGACCAGCTTCCCGCGCACGGGCACGATCACCATGATCGGCTTGGCCGCCTCGACGACACCGCCGACGGTGTGGACGGCCAGTTGCGTGACCGTGCCGTCGACCGGACTGACCAGGCGCTGGAGGCTGCTGCGTTTGGTGGCCTTGGTCAGCTCCTCCTTGCGCAGCCGCGCGTCGCTCTCGGCCTTGGCGAGATCGGCGAGGACGCCGGCGCGCGCCTCGGCGGTGGATTGACTCGAATTGCCGCCGGCCACCGCGATCTGCGCCTCCGCCTTGCGCGCGGTGGCGAGAGCGGCGTCGCGGTCGCGCGCGGCGCTGAGGCGTTGGCGGCGCATCTCGATTACGCGCAGCTTCGAGACATAGCCTTTTTCGAGCAGTTTCTCGTTGGCGGCGATCTGCTCGTCGAGCAGCGGCAGGGTCTCGGTGAGCTTGGCCGCCTCGATCTGCGCCTCGGCACGGGCGGCGCGGGCGACCTGGGTGTCGGCGGCGTGCGTCCGGCCGGACGCCTGGATCTCGGCAAGCTGGGCGCGGGCGAGCGCGATCTGGGTGGCGGCGACGTCGGGTGTGGTCCCGGCGGGCGGGGTGAATCGCAGACCCTGGCCGTCAACCGCGGAAAGCACAGCACGCAGTCGCGCGGCGTCTAGCATGGCGGTTTCCAGCGCTCTGCTAGCTTGCGCCGTGTCGGCATCCGAAACGGTGGGATCGAACTCGACCAGCGGCTGGCCGGCGCGGACGCTCTGGCCGTCGCGGACCAATATGGCGTGGACGATCCCGGCCGCGCCGGGCTGGATCAGCTTGACGTCGTCGGCGGGCACCAGCTTGCCGGGCGCCGAGGCGACGACATCGACCTGGCCAAGGACCAGCCAGAGCAGCGCGACGACGAACAGGCCGAGCAAGAGCCAGGCCGTGATCCGCGCGGTCGGCGACACGGGGCGCTCGACCACTTCGAGCGCGGCGGTAAGAAAGTCGACCTCCTCGGTGCGTAGAACCCGGCGTGACCGCGCGCGCTCATTGTCGAGCGCGTCACGAGCGGCAGTCCAGTGACGGGTGAGCGCGTTCATGCCGCGGCCCCCGCCTGAACGCCGATCTGGCGATGGTGGAGCGCGGCATAGCGGCCGCCGAGACGGAGCAGTTCGTCATGCGTGCCGCTCTCGACGATGCGCCCCTTATCGAGCGTCAGGATGCGGTCGCATTGGCGGATCGCGGAGAGGCGATGCGCGATGATCAGCAAGGTGCGGCCGGCGGCGATCGCCTTGAGATTGCGCTGGACGATCTCCTCGCTTTCGGCATCGAGCGCTGAGGTCGCCTCGTCGAGGATCAGGATGCGCGGGTTCGTGATCAACGCGCGGGCGATGGCAAGACGCTGGCGCTGCCCGCCCGAGAAGTTGACGCCGCGCTCCTCGACGATCGTGTCATAGCCCCGGGGCAGCGCCAGGATGAAGTCGTGCGCGCCTGCGAGGCGGGCGGCGGTCATCACTCGCTCGATCGGCATGGCGGGATCGGCGAGCGCGATATTCTCGCGGATCGAGCGGTTGAACAAAATGTTCTCCTGCAACACCACCCCGATCTGGCGGCGCAGCCAAGCGGGATCGATCTGCGCGAGATCGACGCCGTCGACGAGCACGCGGCCGCCTGCGGGCAGATACAGGCGCTGGAGCAGCTTGGTGAGCGTCGACTTGCCCGACCCCGAGGCGCCGGCGATGCCGAGCGTGGTGCCGGCGGGCAGGTCGAGGCTGATGTGGTCCAATGTCCAGGGACCGTCGGCGGCATAGCGGAAGCGGACATTCTCGAAGCGGACATGGCCGGCGAGCGCCGGCAAAGCGGTGCGCGATCCGGCGCCGGGCTCGGCCCCGGTGTTGAGGATGTCGCCCATCCGCTGGACCGAGAGGCGGACCTGTTGGAAGTCCTGCCAGAGCTGCGCCATGCGGATGACCGGGCCGGAAACGCGCTGGGCGAACATGTTGAACGCGACCAGCCCACCGACGGTCAGCGCACCGGCGATCACTTGCTGCGCGCCGAAGAACAGAATCGCGGCGAGGCTGAGCTTGGAGATGAGCTGGACTGCCTGGCTGCCGGAATTGCCGAGGTTGATCACGCGCTGGTTGGCGGCGCTGTATGCGGCGAGTTGGCGTTCCCAGCGGTCCTGCCATTGCGGCTCTACCGCGGCCGCCTTGAGCGTTTGCATGCCCGAGACGCTCTCGACCAGCAGTGCGTTGTTGGCGGCGCCGCGCGCGAACTTCTCGTCGAGCCGGTGGCGCAAGGGACCGGTGACGACGACCGAGACGATCACATAGGCGGGGAGAGTGAGCGCGACGATGACGAAGAGGAGTGGCGAGTAGAGGAACATCGCGACGAGGAAGACGATCGTGAACAGCGGATCGACCAGCACGGTGAGCGAAGCGCTGGTCATGAATTCGCGCACCGTCTCCAGCTCGCGGACTCGGGTAACGGTGTCGCCGACGCGGCGATTCTCGAAATAGGCGAGCGGCAGGCGGAGCAGGTGGCGGAACAGGCGGCTGCCCAGTTCGACGTCGAGCTTCTGGCTGGTCTCAGAATAGAGCCGGGTGCGCAGCCAGCCGAATGCGACTTCCCAGAGTGAGACCAGCACGAGCCCGATGCTGAGCACCTGCAGCGTTGCCAGACTGTTATGCGCGAGCACCTTGTCGACGACGTTCTGGAAGAAGAGCGGCGCGGCGAGACCGAGTAGGTTGAGCGCGAGGGTGATCAGCAGGACCTCGCCGATCAACTTTCGGTATTTGACGATCTGGGGAATGAACCACGTCATGTCGAAGGCGGGCGCGGCAACCTGCGCGGAATCGCGGGTGGTGACGAGGAGCAGCGCACCCGTCCATCGTGCCTCCAGCGCGGCACGGTCCCAGCGCTCGATCGCGGCACCGGGACGCTGGATCGCCACAGCATCCTCGCCGACGCGGCCGATCACGAACCAGCCCTCGGCGCCGCTCGCCATCACCGGCATGGGAAGACGCCTCAACCGTTCGAAATTGCCGGTCGTGGCGCGGGCGCGGACGCCTTCGATGCGCTTTGCCAAGCGTAGCAGATCGGACGCCGTGACAAGGTTGGCATGGCCGAGGCTGTGGCGCAGTTCGGCCGGGTCTGTTGCAATGCGGTGCATGGCGAGGATCAGGGCGAAGGCCTCGAGGCCCGTGTCCACGAGCGGTCGGGACGTACCGAGGGACAGATCCTGCACCGTGCGTCTCCGATCGGGTTCCCCAGGCGTGGACGATCCGCGGCGCGGCGCAGGTGAGCGTGGTCTCCCGCTCACAGTCGCCGCAGCGCAGCATCGTGAATCGTCTCCTTGGTAGCGGTCAAAACCGGGAGAGCGAAGGCGCCAGCGGTTCCGGTCATCGGAGCAAAGGGGCGATTCGGCTTTCGCAGACGCAGCATATGGTTGACGCGGGCACCGTCGCGGGCTGTCTGGTGCGACTACAGGGGCAGCTTCCCGGGGTGGACGCGGCGCGAGCTTCGAGCCTGCGTGCGATACCCGGGCAGCGCTGTGTCGGCGATCGGATTTCGGTGGGGCGTTACGTTTTGGGCTTATGACGGGAGCCTTGCCATGCCTACTCTTTACATCTCGCCGACCGGCAGAGGCTCGAGCGACGGCTCAAGCGCAGCGAACGCCGCGACGCTGAAAGACCTGCCGCGGCTCATCGCGGCGGCGGGACCGGGTGGGCAGGTGCTGCTGCTCGCCGACCAGGGTGCCTATGTCGCGCCGACCGATGCGCTAGCGATCGTCGCGGGCGGGACGTCGGCCGCGCCGGTGACGATCCGCGGGGTCGATAGCGCCGGCAATGCGATGGCGGCCACGATCACCGGCACGCGGCCCGAGCCCTTCGACCCGGCCAACCCTCCGGGAGAGGAGATATTCCGGCTGCTGAACGGGGCGGGCAATCTGCGCTTCAGCGATCTGGCCTTCCAGAATGTCGGCACGGTCTTTCGCGTCGGTGCGGATGTGCACAATCTGGCAATCGAACATGTCGACGCTACCAACGTCGCCCGCTTCCTTGACGACATGGTCTCGGGGACCAATGCCAGCGCGACGATCACCGGATTGACGATCCGCGACGTCGCGGTGAGCGGCTATTCCAAGGGCGCGATCCGCATCCAATATGACAGCAACGACGTGCTGATCGAGGATGTGCGCGGCGACAGCCAGTTCCAGAACGGCGACAATTTCGCGATTGGCGTCCACATCACCGGCACCGCGCACGACGTGACGATCGATCGCGTCGCCATGCGCAACGCGCTCGACACGGTGAACGACTATCGCAACGGCGACGGCTTTGCGACCGAACGCGGCACCTACGACATCACGCTGCACGACGTGATCGCCACGGGCAACAGCGATGGCGGGCTCGATTTGAAGAGCGACAACATCGTGGTCGACGGCGCGATGGTCTCGGGCAATGGCCGCAACATCCGGCTGTGGGGCACCGGCGCGCAGCTCAGCAACATCGTCAGCCTCGACGCGGGCGCGCCGCTGGTGGGCGGCAATCGGGAGCATGTCTGGCTGGCCGAAGGCGCGAGCGCGACGATCGACGGGGCGCTCTTCTCCGACCCCGGGTCACCGAAGCTGTTTAACCTGGCGGAGAGGAACGCCAGGCTGGTGGTCGAGGATTTCGGGCTCGTCACCGGGCCGGGCACGGTCCAGTCGCAGCGTGGCACCGGGTCGGTACTGACCCTGACCGGGCAACGCGCCGCGGTGACGGCGGGCACCGCGGGCGACGACCTGCTGACGGGCACGGCCGCGGCCGATACGCTGGCGGGGGGTGGCGGGCGCGACATGCTGAGCGGCGGGGCGGGCGATGATCGGCTCGCCGGCGGCGCGGGCGATGACATACTGGTCGGCGACGCCGGCGACGACCACGTCGAAGGCGGTGCAGGGCGGGACATCATGGTCGGCGGTGCGGGGCAAGACCTGCTCAGCTATGCCGGCAGCGCCGCCGGGGTGCGGATCGACCTGCTGCGCCTCACCGCCAGCGGCGGGGATGCCGAGGGTGACCTGTTCGACGGGTTCGAGGGAGTCGAAGGCTCGGCCTTCGCCGATATGCTTACGGGCGACGCGGGTGCGAACCGGCTGTTCGGCGGCGTAGGGGACGATGTGCTGTCGGGCGGTGCCGGAGATGACACGTTGGATGGTGGTACCGGTGCAGACCTGCTCGACGGCGGCGCCGGGTTCGATTGGGTGGATTATGGCAGCAGTAGCGCGGCGGTGGTCGTCGATCTCGCCGATGGCGCGGCAAGCGGCGGTGAGGCGGCTGGCGATCGGCTGATCGGGATCGAGGCGGTGATCGGCTCGGCCTTTGCCGACACGCTGTCGGGCAATGACGGCGCGGACTCGATCGGTGGCGGCGCGGGTGACGACCGGATCGACGGGCGCGGCGGCGACGATCTGCTGGTTGGCGGCGCAGGTGCCGATACGCTGATCGGCGGCGCCGGGTTCGACAGCGCGGATTATTCGGGCAGCGGCGGCGCGGTCACGATCGACCTGGTCGCCGGCACCGGGATTGGCGGCGATGCCCAGGGTGACCGGCTCCAGGGGGTCGAGCGGCTGATCGGCTCGGGCTTCGACGATGCGCTGACTGGCGACGGTTTCGACAATGTGCTGGTCGGCGGCGCTGGCGCGGACCGGCTGACTGGCGGCGGCGGGATGGACACGGCGGATTATTCGACGAGTGGCGCAGCGGTGAACGCGGTGCTGGGCGGCACCGGCAGCGGCGGCGATGCCCAGGGCGACGTGCTGACGGGAATCGAGAATCTGGTCGGCAGCGGCTTTGGCGACGTGCTGGCCGGCGACGGCGCGGCTAATGCGCTGTCGGGCGCCGCCGGTGACGACCGCCTGGTCGGCAATGGCGGGGCGGATCGGCTCGACGGTGGAGCGGGTATCGATATTGCCGACTTTTCGACCCGCGCAAGCGCGGTGACCGCGGACCTTGCGGCGGGCACGGCGTCGGACGGGGTGAGCTTGGTCGCGATCGAGGGCCTGATCGGCTCGGCGTTCGACGACGTGTTGAACGGCGAAGCAGGCGACAACCGGCTGGTCGGCGGCCAGGGCGCCGACCTGATCGATGGGCGCGACGGCCTCGACACCGCCGACTATTCGGGCTCGGCGGCGGCAGTGCAGGTCGATCTTGCTTTATCGGTGCAGGGCGGCACCGGTGATGCAGCGGGCGATAGGCTGACCAGCATCGAGGCGCTGGTCGGCTCGGCGTTCGACGATTCATTGGCCGGGGTGGATGCTGCCGAAATGTTGTACGGCGGTGCAGGCGCGGATCGGCTCGACGGGCGCGGCGGCGACGACCTGCTCCAGGGCGGCGCGGGCGCCGATATGCTGATCGGCGGGGCCGGTATCGATACGGTCGACTATAGCGTCAATGGGAGTGCCATCTCGATCAACCTCCAGACCGGCACGAGCATCGGCGGCGACGCCGAGGGCGACAGGTTCGACGGGATCGAGCATTTTATCGGTACCAGCTTCGCCGACACGATCGTCGGCGACGGGGCGGATCAGATCCTGGCCGGCGGCGCCGGGGGCGACCGGCTGGACGGTGCCGGCGGTTTCGACATTGCGGTCTATGCAGGCAGCGCCGCGGGCGTGAAGATCAATCTGGCGACCAATATCCTGTCGGGCGGCGATGCGCAGGGTGACAGTCTCGCCGGAATCGAAGGTCTGGTGGGCAGCGCCTACGCCGACACGCTGACGGGCGACGCGAATGCCAACCGGCTCGAGGGCGGCGCAGGCAACGACGCGCTGGACGGCGGAACCGGCGCGGACGTGATGATCGGCGGCACCGGCGACGATTCCTATGTGGTCGACAATGCCGGCGACCAGGTGATCGAGGCCGTCGGCGGCGGGCTCGACATCGTGCGCACGAGCCTGTCCTCGCTGACGCTCGCCGATGATGTTGAGGATCTCAGCTATAGCGGCACTGGCAGCTTTACCGGCACCGGCAATGCGCTCGATAACAGCCTCTACGGTAAGGCGTCGGACGACGCGCTCTACGGGCTCGACGGCGACGACAAGCTGGTCGGCGGTGCGGGCGCGGATCTGCTCGACGGCGGTGCGGGGCGCGATCAGGTCGACTATACCAAGTCGGCCGCAATTACCGTGAACCTTGCCACCAACGTCAATCATGGCGGGGAGGCCGAGGGAGACCGGCTGGCCGGCATCGAGACCGTAATCGGCTCCAATTATTCCGACATCATCACCGGTCGCGATGATCCGCTGCTCGGTGACATCCTCTACGGGCGGGGTGGCGACGATCTGCTGGTCGGCGGAGCAGGGGAAGACCAGCTCGATGGCGGCAGCGGCAACGACGTGATGCGCGGCGGCCCCGGCAACGACCTCTATATCGTCTATGAGGCTGGCGACCAGGTGATCGAGGCGGCGGGGGAGGGGCAAGATCGCATCCGCACCGCCGCGACCAGCTACACGCTCGGTGCCAATATCGAGGAGCTGGTCTATACCGGAACGATCGGCGCGACGATGACGGGCAATGCGCTCGACAATTTCATCGTCGGCAGCGGGGGCGAGGATCGGCTGTCCGGCGGAGACGGCGCGGACATGCTGCGCGGCGGGGCTGGCGGCGATGTGCTCGACGGCGGCACGGGATCGGACACGGTGGATTATACCGGCTCGCTCGGCGGCGTGCTGGTCAATCTGCGTGCCCAGACCGCGAGCGGCGGCGATGCCATGGGCGACAAGTTGGTCAGTATCGAGAATGCGCAGGGTTCGGCCTTTGCCGATGTGCTGCTGGGCAGCGCCGGTGCCAATGTGTTGACCGGCGGCGACGGCGACGACGCGCTCTCCGGTGACGACGGCAACGACACGCTGCGGGGCGGCGTCGGCGCCGACCGGCTCGATGGCGGCAAGAACGAGGATATTCTCTACGGCGACGACAGTGGCGATACGCTGTACGGCGGGCAGCAGACCGACCGGTTATATGGTGGCGCGGGCAACGATCTTCTGATCGGGGATACCGATTGGGTCTCGTCGCTTGCCGCCAGGGACACGCTCGACGGCGGCGATGGTGACGACATCCTGATCGGCGATGGAATGAACATGACGGGGAGCGGGGTCGGTGGCGCGGATACGCTGATCGGCGGGCTCGGCAACGACGTGCTGTACGGCGACGCCGTGAACATGGCGGCTGGCGCGCGGGGCGGGGCGGACAAGCTGACCGGCGGCGCGGGCGCCGACCTCTTCGTCTTCGCGCCCGGCTCGGGTGCCGACGAGATCACCGACTTCACCCGCGGCGGCGCCGAGGCCGACCATATCGATCTCAGCGCCTTCGACATCGCCTATGAGGCGCTCAGCTTCACCACGAGCAGCGCAGGGGTGACGATCCAACTGGGCGGCACCGATACGATCTTCGTGCGCGGCGTCACCGCGCTCGACCATGCGGACTTCATCTTCGGCTGAGCGCCCTCTCCTCCGGTCATTTGCAGCTTCGCTGTGCGGTGCCGGCCCGCTCCCCACCCGGCCTCCCAATCAGGATATTCTATGGGAGGCCGGGTGGGGAGCGGGCCGGTGCGGCAACCGTTTCAGCTTTGCTGAAACAAATTGGACATCAGCCGAAGACGAAATCGTTGGGAGAAAGCGCCTGCGCGCCGCGGATGAAGATGCTGTCGGTACCCATGGAAACGCGAACTCCGCCCGCGCTCGTGGTGAAACCGAGTTGCTCATAGGCGATGTCGAAGGCGCTGAGATCGATATGATCCGCGCCCGGGGCAAAGTCGGTGATCTCGTCGGCGCCGGAGCCTGGGGCGAACACGAACCAGTCAGCGCCCGCGCCACCCTCGAGCAGGTCGTTGCCGCCGCCGCCGATCAGATGATCGGTGCCGTCGCCGCCATAGAGTTTGTCGGCGCCGCCATTCACCGTCGCGGTCGACGTCCGGCCGTCGCCATAGAGCCAGTCATTGCCGTCGCCGCCGTCCAGCGTGTCAGCGCCACCCTTGGCGTTATCCGCCATCACGTCACCATCGCCGATCAATATGTCGTCGCCCGTGCCACCGGTCAGCCGGTCGCTGCCCCCCTTGCCGCTGCCATAGATATTGGTCGCATCGCCGATCAGCAGGTCGGCATCGTCTCCGCCGTCGAGCCGGTCGTTGGCGCCCTGGCTGCTCAGCCATTCCTGGTCGCCGACCAGGCGGTCCGCGCCCGTGCCACCATCAAGCCAGTCCGACTGCCAGCCGCCTAGCAGCATGTCGGCACCTGCCTGGCCCTTGAGCAGATCCTCGCCATTGCCGCCCGCGAGCGAATCGTCGCCCGAATTGCCGGCGATGGCGTCATTGGCGGCAAGCCCGCCCAGCGTGTCGCTGCCCGCGCCACCGATCATCGTGTTGGCGAGCGCGTTGCCGTTGCCGGTGAAATCGGCGGCGCCGCGGCGGATCAGTTCCTCGACATTGCCGGGGAGCGTGTAGTTGTCGAGCGTCGTCTCGACCCGGTCGAACCCGGCGTTGGCAGCCTCGGTGATCCGGTCGCCGGTGTCGTCGACAAGGAAGATGTCGTCGCCGGCGGTGCCAAGCAGCGCGTCCGCCGTAACGGTGGCGGGCAGGGGCAGCAGAGCGATATAATTGGTCGCGCCGGGCGACGCGCTGCCCTGATCGACGGTCAGCGTTTCGCGGATCGTCTCCGCGCCGCTGAGGCCGGGGAGCGAATCTTGGGTGGCGAGCGCCGAGAGTTCGGACCGGGTGATCTCGACGTCCTGCAAGGTGAGCTGCCCCAGCGAGGAGATCACTTTCGTGCGCGATCCGGCATCATCGAAGTGCCCGCCGATCACGGTGACGTTGGCGGCGTCGTCAAGCCAGAGCTGGTTCTGCTCGGAGATGCCGCCGCGCAGCACCGGGTTCAGGCCGACCGAGTCGATCAGCGTCGCCTCGCCCCAGAGACGGTAGTTGCGGCCATTCTCCTCGCCGAGCGCGCGCAGGAGCATTGTGTCATTCGACTTGAGGTCGTAGCCGCCGTCGCTGTTGCCGCGCGCGACCGTGTCGATGAAACGCACGTCATAGACGCCGCGCTCGCTCGCGAAGCCATCGCCGTTGAAATAGGCGCCGGCGGTGCTTTGGACATTCGCCATCACTACCTGGCTGAGTGTGACGTTGTGGACGGTGCCGTCGAGATGGACGCCCTCGGGCAGGTCGTCGCCGGTTTGCCCGGCCATGTCCGCCGTGACGTTGTCGATCACCACGTTGTTGGTATCGTACTGGAGGCGGATCGCCGCCCTGGAGAAGCCCTGCACGTCGACGTCGCGGATCGTCAGCCCGGTGATCGTCGCGGTACCCGAGGGCGCGCTGGAATAATCCTCGAAGAAGCGGCGAACATTGTTCGCGTCGACACCCTCGATATGGAGATTGCTGAGATCGGCGGTGGCGCGGAAAGCCGTGCCGACATTGTCGATCCGCAAGTCGCGGAATTCAAGATTGTCCGCGCCCGTGCCGAGTTTGAACAGCTCGTTGCCGGAGGCATCGCCCGCCTGCCAGCCGGCCGGGCGCGAGCCGCTGAAATGCGCGGCCATCGCGTTGCCGTCGGAATCGATGCCGCGCACGACTACTGGTTGGCCGTCCGTCCCGCCACGGGTGAGGGCGAGGATGCCGGTAACGTTATAGTCGCCCTGATCGGCCAGGAGCAACACTTCGCCGCGCGGTCCCGCCTTCCCGATCAGCGTGTTGAGCGAACCGATCGAGGCTGCGTTGTTGATGTCGCTACCGCTTTTGTCCCCGGATCCGGCAGGCGAGATGTACAGGCTTGGCATGGCGAATCCCCTGCTGTTGCACGAGGTTAACCTCGATCAAGCCGCAATGCTGCACGGAAGCGTGGTTAAGCCAACATCATGCTGATAATCGGTGAGATTATCGCGATGGACCGCCAGGGGTTCCAGTGTCGAACCCCGCATCCGCGATAGGCGCTGCCGCCGGATGTCCCCGGTGAACATTGGCCCAAACCTGTGCCACCATTGCCGCACGGTTTCGTGGCAGAGGTCGATGCCACGTTCGAACAGGCCGCCGGTTATTCCGCAGCCGCCATGTCGATCACTTCCTGCAAGACTGCGTCCCGCCAACTGCCCTCGATCTCACCTTGGAAGGGCTCGAGAAGACGTTGGCGAAGCAGTCGCGATAAGCCGAATAACGATGTCCAGAACGTTACAGCACGGATCAACACGTCGTTCCCATCGCTGGCCGGATGAATCGCATAACGCTCACCACCATTTCAAACGCGCGCCGGTAAGATGGCTCGAGCGCCGGATCGATGGGCCGCGTGAGTTCGCTCTCGTAAGTCGAGAAACGACGCACCTGACGAATGAGCGAATTGCTGAAAGACGGGCCCCAATTTTTGGAAAGGCGGCGGTCCGTTCGACGAATGGAAGCAAGAGACTAGGGCTGACGCTCTGGCAGTGGCGATCCGTCATGCTGAAATGGCTGCGCCTCAATCAGGATGAAGGCGACGCGGCAAGTGATGGTCGAACTCGGATTGCGCCACAGGTGGATCGTCCCTCGCTGCACCACGATGTTGCCCGGACCGAGCAGCTCCTTCGCCCCGTCATCCAGCTCGAGTTCGACTTCGCCGGACAGGATAATCCCGTAGTCGATGCTGTTGGTACGATGCATCGGCGACACCCCACCCGGCAGCATGTCGACAATGCGGATCACTGATCCTTGATGCAGCGTAAGGCCAGCTTCGCGCAATCGACCGTCCGTCTCGTCGTTGTTGTCGGCCGGGACGGTGGCCGTCGTCCACATGAGCGAAAACGCCGCGTCGCCGCCGGGAATTGGCACGGTGGGAAAGCGTTCGTCGGAGCGAAACACTGCACGACCCGAGCTGTCGTGCCCGGTGACGACGCGGCGAACGGGCGGTAGTTCAACCACTGGTAACGACACGCTGATCGATCACGCCGAACAATGGAGCGCCATTGATATCGCGTGCCTCCATGCGCACGCGATCGCCAAAGCGCATGAACGCGGTGCGGGGCTCGCCGTGATCGACCAGTTCGATCCCGCGCCGTTCCGCGATGCAGGATGAGCCAACTTCGCGATAGTTGGCGTTGGAAACAGTCCCGGACCCGATAATCGTCCCGGCGGGAAGCGCGCGCGTCCGCGCGGCATGCGCGATGAGTTCGTGAAAACCGAACGCCATCGGCGCACCATTGGCGTTGCCGAAGCGCTCCCCGTTCCAGTCCACGGCAAGGTCGAGGCAAACGCGGCCGTCACGCCACGCTGTCCCCAGCTCGTCGGGCGTCACTGCGAATGGTGCGACGCTGCAGGCGGGCTTGGCCTGGATCCAGCCGAATCCCGTTTTCATCTCGATCGGTGCGATCGCGCGAAGCGACCAGTCGTTGAGCTGGATTACGAGCTTCACATGGTCCAGCGCGTCAGCGGCCGCGATGCCCATTGGTACTGAGTCAACGACAATGCCGAACTCGCCCTCAAAGTCGATCCCGTCGGCTTCGCTTGGGAGCGGCACGTCGTCATTTGGCCCAAGAAACGCGTGCGAAAGGCCTTGATACATGAGCGGAAGATCGGTCTCGATCGGCGCGATACCGAAGGCCCGCTGCATCAACTCGCCGTGGCTTTCGAAAGCAGAGCCATCGAGCCATTGCCAGGCACGAGGGAGCGGGGCGGCAAATCGAACACCGCTTATTACCTGGCCGTCGCCATTCTCCAGCCTTTGGGCAATCGCGTCCAATTGAGGAACGGCGGTGGCCCATTGTTCCAACGCCGCCTGCAATGTCGGCGCAACGCCAGCGGGAAGGTAGCGCGTCGTGTCTGCGGAGATGACCACGAGCGCTCCATCAGGCGTTCCGTCGTGAATGGTGGCGAGCTTCATTGGGCGCTTTCCTGTTTTTCGATGGTGGCGATGGCCGAGGTGACGAGCGCGGCCGTCGAGCCATCATGGGCGAAGCCAAGCGCTTCGGCGGTGGGACTGGAAAGGGGAGGATACGCTCCGAACGCGGCCTGTAGATCGCGGTCCGGGGCATACGCGACGCGGCTAGTGTCCGCGCCAGTTTGACGGGCAATCGCCGCGATCAGTTCGTCCATCCGCACTTGCAGCGCTGGAAGCGTGATCGCGCGACTGTCGGGCAGCGGCGCTTCCAGCGTCAACGCATGTAAGAATGCGTTCACGACCGTGTCGATGGACATCAGCCACATCGTCGCATCGGCTGCGATCGGACTGGTGAACGGTACGCCGGCGCGCAACGCATGGAACACTTCGCTCATGAACGCGGATTTCATGCCGGACGGACCGGGCGGGCGCGCGACGATCCCTGGCAATCGTATCGATACGGCGTCCACTGCGCCGCGCCGCGACAGTGTGGCGAGCCACTGCTCGATCATCGCCTTGTGCGCGCCATAGACGAGCTGTGGGCGCAGCGGCGTGTCATCATCGACCACCGGGGGCAGAGGCGAGCCCAGTACAGCGATGCTGCTCGCAAAGACAAAGCGGGGCTCGGCGCCGGCGGCAGCGGCGGCCTCGCTCAGCGCGATCGTTGCATCGATGTTGATTCGGCGCGCGCCAATCGGATCAACTTCCGCTGCGCCGCCGGGCATGGTCGCCAAATGCACGACCGCATCGCAGCCCCCAGCTAATGCGCGCGCGATGATCCCGGGGTCGGTGAGGTCGCCGACAAGCACATCGCCCCCATGCGCGCCCGGGGCGATGTGATCGAGCGCCACCACCTGATGTCCTTCATCGGCAAGGCGCAGGAGGAGCGAACGCCCGACGAATCCGCCCGCTCCGGTGACGACGACGCGCATGGTGCCTAGTGCCTGCTCATCACGTCGTTCAGTCTTCGAAGATCGCGACGGCGCGAGTCCATCCGGCCGAACCCGCCTTCACCTTGTGGGGGAAGCAGCTGACCGTGAAGCCGAACGCCGGCAGCGCCTCAAGGTTGTGCAGCTTTTCGAGGTGACAATAGCCGATGTCGCGGCCGGCTTTGTGGCCTTCCCAGATCAGCGACGTGTCGCCGGTCTCGCTGACACGTTGCGCGGTATAGCTGAACGGCGCGTCCCACGACCAAGCGTCGGTCCCCGTCACGCGAACGCCGCGCGACGTCAGATACATCGTCGCGTCGTACCCCATGCCACAGCCAATATCGACGAACCGCGGATCGCCCAGCGCGGCGCCGGCGGCGGTATTGACCAATACGATGTCGAGCGGCTGGAGTTCATAGTCGATGCGTGCCAATTCGGCTGCGACGTCATCGGCGGTGACCACATAGCCATCGGCGAAGTGTCGGAAGTCGAGCTTCACGCCTGGTCGAAAGCACCAATCGAGCGGGACCTCGTCGATGGTAATGGCGCGCTCGCCGCCGTCCATCGTCGGGTGGTAATGCCAGGGGGCATCGAGGTGCGTGCCGTTGTGCGTGCTCATCACCACCGTTTCCGCAGCGGCGAAACCCTGGCCTCCCGGGAATTGCTCCGCGGCGACCCCGGGGAAGAAGAACTGGGCTTCCTTCACGGTCTCGCCATGTGACTGGTACGTAATCTGTGGACGCATGAACGGCGGGTCCGTGATCACTTCAGGGTCAAGCGTGATCGACAGATCGACGAAGCGGCGTGTCATGGGAATGTCCTCAAGCTGGAAGGATTTCGACCGGCAGGCTGGCCAGTGCGTGAAGGGTGTTGTTGAGCCGGCGCACCGGCTCACCTGCGAGGCGGATTTCGGCGACGCGCGGAATGAGCGCTTCGAGCACCAGTTCGGCTTCGAGGCGTGCGACCATCTGGCCCAGGCATTGGTGGATGCCATGGCCAAAGCCCACATGCCCGCTGGTGGCGCGCGTGAGATCGAACTGTTCAGGGCTCTCCCAGCGGCGCGGGTCGCGATTGGCGGCGGCGAGAAACAGGACGACTTTGGAGCCTTCAGGGATCGTTGCACCGTCGACGTCGACCGCGCGCGTGGTCGTGCGGAAGAACGTCTGAACGGTGGAATCCCACCGCAGGCTCTCGTCAAGCGCGCGGCGTGCAAGCTTTGGCTCGGCGCGCAGCCGCGCCCATTGCTCGGGGAAGCTCGCGAAGGCGAGCATCATGATGCCGATGCCGTTGACCGTGGTATCGACCCCTGCGGAGAGGAGCGACCGCACGAGCCGTTCGGCTTCCGCCTCGCTCAAGTCATAGTCGACCGCCTTGTCGTGGATGGACGCGCCCCAGCTACCGTCCGCCAGCGATTCCCGGCGGCATGCGTTAGCCACCCAGCCAACCGCGTGGGCCGCGGCGGCCTCGCCCTGCTCAAATATCGCGTTTCGCGGACCGAATGCGTTGAACACCGCGGCGGCGTAGGTGAGCAGACAGTCGCGACCCTCGCTCGGAACACCCACCGTGTCCGGGAACACCAGCATCGGATAGGCTTCGCCGAGCTCGGTCACGGCATCGAAACGTCGCTTTTCCAAGAGGCAGTCGACCAGTTCGTGTGCCCTGGCGCTCCAGAGGGGGCGGACCTCCTGCAGTGCCTTGAGCGATACGACCTTGTTCATCAGACCGCGCGTGCGGTCGTGCAGCGGCGGGTCGGCCTCAAGCAGCAACGACGGCGGACGCCAGGGCGCTTCTCGCGAAAAATCGGCAAGACCTACACCGCGGCCGGAGCAGTAGGTTCCATGGTCGCCGAGCGCTTTCGACACCTCGGCGTGACGCGCCATTGCGTAGCATTCGATCGGTTCGAGCCACACCACCGGGCCTGCGTCGCGCAGCGCGGCGTGGTGCGCGGCCGGATCGCTCAGGAAGTCCTCGTCGAACGGATCGACCGCGAGCGCCGGAACACTCACCCGGTGTGTCCGCCCAGCGTGTCGGCGAACCAGTCGGCGATATAGTCGCGGCCAAAGCTCATATTGTCCGCGCCCACATGCTCGACGCCGCCTTCGCGCGCGGTGAAAATCCGCAATTCGCGGCGCGGGGAGTTGGTGAGCTGGTCGTAGCTCTGGTGCGCATAGTCGACCGAAATCTGGCGGTCTTCGGCGCCGTGCGTGACGAGAAACGGTACCTTGATGCGATCCATCACGCCGTTCAGCGTCATTCCCTCGGCGCGTCGGAAGAAATCGTCCATGTCGCTGGCGCCGAACACCCACCTCACATGTGCCCAATAATGGGGAACGGGGTTCTCGCCTTCGCGACGCAAGCGCTTCTGCTGCACCTCCGCCCAATTGTGATTGGCGCCCCACACCGCGCCGCTGGCAAATCGCGGCTCGAACGCGACGGCCCGCGGCGCATAATGGCCGCCGAGCGAGATGCCGGTCATGCCGATGCGCTTGGGGTCGATTTCGGCCCGCGCCTCAAGCCAGTCGACCGCCTTTGACGCCCAATGCTCGCTCTCCGGCATGGCCGGTAGACCCTGCAGTCTGAGCGTTTCCCCCGTGCCGGGTTGATCGACGCACAATGTCGATATGCCGCGCGCCGCAAGCGCGTGGGGCAGTCGCGACCAGAACAGGAGTTCCTTGCAGCTGTCGAGGCCGTTGCAATAGACCACGACCGGCTTCGGTCCATGACCGGGTGCGCGAGTGTAGAGGGCCGGCATGACGCCGCCGTCGATCGGAATCTCAACGCGCTCGCAATTTTCGCGCGCGAAGGCAGTCCCCTTTTCGAAGGCGGCGCGCGCCTTGGCGAAGGTCTCGCCGCGTCCGGGATGGCCATGGCCCTGCATGCGCTCGGCGGTAAACAGGTAGAGCGCGGCGCGTTGCAGCTTTGTCCCCGCCGACAGCGTTCGCCCCTTGGCCTCGTCTTCATCGGCAAGGCCGATGAGCTTGTCGGCCATTTTCACCCATTCGGCGAGGAACTCTGCGGTGCCGGCATCGGTGCCGTTGTTCGCCGCGTCGCGAATGGGCTGGCACATATCGACGATCTCGCCGATCCGCGCACCGCTTTCGAGCGCAATCGCGAGGCTGAGATTCCACACATAGTTCGGGAAATATTGGAACAGCGCCATCGGATCAGGCCTCGACCGCCTGGAACAGGCCGGCATCGGGTGCTGGATGCGGCATGGTTTGCGGCCCGCCGACGCCAATGCCCCATTGGTCCATGACCAGCGGCGCCGGCTTATGGACCGTCGGCTGCCAGGTGGCGTCGTCCACTTCTTCCAGCTCCGAAGTATATTCGACCGCGAAGCCATTGGGGGTGACGAAGTAGCTGAACGTGTTGTTGCCCGCGGTGTGGCGGCCGGGGCCCCAGTTGATGTCGACTTGCTTCTGTTTCAAATTGTGGATGCCGCGCATCATGTCGTCGACGCCGAGCATGTCGTAGGCGACGTGATTGAGGCAGGGTGGCCCGGGCAGGAAGGCGATGCGGTGGTGCCATTCGTTGCACCGAAGGAAGCTCATGAAATCGCCCAGCCAGTCACTCAGCTTGAACCCGAGTACGTCGATGAAGAACTGCGTCGCTGCTTTGTGGTCGGGCGAATGGAAAACGATGTGGCTGATCTTCTGCGGCACCGCGTCCCAGCGATGCATTTCGCGCACTGGCCCGCGCGCGACGTCGCTGGAAATTTCGAAGGTAAGCCCGTCTGGGCTGAAAAAGCGGAAGCCATAGCCGGCGCCGAAACCTTCGAGGTCTTTGGGCGGAAATACGATCCGGCATCCCGCGGCGATTACCTTGTCGTGCAGCGTGTCGACATCAGCGCGCGTGTGGGTCGCGAGGGCAACGACATCGATACGCTTGGTGTCTGACGCGCGGAGCCGAACGACGAAAAGTTCGTCATGTCCTTCGGTCGCGAAATAGATGAGTCCGTCGCGCTCCTCGACCTGCTTCAGGCCCCACTTTTCCGCGTAAAACGCACGCTCAGCCTCGAGATCGGGCACGCCATAGCCCACATAGCGGATTTCGGTCACACGACTCATCGTCTAGTCCTTCAGTGGAGAGTTACGGCCGGGCGCTTGTGGAAGCGGCCGCCCTTCATGATTGCAGCAAGGTTTGACTTGCCCTGCAGGACGGTCACGTCCGCAGTCGGATCACCATCGACGAGCAGGATGTCGGCGAAATGCCCCGCGCGGATCACGCCGACCGGCAGGTCCATCAATACTCCGCCCTGGCCAGTGGCTGCGGCGAGCGCCTCCGCTGGTGAGAAGCCGAACAGGCGCACAAAGAGGTCGAGGTCGCGCGCGTTGCGGCCAATCGGATTGTAAGGAAAGCCGTAGTCACCACCGGGCAGCACACGAATGCCGCGCTTGCGCATTTGGGGGATGACTTGTTGCATCAGTTCGAGTCCGGAGACTGCGCCCATTTTCTCGGCCTCAGCCGTGCCGATCCCGAAGGCTTGTGCCTCGTGGCAACGCGCGTAGAGTAAGCCGGGCGCCGGTGCGACGAACAGTTCGTCGCGCTTCGCCTCGAGCATGTCGAGCGCCTCGGTATCCGCATAGGTACAGTGAAAGATGGCACGGAACCCCGCCCGCACCGCGCGTTTAACGGCTTCCGATGCCTGAGCGTGACACGCCAGCCAGATGCCGGTTTCCCGCGCGGCTTCGCCGATCGCCTGCGCCTCCTCTTCGGAATACATCAACACTTGGCTACCGCCCGGCGCAAAGCCCTCGTCGCTCGACATCAGAAACTTGATCGTGTCGCAGCCCAGCGCCTTCATATCGGCGACGTAACGGCGCAGACCGTCGATGCTGCGGTCATGGGTCGGGTCGTGGCCGGCGGGAACGCCCATTACCCCCTCGGCGCCTTTTTCCAGGGCGGACGCGCGGAGGCGCGGGCCGGGCAGATGGCCGGCATCGATCATGTCGCGCAGTGCCGGCTCGAACCGCTCGCCGAGCGAGCCTGCCGAATAGGCACTGGTGAAACCATGATCGAGCGTGATGCGGGCGTTTTGCGCCGTCACCAGCAGATGTTCTTCGGGCGGCAACTTCATGCTGTCGATCACCCGCTCGACCGAACTCGGCCAGGTCAGATGCGCATGCGCCTCGACCATGCCCGGCATCAATGTCGCACCCTTGCCGTCGAGCAGTTCGGCGCCGTCGCGCGGCAGGCGCTCGTCGCCGCGCGCCACCGCGACGATATGTTCGTTGCGCACCAGCACCTCGCCGGGGAAGCGCGCTGCGCCGCTACCATCGAACACGTTCACGTTGCTGAACAGCGTCGCGTTCATGCGCCGGTGTCCGCAACGAGAGCGACTGCGGCGATGCCGGCGAGCGCGCAGATCTCGTCATTGTCCGAGGTATCTCCGCTAACGCCGACCGCGCCGAGCAAGGCGCCGGCCGCATCGCGGATCAGCACGCCGCCGGCGACAGGCACGATGCCCTTGGGAAATACGCCGGTCAACGCGGTGAAGAAACCCGGCACGGCCTCGGCCCGGCGTGCCAATTCGCGCCCGCCGAAACCCATGCCCAGGCAACCAGCCGCCTTGGCGGTGGCGATCTCCGGTCGCGAGATCGACGCCCGTTCGTCGCGCAACAAAGCGAGAGCGTGGCCGCCGGCGTCGAGGACAGTTGCACATAAAGGTGCGAAGCCGCGGGCGATGCCTTCGGCGAGCGTCTTGTCCGCGATGGTGCGGGCCTGAACGAGCGTGAGCGTCATCAGATCGGCTGCGCCGTGATCTGGAACATTTCGTGGGTAACCTTGCCCTGGTCGACCCGGGGTCCTTGTCCGGTCTGGCCGAAGCTGATCGCCTTCGATTGCTCGACGATGTAGCGGCAGCGATCGATCCGGCGCGCGCGGAAGGCGGCGAACGCCGCCTCGGGATTCGGGTGTCGCACAAGTTCCTCGGCCAGCACGATGCTGTCCTCGATCGCCATGCCCGCGCCCTGGCCGAGATGTGGCGTGGTCGCGTGGACGGCGTCGCCGATCAGCACGACGCGCCCGCGATGCCACGGCCCTTCGAGCATGATCCATTCGAGCGGCTTGTAGACCACCGCGTCGTCGTCGATGATCTGCTCGGCCAATTCCGCGATGCGCGGCGGCTGACCGGTCAGTTTCGAGCGCATCTCGGCGGCAAGCCCGGTGCGCGGGTAGCGCCGGTTCTCCGGCTCGGGCGTGGTCACGTACATGTACATGAGGGTGTCGGACAACGGCACGAGGCCGACGCCGATCGGTCCGTCAAAGGCGCACAAGGCCGTGACGTCGGCGGGGCGGGGAAAGTTGTAGCGCCATACGCCCTGGCCGACGAACGCCGGCGGCGCCGCCTCAGGCGCGACGTGATCTCTCATCTGGGAATAGAGCCCGTCCGCGCCGATCGCGATGTCGTAGCGTCCGCGCGTGCCGTCCGAAAACGTTACATCGACGCCCTCGCCCTCGCCGTCGTCGTCGAGCGCGCCCACCGTCACCCCGAGCCGGATCGCCGCCCCTGCCGCGATAGCCCGATCGCCAAGCACCTGATGCAGGGCGCGGCGGCCGATGCCGACATTGGCTGGGTAGCCGGGCGTCAGTCTGGGCGACGGGATGATCGCGACCCGCTGGCCGCTCGGGACATAGATTTCAACCTGATCGAAGCCAAAACCGGCGCCGAGATAATCGTCGATGATGCCAAGGTCCGCCATCGCGCGGATGACATTGGCCTGTTGAATGATGCCGACGCCATAGACCGACCAATCGGGGTCTTTCTCGACGATCGTGACGTCAAAGCCAGCGCGCCGAAGGGCGATGGCCGAGGTCAGTCCGCCGATGCCGCCGCCGACGACGAGGATATTCAGAGTGTTCACGCATCCGTCCCAAATTGGCGCCGCCGGCTGTCCTGCCGATCCATTCGCGCCACCTTATTGAGGCGGATCATTCCATCTGTAAAAATGAACGTTTTTATGCGTGAGCATAAATTCTATGAATGATCTGTAACTTGCTTGATGAGGGCGATCAACCAGCGCAGCCCGGCATCCTCGCTGCGTGTTCGATTATATTGCAGCATTTCGCGCATCACCGGAAAGCCAAAGGGCATTTCGACGAAGCAGATCGCGATGCGTTCGGCATAGGCGCGAGCGAGGCGTTCGTGCATCACCGCGAGGCGACGCGTGTTGACGAGCATCTCCGGCGCGACCGCGAAGGACGAGACGAGCACCTCGATCCGCCGCTCCTTGCCCTGCTCGCGAAGAAACTTCTCGGCAAACGACGTTGGGCGCAGGCGGCCGATCTCCACTGCGACATGTCCGGCGGCGAGGAAGTCCTCCTCGCTCAGCGGCCTTTGCACCAGCGGATTACCGGCCCAGCCAGCTACCACGTGGCGCTCCTCGAACAGCAATTCGCTGGGATGGTCCGGAGAGACATGCTCGGCAGGTGTGATCATCAAGTCGAGTTCGCCCTGATCGAGCATCGCCGCCATGGCGTCGGATGGAGGAACCAGCTCGAGCGACACGCCCGGCGCGACCTGTTCGAGTTCGGAGACGAGGTGGGTAAACAAGACGATCGAAAGATAGTCTGACGCTCCGATCCGGAAGCGGCGCTGCGACGTCGCGGGATCGAATTGGGTCGACAACGACACCATGCGTTCGACGTCGGTCAGAAGGGCACGCAGCGCGTCACGCAAGCGTAGGGCATGCGGCGTGGGGATCATCTTCTTGCCGTGCGCAGACAGGATCGGATCGTGGAAATAATCGCGCAACCGGCGCAGCGCCGCGCTCATGGCCGGCTGACTGAGATGGAGCCGCTCTGCCGCCCGCGAGACGCTGCGCTCCTCGATCAGGACATCGAGCGCGACGAGCAGATTAAGGTCGAGCCCCTGGAACCGCATTCGCGCATACTATTCACGCCATGATTGGTATTCAATCACAACAAATGATTTTTCTTATGCATCCTCCCGACGCAGAACCGTGGCCGAAACGAGCGACCCCGCAATAGGGGCGCGACTGGGGAGGAATACATGAAAGTCACCCGCCTGCTGGAGCTATCGGTGGCGCCGGCTGCGCTGATCGCGGCGATGCCCGCCGTCGCCCAGACCGCGCCGACTCCGACCGAATCCGCCGAGGCGCCACAGGGCATTCCCGACATCGTGGTCACGGCGCAGCGGCGCGAGGAGACTTTGCAAAAGGCCGCGATCGCGGTCAGCGCGGTCGCCGGCGACACGCTGACCAAGAACAGCATCAGTCAGGCGACCGACCTGACGCGGCTGGTACCGTCGCTGCAGATCGCGCCAGCGGCGTCGTTCACCCAAATCTATCTGCGTGGCGTCGGCACGTTCGGCTCGAATGCCTTTGCCGAGCAAGGCGTCGCCTTCAACCTCGACGGTGTTTACCTGTCGCGCCCCGCGGCGCCGGCTGGCCTGTTCTACGATCTTGAGCGGATCGAGGTGCTGAAGGGACCGCAAGGCACGCTCTATGGCCGTAACGCGACCGGCGGCGCGCTCAACGTCATCACGGCCAAACCGAAATTTGGCGAGTTGGGCGGTTATCTCAACGCCGAATATGGCAATTACAATGCGATCAAGGGATCGGGCGCGATCAACGTGCCGATCGGCGAGCACGTCGCGTTCCGCCTCGCCGGGCAATATGCCAAGCATGACGGCTATTACAGCGACGGGTATGACGATGAGGATACCCGGGCGGTGCGCGGCCAGTTACGCGGCGAGACCGGTACAGGCCTCGATGCCACCCTATCGATCGATTATGCCCATGTCGGTGGCAAGGGATCCGGTGGTACGATCATGCCGCTGCTCGACGGCAAGAACCGCCTCGGGCCGAGCGACCCGCGCGTCATCGCCGAGTACCTGACCCGCGCGCCGACCGCACCGGTCCCGCAGTTCATCGCTCGTAACGACGGCTATCAGGACAACCGCTTTTTCGGCGCATCGATGACGATCAACGCCGATCTCGGTTTCGCCAAGCTGACGGTCATCCCGGCCTATCGCAAGACCGATCTCGACTTCGTCAGCTATGCGTCGAGCTTCCTGATCGACGTGACCGAGAATTCCGATCAGATGTCGCTCGAGACGCGACTATCGAACAAGTCCGGGCCGCTGAATTGGGTGCTCGGCAGCTATTATTTTACCGAGCATGTGACGGCCAATCAGTTCTTCGATCAGGGTAGCAATGGAACTCGCATCAATTCGCGACTTGGCACCGACAGCTACGCCTTTTTCGGTCAGGGAACCTATTCGCTGACCAACACGCTCCGCCTCACCGGTGGCCTGCGCTATACGCATGACAACAAAACACAGGATACCGAGGCTCACACTCTGCCGTTTGTCGGCTTCGTCCCCGGCGTTTTCCCGCTGGTGCCGATCATCGCCGATATTCGGTCTTTCCCAAAGAGCGACGTGTCGTTCAGCAAGGTGACCTGGAAGGCAGGATTGGAGTTCGATCTCGGGCCGCGATCGTTGCTTTATGCGTCGGTATCGACCGGGTTCAAATCCGGTGTGCTGTTCGCTGCCGAAGGTCTCAATTATTCGAAGCCCGAGACGCTGCGCGCCTACACGGTAGGATCGAAGAACCGCTTCTTCGACAACAAGCTCCAGCTCAACATCGAAGCATTCTACTGGGACTATCGTGACCAGCAGGTCACCCATCTCGGCGCGGTGCAGGTCGCCAGCACGCCGGGCGGTCCGATCTTCGGCCCGATCTTTGCGACCGAGAATGCCGGCCAGGCGACCATCTACGGTGCCGAGGCCGAACTCCAGTTCCAGCCGACGCGCGACGATCTCTTCACTGCCAACGTCCAGTATCTCCACGCGCGTTACGATTCGCTGCAATATCAAGCCTATTCGACCACTGGCGTCGCGCCGGTCGTCGGCTGCGCGACCGCGGTGACCAGCTTGACGGGCGCGAGTCCCCAGGCACGCATCTACAACGTGAATTGCTCGGGACGACCGGTCGTCAACGCCCCGACCTGGTCGATCAATGCCGGCTATCAGCACACATTCCAGCTGGGGAATTCGGGTCGGATCATCGCCGGCGCGGACACCCGCATCGAATCGTCACGCTTCCTGTCGATCGAATATCTCGCGCTGGGTCAGCAGGGTTCCTACATGATGTCGAACGCCCGCCTGACCTATGAAACGGCGAATGGGCGCTATTCGCTGACTGGCTTCATCAACAATATCGAGAACAAGCTGGTCTTCTCCAACTCACTGCAGAGCCCGGCCAAAGGGGGTACGGTCTATAACCAGTTGCGGCCACCACGCACCTATGGCGTGCGGGGGAGCATGAAGTTCTGATGCGGGCTGCGGCGGCTATCTGGCTGGCGGCGTTCGGGCTATCCGCCACGCCTGTGGCGACCGCGAAGCAGGCACCGGGCCTCGCTCAGTTTGTCACGCTGGGCACCGGGGGCGGGCCGCTGACGCGGGTCAAACGCTCGGAACCGGCCAATGCCCTGGTCGTCAACGGCGCGGTCTATCTATTCGATGCGGGCGATGGGACGCAGCGCCAGCTCGCCGCGGCGGGGTTGTCGGTGCATGCGGTCCGCGCGATATTCGTGTCGCACCATCACATCGATCATGTCGGCGGTCTGGCGCCACTGCTCTTGACGCGCTGGTTGCTCGACGACCGTACGCCGCTGCCAGTCATCGGCCCGCCCGGGATGACGAATATGGTGGACGGGATCGCGTCGGCATATCGCGCGACCGAGCTGGCGCCGATCACGATCGGTGGGCCGCCGATGCCGGCGATCCGCGCGACGCTGGCGCCGCGGGATTTGCCGTCGATGCTCGATACGCCCAGGGAAGTGTATCGCGACGTGAATATTCGCGTGCTCGCGATCACGAACGATCACTATCACTTCCCGCCGGGAAGCGCGGCTGCTGCCTCGGCGCGCTCCTATTCATTTCGTATCGAAACCAAGGACCGCACGATCGTCTATACGGGCGATACCGGGCCATCGGCGCGCCTGCCGTTGCTTGCCAAGGGCTGCGATCTTTTGGTGAGTGAAGTCATCGACCTGTCAGCAATGGCGGCGATCTTGCGGCGGGCCGGCGACATCCCCCCTGCGGTGCTCGGCCCGATGATCGCGCACATGGAGCAAGATCATCTGGCGCCGGAAAGCGTTGCGCGCCTTGCGAGCACGGCGGGATGCAAGCGGGTAGTGCTGACACATCTCTCGCCAGGCATGGACGATGAGACAGACCTGTCGGGCTACACCAAGGGAATGGCCGCGATTTTTGCAGGCCCCATCACCGTCGCGAACGACCTTGCCCGGTTCTGACGCGATGACGCCGGAACAACGTCGGTATGTCGTTGGGGAAACCGTAATCAGCGTTGTGATCAATACCGTGATCAGTGTTGGTTTCGCTTGGTTGATGTTCGGCGGGGCGTCGTCGATTTCGATGCGCGCAATCACGCTCGATTCCATACCGCAGAGCTTCATGATCACGTTGATGAGCGTGCTGGTTCCCGGATTTCTGACGTTGCGTCGGCTCCAGGTTGGCGTGTTGGCCCCGCTGCCTGGGTTGCCGCCGCGCTGGTCGCTGCCCGTCCGCGCGGTTTGTGCCGCCCTGATCGCCATCGTGGCTGGTTTAGCCGTGCACGCCGCCCTCGGCACCGGGTGGGTAGCCGATGTCGGCTTTTCGACATTATTGGCCGTCAAGATCGTGTACGGTGCAACGCTAGCCGCAGTCGTGACGCCCTTCATGCTTCGATATGCGATGCGGCGCGACATCTGACGTCAAATGTTGCGGGTCCCGTAACCACGCAGGGCGAGGGCGGGAGCTCGGCGCTCGACATAGCGACATTATCGATCAGCTAGGGCGCATCGGCTAATCCTCGATCGTCTGTGAGCGGGGCGGATGGTGGGGGGCCGGGGCGTCTGCCGGCGAGTCGTATGTGCCGGGGCTGTTGGGCGTGGCGCGCCACTCGGGTTGACGTTCGGGGTTCGCCTCGGCGAGCAAACTGCGGACGCCCTGGACGTAATAATCCAGTGGTTGTCCGGCAATCCGCCGGAGATGTCTTTGGCTAGTCAGCCGGACGCAGGGTACGAGCAGCGGCGTCAGCGGTGTCTTCGGGACGGCTGTTGAACGCGATCGTCGCGTTGGGGGCCGCCTTGTGGACGGCGTTAACCACCATTTCGAACAGGGCGAGGCTCTTCGGTGGAATCCTCAGACCGCCGCCGATCACGACGCAATCATAGCGCGCACTGTTCAACTGCGTTTCGAGCATGGCGCGTCCGGCGTCGTCGGGCGTGATCATGCAGGTATCGCCATCCCAGCCGCGCTCGTGAATCTGCGCGACCGCGACGGCGATCCCCGCATTGATTTTTTCCGCATCGAACCCCGGCGGCAGCGACGGGTCCGAGAAGTCCACGGTTTCGGGCTTCTGGCCAACGAACAGGATGCGAGTCATGGAAATCTCCTTCCAAAAATTGTTGGGAACCGTGTCCGAGCGCCTATGCACGCAGATTAAGACGCACGAAGGTCGCGACGATATCGAGCGCTTGCGCCGCGGCCTTCAGAAGAGCGAGGTTTGCCGGGAACACATGGGCCATCCCCTGCCAAACGTGGAGCTCGGCGGGCGAACTGGCAGTTACGATGCTGTCGGCCATGCGTTGCGCATCGGTTAGCAGGATCTCATCCTCGCCAACATGCAGCATGACAGGAGGAAAGCCGGCGAGATCGGCATAGAGAGGCGAGGCCTCCGGAACCTTTGGATCGGTTGCTCCGAGATAGGTGATGCGTGCCCGCTCCAATGCCTCACCGGTGAGCAACGGATCGTGCGCGGCACGCGTCGTCATGCTATCGCCGGTCAACGCCAGATCGGTCCAGGGGGAAATGACCACGGCGGCGACCGGTTTCGGCGCCAAGCCGTTCCGTGCGGCGGCGGTCATCCGCGTCGCGATGACGAGCGCCAGGCCGCCACCCGCCGAATCGCCGAGGATCGCAATCCTGGATATGCCAGCCGCCACCAGCCCATGATAGGCCGCATCGCCGTCTTCGACCGCCGCAGGAAAGGGCCGTTCGGGCGCAAGGCCATAGTCGGGAATGAACGCATCGACCTTGGCCCGGGCCACGATCTGCCCGACGAAGTTGCGGTAAGCCTGTGCCGAACCAACGACATACGCGCCGCCATGAAAATACAGGATCGCGGTGCCCGGCGTCGCCTCCGCTGTGCGGCACCACCAGCCGGGAACGCCACCGATCTCGGCTGCTTCGTAGGTGACGGTGTCAGCCCGCGGGGTCCTGCCCATCAGGTCGTCGAACGCGGCGCGGCCATCGGGGCTGAGATCGGCTGCCGGCTGGAGCGCGATCATGGCGCGCATCGCCACCATCGCGGCTCGATCCAGCAAATGCTCCTTGTGGTAGGTCTCGGTCATCACGATCGTCCTCGAGCAGGTTCGTAAGGATGGTTGCGACCCGCCGGTCGAAACCGGCGGG